>CAVKLC010000098.1:0-2031 GCA_963657005.1 bacterium | reverse complement strand
GTTAAGCGTAAATAAATGAAAGGGTATGATTTAGTTTCTGACTATATCATACAAGGAATAATTATGAATAGTGATGATACTTTTTCTTATATTATTTTAGGAATTGCAATTTTCTTTATTGCACTTATAATTATCTTTTTAATTCACGGCGCAGCAGAGAAAAAGCGCGACAAAGAAATAATAAGACAAGAGCAAAAGACAGGTATTTGGATGTCTGCCGTTTTTACTCACATAAGCGGTTTACCTATTGCAAGTGGGACAAATGTAAAATGCTATTGGTACGACAATAAAATTGTTTTTACGCTAACGGTTCAAATTACAATTTGCCGATTGAAAATCTAATTGATTTGAGCATAAAAAGAGATTACGAAACAACAACCGAATATGTTACAAGCAAGAAAAAAGCTATAGCCGGCACTGTTCTTTTCGGCACTCCCGGTGCAATAATCGGCAGTCAGCCAAAGAAAAAAACAAACACTTCTTTCACTTCATATATAATTTTCACCTACAAAAGCAAAGACGAAAAATCGGTTAAATATATCGCATTTAATGCTACAGGTGACCCATATATGGCAAGAAAAATGGTTGAATACTTCAACACCCTGCCTAAGCAAAATGTTTCGATTGATTTATAAAAACAGTAAACGCCTTTCAGGTCAAAAGACTTGGAAGGCGTTTTTATAATTTATTTACTTTTCTGCCTATGTGCAAACCAAAGGGTTAAGCTGACGCCGATTCCACCGATAACATTACCGATTGTTACGGGAAGTTCGTTAGTGATAAAGAAGTTATACCAATTCAAACCGTCGGCATCAATTCCGTATTCTTTAGCAGTCATAATGCCGGTCGGAATATAAAACATATTTGCCACGCTATGCTCGAAGCCACAGATAACAAACACCATAATCGGCAAAAACAAAGCGACGATTTTACCTGCTGCGCTTTTAGTCGTCATCGTCATCCAAACAGAAAGGCACACCAAAATATTACACAAAATGCCTCTTATTACTGCATCACCGAAGCTGATTTCGCATTTTTTCAGTGCAACATCAACCAAATTTTGCGCAAGCGCACCGTCAAACGCAGACAATGTGTGACCGTACACTGCAAGCGCAGATAAAATCAAACCGCCGACAAGATTGCCGATATAAACAACTATAAGAGTTTTGATAAATTTTAGCACGCTCGTTCTTTTTTCAAGAACCGATATTGTTATAAGGCAATCGCCTGTAAAAAGTTCAGCGCCGATTTCAATCACCATTGCAAGACCGGCAGGAAAGACGATACTTTGAATAAGTTTTGCAAGAGATGGGTTATCAATCGTACACGATGCTATCGAAGCACCAAGCCCGCCAAACGCAATAAACATACCCGCAAGGATAGATAAAATAAAACATTTGATTATATTCATATTGCATTTGCTGTAGCCGATTTCTATGTAATTTTTTTCAATTTCTTTTGAGGTTATCATATGGTTCCTTTCAAATTGTGATTTATTTTGTCAACCTAATTTTTAAGCTACTGTATTATATACAATTTTGTTTGTAATGGCAATAGTTTTATTTAGAATTTGAATATAATGAATATTTTACTATCTTATTAGATTTATTCTTGCTGTTTTTGTAACGCTTGTGTTAATGTATCATCACAGACTACCAAACAATACTTGCAATAAAAATTATATTCAACACAAAAATATATTTCTTTTGATTTATAATAAAAAGACCTTTCAGCTATTTGAGTAGCCGAAAGGTCTTTTAGTAGGAGTGTAAACACTCGAACCACGCAATTTAACTGTATCACACTTTGCTTGAAAAATCAATAAATATTTGAATAAAAATTAATTCATATATAAAACATTTGTTACCGAAGTGCTACCAACTTGTTACCAACCGTAATACAGTATGTAGTAGCGAACAGTACGCAAACATAAGTAAAACCCTGCATAGTTAGGTACTATGTAGGGTTTTAATATTTGGTGGAGATGAAGATGATAAATCCGAAACGGTATTAAGTTCTGATAATGTCAGG
>CAVKLC010000097.1:0-2032 GCA_963657005.1 bacterium | reverse complement strand
ATTGCCCTGATTTCCCTTTGTTTATGCGCCTTTCGGCGTTTTGCTCAGGGCTATGTTAAAATAATATACCGAGGTGATGAAATGCTGAATTTCAAAAACGAAAGTTTTAAGATATTACAAATAGCGGATACTCAGGAAGGTAAAAAAATCAGTCCCGATACGCTTGATTTGATAAATGCCGCACTTGATAGGGAAGAACCTGATTTGGTTGTTTATTCGGGCGACCAAATTTGGGGCAAAACTACTTTTAAAGGCAATAGGGAAGCTGTTAGAAATTCGCTTGATATTCTTACAAAGCCTTGCCAAAACAGGAAAATTCCGTTTACTGTTTGCTTCGGCAATCATGACAGGCAGGTAGGTTTAAGCAATGAAGAACAGTTTGAAATTTATAAAGAATTTGATTATTTTGTGGGTGAAAGCGCCGAGGGTATCGACGGCTGTGCAAACCACTGCATAGAGATTAAAGACGGCGACGAGCTTAAATTTTTACTTTATCTTATTGACAGCCATTCAAATCTTGATATCGGTTACGACAATGTTCACGAAAATCAAATTGAATGGTACAGAAATACCCGCGACAGCTATGAAAAGGAATACGGCAGGTTAATTCCGTCTATTGTAATTCAGCATATTCCGCTTTGCGAAGTGTTTGAGCTTTTAACCGAGGTTAAGAAGAATACTAAAGGTGCTGTGCGTGGTTTCAGAACGCATGCAAACAGATTTTATGTTCTTAATAATGATAAAGTTAATAAAGACGGCTTTATGAAAGAATCACCGGCTGACCCGCAGGTTAACAGCGGCGAATTTGACGCTTTTAAGGAAAAGGGTGAGGTTCTCGGTGTATATTTCGGTCACGATCATAATAACTCTTTCAACGGTAAGGTTGACGGTATCGACCTTGGCTATACTCAGGGCGCAGGCTTCCATGTTTACGGACCGGGTAAGGATAGGGGTGTCAGAGTTATTGAACTTAAAAAAGACGGAAGTTTTGATACATACGACCTCAGGTTTAAAAATCTTGTTGGTAACAAGGTTAAAGAACCGTTTAAATACGCATTTTTCCAAATTATGCCTACCAATACTTTTGATGCAGTTCACAGAGCGATTAAGTTTTTTGTTTGTCTTGGAATAATTGCGGTTATAGTTTTGGTTTTATTATTTTTCTTTGGTTAATGGGGTGAACTTATGTTTAGAAAAATGAGAAGAAGCCATCAGCAGATGTCTGATGAACAGGTTAAAGAAATATTAAACAGCGCAAGTTACGGCACACTTGCGGTTATAGGTGACGGAGGATATCCTTATGTCGTGCCGCTTAATTTTGTTTATTATAATGATAAAATCTATTTTCACTGTGCAAAGTCGGGACATAAGATTGATGCAATTAGCGAAAACAACAAGGTTTCATTTTGCATTGTAAATGAAGAAAAAGTTATACCTGAAAAGTACACAACTTATTACAAAAGCGTAATCGCTTTCGGTAATGCCAAGGAAGTTGTTGACGATAAATTAAAGCGAGAAGCTGTCACTGCCCTTGCAAAAAAATATGTTCCTTTCAGCGATGATGAAATAAAGAAAGAAGTTGATGCTTTCTTTAAATCGCTTTGTGTTGTTGAAATTTCGCTCGACTATATTACAGGCAAGGAATATAAACCTCAGCAGTAATTTATCAACTTGACATTTCATTATTTTTTTGCTAATATATTTGCATATTAAACGGCTTTGAAAAAGAGGAGTAATCTGTTTATTCTTTCAGAGAGTGCCCGTTAGGTGAGAGGGCATAGATGATGCGGGTGAAGGTAGCTTTTGAGCCGGCAGGGTGAAACGAAGTAGCTTTGTCCGTATATCTGCGTTAAAGATTTGAGTGGCATTAAATATTAATGCAATTTGAGTGGTACCACGGAAATTTTCGCTTTCGTCTCAATTTGAGGCGGAAGCGTATTTTTTTGACGAAAAATACTATACTGATATAAAGGAGATTAGTGTGAAAGAAAAGGAAAACGAGCCATAAAAAGGACACAAAAATAAAGCCCTA
>CAVKLC010000096.1:0-2149 GCA_963657005.1 bacterium | reverse complement strand
GTCTGTTATAATGGAAATACAAACCAATCCATTGTAGGTAGTGTAAAGTAGCATATGAAAAATGAAGTATGCGAAAACCTGTCGTCACCCTTGACAGTTTAGGCAAAACAATGCTTAAAAAATCGTGCCGACGGTGAGAAACTCAAGAACAAATTGAAATTTACCGTCGGCAAAAACAGTGTAGCATTGTTTTACCACACTGTAAAGGGCAAGCAAAATCAAAGATTTTGTGACTGCATTTGCCTCGGGTTCAAAATCTAAGAACAAATTATGCGTTAGCCTGCCTCGATTGGATATTTAAAACGGTTTTCTGACCGAGATAAATTAGCAGCTGCCATTTGCCCGGCATAGTATCAGCGCTTTCGAGCATATCGACTTTGTTAAGTACCCGATAGCTGTTGAACTTATGCGGTCTGAGGAAATTGTAGTAGCACACCCAAAGGGCAACGGCATAGTTTGAACCATCAAAATTGTCATAACCGCAGGTACAGCGATAAGAAGCTTTAAAGGTTCTGTTAAGCCGTTCAACCATTTGCTTAAACGGTCTGAATTCCTTTGAAACCGCATCGTCATTGGTTAATCCGATTACTTGAGTAATATCAAAATTGAGAGGATTATCCTTGTTTAAAGCAAACTGCTGTGCAGCCAAAGGATAAGCGGGGTAACCGTCAGCGATAAACTTAAAAGCTTTCGGCAGCTTCACAATATTCTTAAAAGCCATACGCATAGCTAAAATACAGGGTCCGACACCGCGGTTATCAGAAACTCTGTAACCGATAACAGAACGGGAAACAGCGTCCATGATGAGCCAAAGATAACCTTTAACGCCTTTGACTTTTATGTATGTTTCATCAGCGACAAATGTGTCGGATTTAGGATAATTAAAGTTATCCGTAAAAGGCTTGACAAGCAATGCGGCTGTTTTAGCATAGTTTGCAACCATTGTATGAGATATACGGATATTGTGAATATCACGCAAAGCCTGAGCGGTTTTTCTTAAAGATAAGCCGAGATTGACATGATATGTAAGGCACAAACCCATAATATGAGCGCTTTGTTTTCTGAAACGCAGAGAAGACGCATTTTTAGGCAATGAACTAATGTCCATCTTGAAAAAGTCAATGTTGAATTCTCTGTATAAGTAGTGAAGCTTGTATTTGTTTTTGCCGTATGGCTCATCAAGGTCTTGTTTCTTAACCCTTTTGAGGTTTTGGAGGTAATAGGAGCATTTCTTGTTGACGCATTTATGAACGGTAAAATGCTTGCGGTCTTTCTTGGGAACAAGAATATGATTGCAATAAGGACAGCGAAGAGAGTGCAGTTTTGTGAATCTTGATTCTTCCGGGCTGAACTTGTTTAAGCAAACTTTGCAAAAAAGCTGACCCTTGGAACCGTTGTTTTTGTAAAGATAATCCTTGGGAGCATTACAGCAAGGACAAACGGTGTCATTGGGTATATCGCAGGGCTTGCGGCGTTTAACCGGTTTAATGTCGACACCGTATCTTGCTTTGATGTAGGGTATGTAATCGGAGTAATGCCATACCTCGTGTTTAACGATGCGCGGAGGCATATCGATTTTGAATTTTTGATATTCGGGCGAATGCGAATCATCAAAAGAAAATTGCTTCAATGGTATAAATTTGCAGATAAATTTAAAAAGAAATGAAATTATTTGCAAAAGGTATTGATTTTGTATAAGTAAATAGTGTATAATAGAGTTCATAGCAATAGTCTCCTTTTGGACTGTTCATTTAATTGAAGTATGCAACTCAATTATACAGCAAAAGGGAGGTTATTGCTATATTTTTATGCAAAAATCGTGAAACTTCCCTAAAATTAAGGTTTTAACGAGAGTTAAAATATATAAAACAGGGGTGTCTGTTTGACACTACCACAGATGAGGAGAGGGGTTAAAGTATGAAACATTTTATCAGCATTCACGATATTACAACAGAGGAATTTCACGCATTGCTGGATCTTGCGATCCGGCTGAAGAAGGAGACCAAGGCCGGGATTGCGCACCCGATTTTAAAGGGCAAGTCGCTCGGTATGATTTTTACCAAGTCCTCGACCAGAACGCGGATTTCCTTTGAGGTTGGCATGTACCAGCTGGGCGGTCATCCGCTCTACTTAAACGCAAACGATATGC
>CAVKLC010000095.1:0-2157 GCA_963657005.1 bacterium | reverse complement strand
ATCTGTGCCGAAAATACTCGGAGGGCAGCCTCCCGGAAAAATAGGTGATGCCGACATTACCCTGTATCTTTTGATGCAGGGTTTATACATTCCTCCATAGCTCAGTCGGTAGAGCGCATGACTGTTAATCATGATGTCACTGGTTCGAGCCCAGTTGGGGGAGCCACAAAAAAGCAAGTCAATTAAGACTTGCTTTTTTCTTAGAAAAGTCAATATAATAGGTATAAAAGACAATAAATGTCGCTTATCCATTGTCAGACGGATAGGCAGCTTTTATTGTCTTTTTTTATTTGAAGGGAGTTATTATTATATGCCTAAAACAAAAATTGAATCTATATTTTTCACTGCGTTCACCGCTTTTGGAATGGTTTACTTTATGACTGTTTATAATGTTGTACTTTCGAGTGGTTATTTTTCAAATTTAACATTTTTATATGCAATTAAAGGTATGTGGATAGAATATGTAATAATTTTCATATGTGCGTACTTTATTTCATCTAAGCTTGCTCAAAAATGCGCTTTTAAAATTGTTGAAAAAGGTGACAGACCTATTCTTATCATCGTCACCATTCAAATATTTACCGTTCTTTTTCAGGTTGCATTTGCAAGTATTATCGGTCTTTATAAATCATACGGTTTCACAACACAGTTTTTACCGCAGTATTTAACTTGCTATTGCAAAAATTTTATTATGGCTTTACCTCTTCAAATTTTTATTGTAGGTCCGATTGCCCGTAAGATATTTAGATTACTTTTCATCAAGCGTAAAGAAATAACACCACAAGATAAGGAAATGGATGATGAAATAATCTTTGATGCTACTGAATAATATTGTTGCTTTGATTTTTTATTTGTTTTATAATAAATAATATAATCTGATAATTGTGAGATGAATTTAATATGAAGCGACTTATTATAATCAATGGCACAATGGGTGTCGGCAAATCTTCTGTCGGTCAATCATTGAACAAATCTATCCCTAATTCTGCTTTTATTGACGGTGATTGGTGTTGCAAATTTAATGCGCCTTTAACTGATGAAATTAAAAATTTATATATTGAAAATATAACTTCTTTGCTTAATAATTATTTGCTTAACAGAGAAGTTAAAGATGTCATATTCTGTTGGGTTATACATAAAAATGAATTGTTGCGGAAAATTATACAAAATATAAATTTAAACAAAATTAATGGTTTTGTAATTACTTTGCAAGCCGATAACATTTCGTTGACTGACAGAATCATAGAACGCTGTAATTATGAAGATAGGGACGACAGCGAATTGAAACGAAGTTTGTATTATCAGAAAAATTATTACAAAAATATGCCGTCTTATAAAATTGATACATCTAATATGAGTATAGACGATGTTGCCAAAAAAATTTGCGATATAGTCGCTGACGAAAATAACAGTATTAAATTTAACAATTTATAAAAAATAAATTAATGTGAAATTATGCCGACTTGGATAAATCATTTTAGAGTTGCTGATAAAATAATTGATAAAATTGATAATATTGACAAGCAATATTTTGCTATTGGTACTATTGCACCCGATTGCGGTATTCAGGTAAAGCTGCACGGGATATATAAGCCGCCGAGCGGCGTTACCCATTTTACAAAAGAGTTTGAATATTCAAAAAAAAAACGACTGTAACCACAAATATGTCTATGAACATTATGTAGCTAATGAAAAAGATTTGAAGAAAAAGTCGTTCTTTTTGGCTTATTCTATTCATCTTTTTACCGATTGTGTATTTGCAAAAAATATCTTTATGCCGATTGAAGAAAAGTATGGTGATTTTCGGTACAATGAAGACTTGAGCAAGAGGGTTAAGCTTGAACGAAACAATATTGACTTTATGTTTGTAAAAAATAATGTAAGCCCAACTTTTGAGATTTTTAAGTCTAGCGACGGCTTTAATGAACCATATCCCGAGTGGTATAAGAACGGTGAAATAAATAAGAAAATGCAATTCATCATAGAGTGGTACTCAAACTGCAATTATCAAGACTTAGATTATAAATATGTTACACCAAAAATGATAGATGATTTTGTAGAAAAAAACGCTGATTTGATTAAAACTGAATTTGATTTTTAACGGTAAATTATAGTTTAGCGAGCGAACGCAGTTCGCCCCTACGGTGATTTTTCTAT
>CAVKLC010000094.1:0-2401 GCA_963657005.1 bacterium | reverse complement strand
TTGCTTCCCTCTGACGAGGGTGATTCCCCACAGTGTGGGGAAATGTCACGCAGTGACAAAAGGGACGGCTTGCGTAGAAGGTGACGGCTTCGCCGTCGATAGGAGAGATAAATTAATTATGAAAAATAATTGGGATGCCAAAAATTATACCGATAATTTTAAATTTGTACACAAGTACGGCGAAGATGTTGTTGATTTAATCACCGTGCCAAAGGGGAGCTTTGTCGTTGACCTCGGTTGCGGCAACGGCGCTTTGAGCGAAAAGCTTAAAGAAAAAGGATATGATGTTGTCGGTATTGATTCATCCGAGCAAATGATTGAAACGGCAACCTCGCTTCATCCCGATATTGAATTTATGCTCGGCGACGCCTGCAAATTTGAACTTTCAAAAAAGGCGGATGCAATTTTTTCAAACGCTGTTTTTCATTGGATAAACGACCAAGCGGCGCTTGTTGAAAATATTGCCGATAATTTAAAATCGGGCGGTGAACTTGTGTTTGAATTCGGCGGTAAAGGCTGTGCCCAAACGGTTCATTCGGCTTTGGCAAAATCTTTTGAAAAATACGGCAAGCGCTACAAAAACGAATTCAATTTTAAGTCGGTCGGTGAGTTCGCACCGCTTCTTGAAAGGTACGGCTTTAGGGTGGAGTTTGCAACTCTTTTTGACCGCCCGACCGAGCAAAACGGCGATGACGGGCTTATCAATTGGATAAATATGTTTTGTCTGTCCGCTTTTGAAAATATTGACAATCAAATCAAAAACAATATAATTAAAGATGCGGTGAAAATTTGCAAGCCTGTGCTTTTCAAAAACGGTAAGTGGTTTGTTGATTATGTAAGGCTTCGTATGAAAGCTGTTAAGATGTGACAGCATGGTGATAATATGAAAACTATATTTAGCATTATCGCAATTATATTTGGCGGTCTTTCTTTGATTTGCCTTGTCTTTCTTGTGGCCTTGGTTAAATCAAATAAGTGCAAAACGCTTGATGAAGTTTCAAACAAAATTAAGGTGTTGATTATCCTTTTAGGTTTTTGTATAATATTTGTTGCAGTATTTGGTATTACTGCAACGGTATTGCGATAAATGAATAACATATTGTTAGGCTGATTTAAACAGTTTTGCATAGGGGCGAACATTGTTTGCCCATTAATATACAATAACAGAAAGGTAAAATATGAAAAATTATAAAATTACAGTATTAAAGGGTGACGGTATCGGCCCTGAAATCGTTGACGAATGTATAAAAGTGCTTGACAAAGCAGGCGAAAAGTTCGGCTTTAGCTTTGATTATAACTATCAGCTTTTGGGCGGTTGCGCTATTGATGAATACGGCAAGCCGTATCCTGAGCAAACAGCTAATGCCTGCAAAGCTTCCGACGCGGTTTTGCTCGGCGCAGTAGGCGGACCTAAGTGGGACAGCCAGCCGGGTAACAACCGTCCTGAAAAAGGTCTTCTTGCAATTCGTGAAGATTTGGGTCTTTTTGCAAATCTTCGCCCTGCAAAGATTTTTGCTCCTCTCAAGAGCGCTTCCCCTATTAAAGAAGAAATTATAGGCGACGGTCTTGATATACTTATTGTTCGTGAACTTACAGGCGGTATCTATTTCGGAGACCGCGGAACATATGAAGAAAACGGTGTTGTAGGTGCTTATGATACAGAACGCTATACATATCCTGAAATTAAGAGAATTGTTAAGGCAGGCTTTGAATACGCTATGAAGCGTGGCAAAAAGCTCACCTGCGTTGATAAGGCTAATGTTCTTGATTCTTCAAGACTTTGGAGAAAAGTTATGGAAGAAACAGCTAAGGACTACCCTGAGGTTGAGGTTTCTTATATGTATGTTGACAACTGCGCAATGCAGCTCGTTCGTAACCCTAACCAGTTTGATACTATTGTTACTTCAAACATTTTTGGCGATATCCTTTCTGATGAAGCTTCTATGATTTCAGGCTCAATCGGTATGCTTGCTTCCGCTTCTCTTGCCGAGGGTACATTCGGTCTTTACGAACCTATCCACGGCTCTGCTCCCGATATTGCAGGTCAAGGCAAGGCTAACCCGCTTGCTACTATCCTCAGCGGCGCTATGATGCTTCGCTATACTTTTGGTGAGGCTGAGGCTGCCGACGCTATTGAAAATGCAGTTGATGTTGCACTTACCAAGGCAAGAACTCCTGATATTTTCGAGGACGGCTTTGAAGCTGTTAACACTTCTCAAATGGGCGACCTCGTTGCAAGCTTGCTTTAATTCAATATAAATAACAAAAGGTACTGCGTTTTTGCAGTACCTTTTTGCTGTTGTTCTTCAGCAAAGAAATAACCCCCGGTTCTACCGGGGGAAATAAAAAACTTCAGTAAAAATAAAACTGCCGAGCTTGGTGCAAGGCAAAAAGCGTTGGA
>CAVKLC010000093.1:0-2567 GCA_963657005.1 bacterium | reverse complement strand
TTATTGCCCTGATTTCCCTTTGTTTATGCGCCTTTCGGCGTTTTGCTCAGGGCTATATAATAAATATATTAATAAAAACTTACGGAGCAAATTAAAATTATGATAGTAAGAGTAAATAAAGATAATTTAGAAGAATATGAAAACTTTATAAAAAAGCACCCAAAGGGACTTTTTCAACATTCAAGCAAATGGGCAAAAGTTAAAAGTGCGTGGAAGTTTGAAGCAGTAATGCTTAAAGACGATAACGGAGAAATCAAGGGTTCTGCATCCGTGCTTATCCGTTCGATTCCCGTTATTAAAAATTCGCTTATGTACTGCTGCCGCGGCTTTGTTTGCGACGAAAACGATTTTGACATATTTGACAAACTTTTTAATGCGCTTCTTGAACTCGGCAAGGAATACAAAGCTTATTGCATCAAAATCGACCCTGAAATTGTTATTCAAAACGAGGCTTACAAGAAGCATCTTTTGCAAAAGGGCTTTATTGAACTTAACCCGGGTTGTATGGACTTTGAAAATGTACAGCCGAGGTTTGTTTACTGCTTCGACTATAACGGTATGAACGAGGACGAACTTATGCTCACCTTTAAGCCAGACTACAGAAACAGAATAAGAAAAGCACCTAAAAAAGGCGTTGAAGTTAAGATTTGCGGCAAGGAAGCGCTTGACGATTTTGTAAGAATAATGAGTGAAACCGGTGAGCGTGACGGCTTTTCGACAAGACCGAAAGAATATTTTGAAAAAATTCTTGACTGCATGACCGACGACGCAAGGCTTTATATGGCATATTACGAAGGCAAAGCCATTGCCGGAACAATCGCAATAAAATGGGGTCAAAATGTTATGAAGTATCAGTACGGTGCTTCATCAAATGCGCACAGAAATGTTTACCCTAACTATGCGCTCCAGTGGGAGATGATGAAATGGGGTATGGAATGCGGTTGCAAAGTTTACGACTTCGGCGGCATTTCAGGTGACTGTCAAAACCCTGACAACCCACATTACGGTCTTTGGAGATTCAAGCACGGTTTCGGCGGTTATATGAAAGAATTTGTAGGCGAATTCGATTATGTAATCAACAAACCTGTATACAAGCTTTACGACATTGCAACAAAGGTACTTGAAAAGATAAGATAAAATGAGCAGATATATTATAGATAAAAGCAAGTTAATTGAAAACATTGAAATTATAAAGAAAAAAGCAGGTGTTGACATTATCGGCGTAGTTAAAGGCAACGGCTACGGCTTCGGTATGTGCAACCTTGCCGAAATTCTTATACAAAACGGTATTAACACTTTTGCGGTAACGGAAGTTTACAATGTACCACTTCTTCGTGAAACAGTGCTTGACAAGGATATACTTGTTATGCGTTCCACTTGCATTGAAGATGAAGCAAAAATAGTGGCAGAATATGACTGCATTGCCACAATCGGTTCTCTTGAAGCGGCAAAGGTTATGGACAAGGTGTCAAATAAACTCGGCAAAAAAACAAAGTGCCATTTAAAAATTGATACAGGTATGGGCAGATACGGCTTTTTACCAAGTCAGGTTGATGACGCAATAAAATGCTATGATTTTGAAAATCTTGATTTTTGCGGCGCTTATACTCATTTTTCTTCCGCTTTTCACAATCGTGAGCTTACAAAGTCTCAGCTTGAAATGTTTAAAGACACAGTAGAGCAAATTAAAAAAGCAGACAAAAATGTAGGTATTCTTCACTGCGCAAACTCACCTGCTCTGCTTAATGTTGACGGCGTTACACTCGACGCAGTAAGAATAGGCTCGGCATTCACGGGCAGAGTTATCACAAACGGCAAGAACCCGCTTAACAGACTCGGCAGTTTGGAAGCGGAAGTTATTGAAACAAAAACCGTACCGTCTGGTTACTCTATCGGTTATAACGGTCAATATAAAACCAAGCGAGAAACTAAAATTGCAATAGTTCCTATCGGTCATTTTGACGGTTTCGGTCTTGAAAAAGGCAAAGAAGTTGCAGATTTGCACTCTGTTCTTTCGCAGTTTAAACATTATTTGCAGAAAAAGCAGTTAACCGTTAACATAAACGGAAAAGCATATAATGTTATCGGCGAAATCGGTCTTTCACACACGGCGGTTGACATAACAGGCAGTGATGTTAAAATCGGCGACACTGCAAGCGTTGAAATTTCACCGCTTATGGTTAACCCGAATGTACCGAGAATTTACAAATAAAAAGGCATAAAAATAAGGCAGTAGCGTTCTGAACCGCCCCAGATTGTGCAGACAGTACAAAAAAGGGAGCCTAAGGTAGAATAATTAAATTTTAAGCAACAAACTGATTTCGTTTTTCAAGCGGAGTCAGTTTTGTTTTAGTTTGAATACGGTAGTTGTTGTAGAAGTTGATGTATTCGGATATGATGAGGCGAGCCTCATCATATCCGGAAAGTTTTACTCTGTGGATACATTCCGTTTTGAGTATTGAAAAGAAATTTTCGGCTAAAGCGTTGTCATATGGATTACCACGCCTTGACAGGCTTTGTCAATAAAAGTGTGTAAGTTTTTTGAAAAGTTATAAATTCAAGATTAT
>CAVKLC010000092.1:0-3246 GCA_963657005.1 bacterium | reverse complement strand
TGTATCCACAGAGTAAAACTTTCCGGATATGATGAGGCTCGCCTCATCATATCCGAATACATCAACTTCTACAACAACTACCGTATTCAAACTAAAACAAAACTGACTCCGCTTGAAAAACGAAATCAGTTTGTTGCTTAAAATTTAATTATTCTACCTTAGGCTCCCTTTTTTGTACTGTCTGCACAATCTGGGGCGGTTCATTTTTATAGACTCTCACTTCTTTTTTGTTATTCTTTAGGTTTCATTGCGTTATACGAAGTTAAAACCGCTTCGTCAGAAATATTACAACCGAGTTCATAAAGAGGCACTTTTGCAAAAATCTGCTCGAGCACATCAAAAAGATTTTCCATCTTTGCCTGATTTAGCTTTCTCACCGTTTGAGAAAATATATTGAAAACAGCTTTGCTCGTTTCAGCCTTTTTAATATAGTTAGTTTCGCTTCTGTTCAAAAAGCAAATACCGGCAAGTTTAACAACCTTCGGCGTGGAATAGTCATACTTTCCGCTCCAAGGAGTCCCGCAGGCGTAAACCGTGCCGTCAATCAAACGAATTGCAGGTTTATCGTCATTAAGAATATATGCCCTATCGCCGAAATGTTTAAGCCAAAGCTCGGTATGGGTTGATTTACCCGTACCGCTGTCGGCAGAAAAAGCATAAGCGTAATCGTCAACAACAATGCAGGAAGAATGGAGCAATATTCCGTTATAATTAATTAAATCGGTGTAAAAATCGGAACCGGTAAGCATATATTCCCAATCTTCCTGAACGAGTTCCGGATGCTCAGCCATAGCGTCTTTTACGCGTTTATCGTTAACATTGATTGTTATATCTATATTTTTTTCATCCTGATTTTTAGCAAGGTAAGGAATTGCCTGCTTTGCGGTCCTTCCCTTTTCATTTTTCATTTCAACTTTAAGACCTGCGATATCATAAATCATAATTTCACCTTTTTATTTTATTACCTACATACATAATTAGTATAACGGAATAAATAATTTCCGTCAAGGGATAATATAAGGACTTTAAAATTTTGGCGCTTGACATTGTAGAACATTTGTTTTATTATTCTTTATAGAATGTATGTTCGATAATAATAGAACGGTTGGCGAAATGATTATGGAAAGGCAAATACTTCATATTGACTGCAACAAATTTTACGCAAGTGTTGAGTGTTTTTTACACCCTGAATTAAAAGACAAACCTGTTGCCGTTGGCGGAAGCGAAGAAAGCAGGCACGGAATAATACTGACCAAAAATGAAATTGCATCAAAATACGGTTTAGTGGTTGGCGAACCTCTATGGAAAGCAAGGCAAAAATGCCCGAATTTAATAATAGTTCCACCAAACTTCCCTGTTTACATTGAGTTTTCAAAAAGAGTGAGAAACATTTTAGAAGATTACACAGATTTGATTGAACCGTTCGGTCTTGACGAAAGCTGGATAGATGTAACGGGTGATTGGTACAAAAGCGGAAGAAAAATAGGGTTTGAGATTAAAGAACGAGTAAAAAACGAAATAGGCATAACGGTAAGTGTAGGCGTAAGTTTTAACAAAGTTTTTGCAAAACTTGGCTCCGATTACAGAAAACCCGACGCATTAACCGTTATTTCAAGAAAAAATTACAAAAACATTGTTTGGCCTTTAAAATGCAGTGATATGATTATGATAGGAAGAGCAACAACAAAAAAGCTTAATTTTTACGGAATAAACACGCTCGGTCAACTTGCAAACACGGACGAAGCTTTTTTAAAAAAGATACTAGGTAAAAACGGAGTTATGCTGAAAAGATATGCAAACGGCGAAGACAACGCACCGGTTAGGCACAAAGATATAGAGCGAGAAGTTAAAAGCATAGGTAACGCCACAACAACGCCGAGAGATTTGGTAACAAACGAAGATGTTAAAATAATATTCAGCGTGCTTGCCGAAAGCGTAGCAAGGCGAATGAGAGATTTGAATTTAAAAGGTACTACCCTATCAATTTATGTAAGGGATAAGGAATTAAATTCTTTTACAAGGCAATGCAAAATGAGTTCACCGACCAATGTCAGTCTTGAAATTATCGACAATGCAATGAAACTTTTTATCGACAATTACGATTGGAAACTGCCTATAAGAAGCCTTGGAATAAGTATGACAGACTTTGACTGCGATGAAATTATACAATTTGATTTATCAAAATCGGTCGAAAAAAGAGAAAAACTTGAAAAACTTAACACGGCAGTTGACACGCTCAAAGACAGATACGGCAACTTTTGCATACAGCGCGGCACGCAGCTTATCGACACCGAGCTTTCGCATTTTAACCCATATGACGACCACACAATACACCCTGTTTCGCCTTTATAATATGGTATGAATTACTTTGGAATAATTTATGATTTTCATTTGAAATTTAAATTTTTATTTGCTATAATCTGTTCACACACTTAGTGTGAAATTAAAAAAGGAGTTTTTCAAATGATAAGAAGAATTATTCATATAGATAAAGAAAAGTGCAACGGTTGCAGCGCTTGTGCAAATGCGTGCCACGAGGATGCAATAGGAATGGTGAACGGCAAGGCAGAACTATTGAGGGACGATTACTGCGACGGTCTTGGCGACTGCTTGCCGGCGTGCCCTACCGGCGCTATAACTTTTGTTGAAAGAGAAGCGCTTGAATACGACAAAGAAGCGGTTGAAGCAAATATGAAAAAGAAGCAAAACGAGGGCAAAAAAATATTCGGCGGTTGCCCGTCAAGCAGGATGCATATTTTTAATAAACCTCACGAAAATACAGAGAACGGCGCTTCTGTTCCTATGGCTTCTCAGCTTGGTCAATGGCCGTGCCAAATCAAGCTTGTTCCCGTTAATGCGCCGTATTTTGACAATGCCGATTTGCTGATTGCCGCCGACTGCACTGCTTACGCTTATGCAAATATGCACAGTGAATTTATGAAAGGCAAAATCACGCTTATCGGTTGTCCAAAGCTTGATGATATCGACTACAGCGAAAAGTTAACGGAAATAATCAGGCAAAACAATATAAAAAGCGTTACGGTTGTAAGAATGGAAGTGCCTTGCTGCGGCGGACTTGAATATGCAACTACACAAGCTATTAAAAACAGTGGCAAATTTTTGCCATGGCAGATTGTAACAATAAGCATCGACGGTAAAAAGCTATAAATTATAATTTAGCGGGCGAATGATATTCGCCCCTACGATATTCATTTCATATTAGGATATCTAAATTAAAAAGACAAC
>CAVKLC010000091.1:0-3538 GCA_963657005.1 bacterium | reverse complement strand
TGTATCCACAGAGTAAAACTTTCCGGATATGATGAGGCTCGCCTCATCATATCCGAATACATCAACTTCTACAACAACTACCGTATTCAAACTAAAACAAAACTGACTCCGCTTGAAAAACGAAATCAGTTTGTTGCTTAAAATTTAATTATTCTACCTTAGGCTCCCTTTTTTGTACTGTCTGCACAATTTGGGTCAGTTCAGATTTTGTGAGGCAACCCATTTTTGTTACATTAACTATATTATATTTTATTTATAAGCACATAGTCTTTAACATTAATTATAGAATCATTGTTAAAATCGAGGAGTGCGGCAAGGGTGTTATCGCTTCTTTTTGAATTGGTTAACTTCGCATTCCAAAGTGATTTAACATATTTTGCGGGCAATTTATATTCTTTACCACCGGCTTCATATGTAAGTTCGCTTGAAGAAATAGCAGTTAAATTAAACTCTGAACTCTTAACAAAATCAACATCATTTGCCTTTGCCCATTTTGCCGCATAACTATTATCGGGCGCAATAACGGTGATGTCAAGCGATTTACTCGGCAAGCTTTGAGCACAAGAATTAAGATACCAAACGCTTGAATTTATATTTTCAATATTTTTAATTTCCTTAGCGCTCGTTAAAACGGCATATGTCAGCTTATAGCATTTGTATGCAAACGGCGCATCACTGTTGCCCGCCACATCAAGTGCCTTTGGCGCAAATATAAACGAAAGCTTAGGCTTAGTGCCAAACGCGATACTGCTTAGCATACTTGTTGACCAAGAAACATTAGCCAAGTTAGTGCATTTTGGCAAATACAGACCGGTAAGCGAAATGCAGTCTGTAAAATAGCGTTCGTCAACATCTTCAAATTTTTCCAAATTTTCAATATTTAAATTTTTAAGATTATAGCAATATGAAAAAGTATCAACGCAAAGGGTTTTAAGCTTTGGCAAGGATACACTCGTCATATATTCACAGTCGTAAAAAGCCTGCCTGTCAACAAACTCACAATTAGGAAGCGAAGCAGATGTTATTGACGAATTTTTAAATGCACCTGCACCAACCGATTTAACTGTGCCCAAATCAATACTGTTAAGCGAAGCGCAATCATAAAATGTAAAATTGCCTATATCTTCAAGGTTCGGCATTTTTACCTCGGCAAGAAGCGAGCAATCGGCAAAAGTGCGATATGTGCTCTTTACCAAAGGTAAATAGGCAACAACGATTTTTGTGCCCTCGAAAGCCGAAACGGCAGAAGTAACATTAGGAAATTCCGCAGAAGAAAGCGAAGTGAACGAGAATGAATTATCTCCTATTTCGCAAACAGTTTGGTCAAACTCAACTTCAGTCAGCGACTTACAATTTTTAAAACATCTGTTGCCAATAGTTTTAACCGACTGCATATTAAGGCTCACAAGCGATTCGCAACCCTCAAACGCACCGTTATCAATATCAACAACACCGTTAGCTGTAATTGTGGTAAGCTTGCTGTTAGCAAAAGCACTTACGCCGATACACTTAACAGTATATGGAAGCACGATACTTTTAAGACTGCTGCTGTTAAACACATTATCGCCTATTGCCCTGACTGTAATTCCGTTCATTATTTCAGGAACGGTAATATTGGTTTTATCGCCGTTATATGAAACGAGGACACCGTCGTCAGACACTTCAAAATCATCATCACTGCCGTCATAAACAATTTCATATGTTGAAGCTGAGTACATACTCTTTTTTATATTTTCATAAGCAACGGCAATAATATGCGTGTCATCGTCTATTTCAATAGGTTCAGTATATTCTATACCGTTTTTAGCGGTAGGAATTGTATTATCAAGCGTGTACATAACTTTATCGCTTGAATTTGACTTAATTTCAAGTTCAAACGGTTCGTTATATTTGCCATGCTCAACGCTGAAAGACGGTGCTTCAACCTTTTCGCCGCAGATTATTCCGCTGAAATTAACAATACCTGCACCGCACCAAGCATACTGCGTAGTTTCATTATAAACAGAAACGGCGGCATTGCAAAGCCTATCTTCAACCTGATAACAGTCAAGCGTCCCCTCTTGCATAAGCAGAGTTGCGGCGGCAGCGGAAACAAACGGAGCAGAGAAAGATGTTCCGTTTTGATAAGTATATGTACCGTCCTTATCGCTTGTATAAATACCCGTTCCCGGAGCGGCAAGGTCAATGCAGTTGCCATAGTTTGAAAAATCTGCCTTTTCATTCTTCTTATTAGAAGCGGAAACGGTAATAACTTCGCTGATATTTGCAGGATAATAATACTTCGCATTAACGCTCTTATTACCCGCAGAAGTTACTATAGTTACACCTTTTGAAATAAGCTGGCGGGTAATCGAGTCACGGGTAATACTGCTTGCTATCGACTGAATACTGAAGCTCATATTGATAACATCCGGCAACTTTTTTTCACTCAAAATATAATTAAGTGTTGCTATAATTTGAGAATTTGTACACTTGCCGTCGCTGTCAAATGTTTTGTACGGCTTGATTTTAATGTTATCAAGCGTATTGAGTGCAACAACACCTGCAACGCTAGTTCCGTGACCGTTATCATCGTCACTGCTGTTTTCCTGCCCCGTTGAGCTGAAATTTTTATTACATTCAACTATTCTGCCATTAAAAAGTTCGTGGCTCGCATTTATTCCCGTATCCATAACAGCCACAGTAACCTCTTTATAGCCTCCGTTTGACGACAAAAATTCATTTACAACATCGGACTGAACATTTTTAATCGCCCACATATCTTTTTTGCTCTGTGCTTTACTCTGTGCTTCAACATATGCAAACGAATCATTTTCACAGCTTATGCCAAGCTTATCTATCCGGCGCTTTGCGCTTTCGCACTTTTGCAAAGAATCAAACTGCAAAATCTGAAAATTGCGTGACTTTATTACAGCCACGGCACCGTAGCTTTCATTTAGCTTATTTGAATTTACAATAAGTCTGTTTTGGGTATCCTGCCTGCTTTCATATTTTTCGACAAGTGTGTTGATTTGCGTAGAAATTAATGAAGCGCTCTCTAATTTCTTTTTATCATTTACGCAAGGTGTGAGAATTGCAAAAGTAGTCAGAAAAAATACAAAAGCTAAAGCTAAACAAATCAGCCGTTTCATTTTATCCCCCACTGACAAATATATTTTGTATTTAAAATTCTTATACTTCTAAGCATAAATGCTTTAATATAGTAATTATTATAACACAATTTTTCCACATTTTCTATTACATTTTGTCGAATATGTATATAATTTACATAAAATTTGCATTTTGAAGGTAAATTATAGTTTAGCGAGCGAACGCAGTTCGCCCCTACGGTGATTTTTCTATTTTAAACAGTCTAAAATGATAAGATTTTCGTAGCGGCGAACAGTGTTCGCCATTCTCTCCTATCGACGGCGAAGCCGCCACCTTCTACGGAAGCCGTCCCTTTTGTCACTGCGTGACATTTCCCCACACTGTGGGGAATCACCCTCGTCAGAGGGAAGCAAGAAAAGGTCAGGAAGATTGAGGTTGCGAAGAAGTA
>CAVKLC010000090.1:0-3669 GCA_963657005.1 bacterium | reverse complement strand
GGTGATTCCCCACAGTGTGGGGAAATGTCACGCAGTGACAAAAGGGACGGCTTCCATAGAATGTGGCGGCTTCGCCACATTGTAGTATAAACAATAATTTATCTTATCACATACAACTTTCGATTAATTCTTTAATATCCTCTTTTGGTTGAAAGCCCACTGTTCTTGTAACTTCTTCTCCGTTTGAAAAGATTACGATTGCAGGGATGCTTTGAATGTCATAATCGTATGCAAGGTCGCGGTTTTCGTCAACATCTGCCGAAAAGAAATCAGCCTCGCCGTCCATCTCGTCTGAAAGTTCTTCGAGCACCGGCGCAAGCATTTGGCACGGACCGCACCAAACGGCTGAAAAATCGACTACTGCAAGCTTGCTGTTTAATACATCGTCAAATTCGCTGTTTTTTATTTCTTCAATCATTGTTATTCTCCTTTGTTTTCTTAGCAAGGTAGGCGATTGCCGAAAGTGCGGCAACATTTCCTTGCCCTGCCGATTTTATATATTGATACGGTTTGCCCGCTATGTCACCGCAGGCAAAAAGGCCGTCAATATTTGTTTTCATTTCAAGGTCAACAACTGCGTGCGCACCGTCGGTTTTAAGTCCCGGTACCAAGTTTTTGGGTGCGATGCTGTCCCTTATAATAAATGTTGAAAAAGCTTTGTATTCTCCGTTTTTGCAAACGAGTTTTTCTGCTTTTCTTTCGCCGTCAAATTTAATCGGCTCGTCATAAACAATTTTGATATTTTCAATATTTTTTATATCACCGATTTCGTCTTTATACATCGGTATAAAGGTGACACTGTTGCATACTTCGCTTAAAAATTTTGCTTCATCCTCGGCTATGTTGCTGTAAGCAAGCATATTGACATCCTTGCCTTTGCAAAGCATAGCATCACAGGTTGCACAGTAGCTGACCCCTCTGCCTAAAAACTTGTCTTCGTTTTCAATCGTTTTGCTTGGTGAAACACCGCAAGCTAAAATGGCACTTGAACATTCAACCATTTCTCCTGTGTTAAGTTGAAACGCAAAATATTTGCCCATCGAATATACAGCGGTTACATTTTTATCTGTAACTTCAATGCCTAAAGCGTTAAGGTGATTTTGAAAACTTTCTGCAAGCTTTTGACCGGTCACATTGGGCATACCTGTGTAATTGTTAATCTTTTCGGCTTTTGATATCTTGCCGCTTAAATCTTTACTTCCTAAAAGTATAATGCTTTTATTCCTGATTTTAGCAGTTATCGCCGCAGAAATACCTGCCGGCCCCGTGCCTATAATTCCAATGTCATATTTCATAATTTTTCCTTTATTAAATCATTGTTTAGCGGGCAAATGATATTCGCCCCTACGATAGTCTTATAATTTCAAACTTCTGTAGGGGTCGGCGTCCTCGACGACCTGTAATAATTACTATATAACTATTTCTCATTTCAGCTTAGTTATACACGATTAACCTGCAAATGTCAATATTATTATACTTATTAATATATTGATAAACCTATTGACAAGGTAGGTAAAGCATTATATAATTTTAAAAATGTAAATTAATCGGTGGTGTAAAATATGTTAAACCGTTTTTCAAGAACTGAATTATTAGTCGGCAAGGAAGCTATGGATAAGCTTGCATCTTCAAGAGTTGCCGTTTTCGGCGTCGGCGGCGTCGGCGGCTACACTGTTGAAGCGCTTGCAAGAAGCGGCGTCGGTTCTATCGATATTATTGATGATGATAAAGTTTGCTTAACAAATATTAACCGTCAAATTATCGCAACAACCGATACTATCGGTAAGTTTAAGGTTGATGTTTGCGAAGAAAGAATTAAATCAATCAACCCTGACTGCAATGTGTATAAGCATCAAACTTTTTATTCAAGCGAAACGGCAGGGGAGTTTGATTTTTCAAAATATGATTATGTAGTTGATGCTATTGACACAGTATCGGGCAAAATTGCACTTGTTATGCAGGCTAAGGAAAATAATACTCCTATCATTTGCTCAATGGGTGCCGGCAATAAAATGGACCCGACTGCATTTGAAGTGGCAGATATATACAAAACAAGTGTTGACCCGCTCGCAAGGGTTATGAGATACGAACTTAAAAAGAGAAAGGTTCGCAAGCTTAAAGTAGTTTATTCAAAGGAAATTCCGATTAAGCCCAAGGAAGATATGGCAAACAGTTGCAAGTATCACTGCGTGTGTCCACCGGGTACAAAAAGAAAATGCACTGCAAGAAGGCAGGTTCCGGGTTCTAACGCTTTCGTTCCGTCAACCGTTGGTCTTATCATTGCAGGCGAAGTGATTAAGGACCTTATCAAAAAATAATTTTAGGGAAATATTATATTTTATTATGAAAAATTATGAAGAAATAACAATAGACGAAATGCTGTCGCTTAGCGCTGATGAATACGAAATAATTGACATTCGTGATGAAATCGCATTTGCTTATGGTACTATTAACGGCGCAGTTAATATCCCACAAAATAAACTTGAGGAAAATATTGATACGCTTACCAAAGATAAATTTTTAATTATCTGCTGTAAAAGCGGCATTATCAGCGACCCGATTGCAGAAGAACTCAGGCAAAAAGGTTTTAACGCCGCTAACCTTAAAGAGGGTTACTACGGCTATATGCTTTCTCAGCTTAAAAATGATACAGATAAAGCCAAGGATGTTGAACGCAGTATTAATAAAAAGTTTCATAAAGGTATTTGGAGCAAATTCACAGCCGCTATCAACGATTATCAACTTGTAGAAGAAGGCGATAAAATTGCTGCCTGCATTTCAGGTGGTAAAGATTCAATGCTTATGGCAAAGCTTTTTCAGGAGCTTAAAAGGCATAACAAGTTTCCGTTTGAAGTCGTTTTCCTCGTTATGGACCCCGGTTACAGCCCTGAAAACAGAGAGATAATTGAAAAAAACGCAAAGCTTTTAAATGTTCCTATCACCGTTTTTGAATCAAATATTTTTGAATCGGTGCTCCATGTTGAAAAATCGCCTTGCTATCTCTGCGCAAGAATGAGGAGAGGTCATCTTTATAATAAGGCTAAGGAGCTTGGCTGTAACAAAATTGCGCTCGGTCATCATTATGACGATGTTATCGAAACAGTTTTGATGGGTATGCTCTACGGCGGTCAGGTTCAAACTATGATGCCGAAGCTTCATTCAACCAATTTTGAAGGTATGCAGCTTATCCGCCCGATGTATCTTATCCGTGAGGATGAAATCAAGCGCTGGCGTGATCATAACGATTTGCACTTTATCCAGTGTGCCTGCAAGTTTACCGATACTTGTACTTCCTGCAACCCTGATAATGCTTCCAAGCGTCAGGAAATTAAAAATATGATTCGTCAAATGAAAAAGATTAACCCTCAGGTGGAAAGTAATATTTTCAAAAGCGTTGAAAATGTCAATATCGATACCGTAATTGCATATAAAAAGGACGGGGTTAAACATTCATTCCTCGAAACTTACAATGATTAACGATTTTTTGATTAATTCTGATTTTTCTATTGACATTTGTAATTTAATATGTTAATATTATTCAGCAATAAGCGATTGCCGCTTTTGGCTTTTGCTTTGAATAATATAGAGGTATAGTGTAACGGTAACACTCCGGACTCTGACTCCGTCATTTAAGGTTCGAATCCTTATACCTCTGCCAATACCTCGGAA
>CAVKLC010000089.1:0-3768 GCA_963657005.1 bacterium | reverse complement strand
TTTCGTAGTGAGTAGTTTTATAAAGGCGACCACAGGTCGCCCCTACGAAAGTCTTATCATTTTAGACTGTTTAAAATAAAAAAATCACCGTAGGGGCGAACTGCGTTCGCCCGCTAAATTATAATATATTAAAATACTTTCGGCAGGAGCAAGCCCCCCTACGAATAGTCCTACTGAATTTTTAAAACTTGGCACGGTTTAGCCACTTTATCGGCAGTCTGAAAGGAGAGCGAGGGGTTCTCTTTTTTTTATATTTAATCTTCGTTTAATTTTCATATCAAATAATACACTTGCAAATAAAGAGCAAGGAGATTAGATATGAAACAGAAAATTGCTAAACCAAAAAATAAAAAGAAGAAAATTATAATCAGCGTTATAGCCATAATACTTGTTATAGCTTTGGCTGTGGGCGGTGTGTTTATTTATAAAAGTAAATCAAACACGCAAACATATTCTTTCGTGCGCACAACAACTCTTTCAAAAGGTTCGCTTGACAATACAGTGTCAACCACAGGTTCGGTTTCAAGCTATGATGTGTACGATGTTACAACTTCGCTTGAATATAAAGTTAAAAGCGTTAATGTAGCTGTCGGTGACGAGGTGAAAGCAGGCGATACCATTGTCACTCTCGACACAACTCAGCTTGAAAAACAAATTGCCACCGCTAAGAAAAGTATTGCAAAGCAAGTTAAAAGCGCAAAACTTTCATACAGTAGTGCAAAGCAGTCATATTCTGATGCTAAAAGTGATTATGAGAGTGCCAAGAAAACTTTAGCCACCGCTAAAACAGCACTTGAAGAAGCAAAAACAAGCGAAACCACAACAAGCGCACAAAACGATAATTTTAATACCGATACTTCAACTTCCGCCTATGAAAAAGCAGAAGAAACTTATAGTAATGCGAAAAGTGCCTTGAAGCAAGCAAAAACCGCTTTAACTCAGGCTAAAAATCAACTTGCCCAAGCAAAAGAAGAAGTGTCAAATGCGTCCGACAGCAGTGAACTTGAAGAACTCGAAGATAATCTTGAAGCGTGTACGCTCACATCAAATATTGACGGCACGGTTACTTCACTTAGCGCAAAAGTCGGTGCAACTTGTAAAGATACCGTAGCTGAAATTCAAAATATGAGTTCGCTTCAAATTGATATAACTATTGAGGAAAGCGATATCAATGATGTTTCAACCGGTATGACCTGCAAAATTACAACCGACGCTGACGATAACACTTATAGCGGCACGCTTACCCAAATTGACCCGATAGCTTCTAATGACGGTTCATTTGGCGCAACCGTTACTGTTGATGACAGCAATACTGCGTTAAAAATCGGTATGAATGCATCTGTTGAAATTGTACTTTCTTCAAGCGATGATGTTTACCAAGTTCCTATTGACGCTGTGGGAAGCGACGATACCGGTTCATTCGTTTATCGCAAAACAGGCGGAAGCGGTGTTGATATGACTTTTGAAAAAGTTTATGTAACTACAGGCGAAAAGAATGATTATTATATTGAAATTGATTCGGATAACCTTAATGACGGCGATGTTATTCGCTCAAGTTCTGATTTAAGCCAAGGAATAGAAACTTCAAGCGAAAGCGCTTCAAACGATAAAAAAGGCTTCAGCCTTTTCGGCTCACTCACGGGCGGTGACAATCAAAACGGCGGTCAAATGAACGGCAGCACACCACCGCAAATGCCAAACGATAACAACGGTGGCGCAAATAAAGGCTCAATGCCTAACGGAGGTCCGGGCAATGAGTGATGAAATTATAAAAATGAATTCAATTTCAAAAAGCTTTTTTGTGGGCAAAGAAAATGAATTTGAAGTATTGCACAGCTTAAATTTAACTGTTAATCGCGGCGAATTTGTCGCAATAGTCGGTGAATCGGGAGGCGGTAAATCAACTCTTATGAATATTATCGGGCTTCTCGACCGTGCCAACAGCGGCAGTTATATTCTTGACGGTATTGATATTTCTCTTGCAAGTGACAAAGAACTTTCGATTTTAAGAAATCAAAAAATCGGCTTCGTTTTTCAAACTTTTAATTTAATCAGCCGCCAAAATGCAATTAAAAATGTAGAACTTCCTATGCTCTATAACGGCATTTCAAAAAAAGAAAGAAATAATCGCGCAAAAGAACTTTTAAAGCTTGTCGGTATGGAGGAAAGAATGAACCACAAGCCGAGTGAACTTTCAGGCGGTCAAAAGCAAAGAGTAGCTATTGCAAGAGCCATGGCAAACGACCCCGCAATTATTCTTGCCGACGAGCCTACCGGTGCGCTTGACAGTGCTACTTCAAGAGTGATTATGGATATTTTTCATACTTTAAATGAGCAAGGCAAAACAATCGTTCTTATCACCCACAACAATACTCTCGCAAAAGAATGCGGCAAAATGATTACCCTGAACGACGGCTCGTTTGTAAGCGAAAAGGAGTTGAAAACTTATGATAATTGACAATGTTTTGCTTGCACTTGAAAGCTTAAAATTAAACAAATTCAGGTCGTTTTTAACAATGCTCGGTATAATTATCGGTATAGGCAGTGTGATTATTGTCAACACAGTCGGTTCGTCACTTACAGGCTATGTAAGCGACAGTATGAGTTCTCTCGGCGGGTACAGCATAACTGTTTCACTCACTCAAAAATCAAGCGACGAAAGCGAAAACAATAATACCAAAGTGCGAAAGTTTATGAATGACACTCCGAGTGAAAACGATTTAATCAGCGACGAGATGATAGAAGAATATAAAACCGCTTTTGAAAGCGATATCAAATATATTCAAAAAACTTGTTCTGTCGGCACTGCAACATATAACGATTCCTCGCTTACTGTTTTAGGCACGGATGACGAGTACGAAAAAAGCGAGGAAATAAATCTTCTTTGCGGCAGGTATATTAATAATTCAACCGACGGCGAAAGAAAGCTTGCTGTTGTGTCGGACTATTTTGTTAAAAACAGCTTAAATATGACAAGTGACAACGCAATAGGTACAAAATTTCAAGTGACAATTAATGATGTGCCTTATGATTTTTATATTGTCGGCGTTTATGAATATGAAAGCGAAACGCTTGAATCGAGCACTGACACTGACGATGAAGAAGTAACCCCAATGTATATCCCTCTTGCTCTCTCTCAAACTATTTCTTCAAGTGGGAATGGTTACCAAAGCTTCAGCGTAATAACTCAAAACGATACGGATGTTGAAAGCTTTATGAATTTAACGGGTGACTTCTTCGCGTCTTACTATACAAATAATGACACTTGGAGCGTTACCGCAAGCTCGGCTTCAGAAATGATTTCTACAGTCACAAGTATGATTAACACAATTTCGTACGCCGTGTCCGCCATTGCCGCTATCAGCTTGCTTGTCGGAGGTATAGGCGTTATGAACATAATGCTTGTTTCAATAAGTGAAAGAACTAAGGAAATCGGAACTCGCAAGGCGCTCGGCGCACAAAACAGTTCTATTCTTCTTCAGTTCGTAACCGAATCGGCTGTGATCTGTTTAATCGGAGGAACTTTGGGCGTGGCGCTTGGTATAATCGGCGGTGTTGCAATAAGTAAAGCGCTCGGCTATTCGGCAAGCGTTAACGCTTTGGCAGTTGTCGGCGCAGTCGCATTCTCAGCCGCAATAGGAATCATATTCGGTTTGGCACCCGCTAAAAAAGCAAGCAACCTCGACCCAATAGATGCTCTTAGATATGAATGATAAATTATAGTTTGCATCGTCACAAACTCCGTACATTTCAGACGAATTTCTTTAA
>CAVKLC010000088.1:0-3812 GCA_963657005.1 bacterium | reverse complement strand
CTAACACAATCATACGGCATAACGCCGTCAATGTCAAGGCGTGGTAATCCATATGACAACGCTTTAGCCGAAAATTTCTTTTCAATACTCAAAACGGAATGTATCCACAGAGTAAAACTTTCCGGATATGATGAGGCTCGCCTCATCATATCCGAATACATCAACTTCTACAACAACTACCGTATTCAAACTAAAACAAAACTGACTCCGCTTGAAAAACGAAATCAGTTTGTTGCTTAAAATTTAATTATTCTACCTTAGGCTCCCTTTTTTGTACTGTCTGCACAATCTGGGCGGTTCACATCGTTAGCCCTTTCTTTTTGTCTTCTTGTTGTAAGAATATACAAATGCAGCGTATATTTACCGTATTTTTTGAATATTTATACAAACTTCACAAAATCACTTGCATTATGAGAATTACCTTATTATAATATAGGCATAAAGTAAATATTCCCAAAGGAGATATATAACAATGGATAAGAAAAATATCAAAAAAGTAGTCCTTGCTTATTCAGGCGGACTTGACACATCTATCATCATTCCTTGGCTCAAGGAAAACTACAACAACTGCGAAGTTATTGCTGTTTCGGGCGATGTAGGTCAGGGCACCGAGCTTGACGGACTTGAAGAAAAGGCTAAGGCAACAGGCGCTTCTAAGCTTTACATCCTCGACCTTAAAGAAGAATATGTTAAAGATTACATCTTCCCTTGCGTTAAGGCAGGCGCTGAATACGAAGAGTATCTTCTCGGCACTTCTCACGCTCGTCCTTGCATTGCAAAAGGTCTTGCAGAGATTGCTATTAAAGAAGGTGCAGACGCTATCTGCCACGGTTGCACCGGTAAAGGTAACGACCAGGTAAGATTTGAGCTTGCACTTAAAGCACTTGCACCTGAAATGGAAATTATCGCTCCATGGCGTGAATGGGATATTAAATCTCGTGAAGAAGAAATTGAATACGCAGAGGCTCACAACATTCCTCTTAAAATAAACCGTGAAACAAACTATTCTAAGGACAAGAATGTTTGGCATTTGAGCCACGAAGGTCTTGACCTTGAAGACCCTGCAAACGAGCCGCAGTACCTCAAGGACGGTTTCCTTGAACTCGGCATTGCTCCTGAAAAGGCTCCTGACGAACCAACTTATGTAACAATTCATTTTGAGCAAGGCGAGCCTGTTGCACTTGACGGCGAAAAGCTCAGTCCTCTTGCTCTTGTTGAAAAGCTTAATGAACTCGGCGGCAAGAACGGTATCGGTCTTCTTGACATTGTTGAAAACCGTCTTGTTGGTATGAAGAGCCGTGGCGTTTATGAAACTCCTGGCGGTACAATTATTTACAAGGCTCACGAACTTCTTGAAATGATTACTCTTGACCGTGACACTGCTCACTACAAGAAGCTTGTTGCTGAAAAGTACGGTGAACTTGTATATAACGGTATGTGGTTCTCACCGCTTCGTGAAGCACTTGACGCATTTGTTAACAAAACTCAGGAAAGAGTTACAGGCGATGTTAAAGTTAAGCTTTACAAGGGCAATGTTATGAACGCAGGCGTTACATCACCATACACTCTTTATGATGAAAATGTTGCTTCATTCGGCGATGACGGCGGCGCTTACAACCAGGCTGACTCAGCAGGTTTCATCAACCTCTTTGGTCTTTCAACAAAGGTTAAGGCTCTCCTTGACAAGAAAAGAGAAGCTAACGACTAATCAATAAATTTGCGGGTCGTCGGTGACGCCGATTCCTACAACCACTAAAATTTAAATTAACTAAAAATGTTGAGAAAGTGAGATAAATTTTGTATTTTGCGAACGGATGCTGTACGAAGGTACTGCCCCTGAGCAAAAGACAAAAAGTGCCAAAAATGGCTTGAACTCGATGTTCAAGCCATTTTTCAAATTGTAATTTTTCAGACTATTCGTAGGCAGGAGCAAGCCCCTGCCTACGAATAGTCCGGCTGTATTTTTAAAAGTCGGCACGGTTTAGCCACTTTATCGGCATTTTTTAATGAGGTAAATTATTTATGGCACAACTATGGAAAGGCAGATTCAAAAAAGAACTTGCCAAGGAAACTAACGATTTTAATTCTTCAATCAAATTTGACTCAAGAATGTTTGAAGAAGATATTAAAGGCAGTATTGCCCACGCAACTATGCTCGGCGCAACAGGAATTATTGAAAAGAGTGAGAGCGATAAAATTGTTGACGGCTTAAACAGTATTCTTGAAGATATCCAGTCGGGCAAGCTTGAAATTGATATGAGCGCAGAGGATATTCACACTTTTGTTGAGGGTGAACTTACCGCAAGGCTCGGTCAAACAGGCAAAAGGCTTCACACAGCAAGGTCAAGGAACGACCAGGTTGCACTCGACATAAGAATGGTGCTCAAAAAAGAGATTGACGAAATCAGTGAAAAAATCAAGGCGCTTATTGAGGTGCTTTGCAACAAGGCTGAGGAAAACAAGACTGTTATTATGCCGGGTTACACCCACCTTCAAAGGGCGCAGCCTATCACTTTCGGTCATCACCTTATGGCATATGCTTCTATGCTTCTCCGTGACCTCGACAGGCTCAGTGATGTTAAAAAGAGAATGAATGTTTTGCCGCTCGGCTCAGGCGCACTTGCAGGCACAACTTACCCACTTGACCGTAATATGGTAGCAGAACTCCTCGGTTTTGACAGCGTTTCGTCAAACAGCCTTGACGGTGTGTCTGACAGAGATTTTTGCATTGAACTTGCAAGCGCTCTTTCGCTTATTATGGTTCACCTTTCAAGATTCAGTGAAGAAATTATTATGTGGTGCAGTTGGGAGTTCAAATTTGTTGAACTTGACGACGCATTTTCAACCGGTTCAAGCATTATGCCGCAAAAGAAGAACCCTGACATTGCAGAGCTTGTAAGAGGTAAAAGCGGCAGAGTTTTCGGCGACCTCACTGCCCTTTTGACTGTTATGAAAGGCATTGCGCTTGCGTACAACAAGGATATGCAGGAGGATAAGGAAGCTATTTTTGACGCAGTTGACACAGTTAAGATGTGCCTTAACGCTTTCACCCCAATGATTGACACTATGACTGTGCTCAAAGATAATATGAGAAATGCGGCGGCAAAAGGCTTTATCAACGCAACAGACTGCGCCGATTATCTTGTTAGCAAGGGTTTGCCGTTTCGAGATGCATACAAAGCAACCGGTGAACTTGTTGCACTTTGCATTGATAAGGGTCTTACACTTGAAACATTGCCGATTGAAGAATACAAAAAGGTTTGCGATATTTTTGACGACGGTGTTTACACTGCAATCAACCTTGAAAAATGCGTAAACGACAGGCTTGTTGAGGGCGGTCCGAGCATTTCAAGTATTGAAAACCAAATCAAAAAAGCAAGAGATATAATAGAAAAATAAAGAAATAAATTGCGTAGGGGCGAACAGTGTTCGCCTTAACAAAATCATAACCACCAGTTGAACTGGTGGTTTGCACAGGCCCTATAAGGGCCGCCTACTGGCTCGCCGACTGAAAGTCGGCACTGATAGTTTGACATGGCTTTGTCAATAAAAGTGTGTAAGTTTTTTGAAAAGTTATAAATTCAAGATTATGCAGGGATATGAAGTGGAGCGAAGCGAAACGAAATATCCCTGCATAAACGGCTCAAATCGTGTGCTCGTATTTTTCAATACGGGCACTGATTTTTTCGTTTGTTGAAAGTTGATTTCTGACCATTGCCCAATTTTGAACTTTGCTGTCATTCCACTTTTTGTAAAGCTCTGTTATGCGCAAATAGAGTAATTTGAGCAATGCATTTTCGTTCGGAAATGCA
>CAVKLC010000087.1:0-3856 GCA_963657005.1 bacterium | reverse complement strand
GTTGCTTGCTTTACTGTTTTTTCTTACTTTTTTCTTTCGTTTTGCTCATCACTACTTAAATATAGTAAATTAATTGTACCGTTTTTCGTTCATAACAGTTTTTATCATCTTGGTGAGGTGTAATAAATGAACGATAAAGAAATAAGAAAAATACTAATATCATACCTTAAAGCAGATAATGGCGAGGTAAGAATTTATCAAGAAAAAAGCATAGGCTCGTCCATTTGCGATGTTATGACTGTTACTGATTGCCTTACAGGATATGAAATTAAAAGTGATGTTGATAATTATCAAAGACTAAGTTCGCAAGTAAAATCATATAATGATTTTTTTGACCAAAATTATATTGTAGTCAGCACAAAACACAAAAGCTCTGCAACCGAAAAAGTGCCTGAAAACTGGGGTATTTTATGTATTGAAAGTAACGAAATTGAGCTGATTAGACAAGCAAAGAAAAACAAAAAAGTCAGTAGGTTTAATCAGCTTTCAATTCTTTGGAGATTAGAACTAAATAATATTCTTATAAAAAACAATATGCCGATTTTTGCTCAAAAGAGTAAAAACTACATCAAAAGCCAAATTGCAAAAAGTATCGAGTCATCGCTTTTAGGAAAGCAAATTACATAAGAACTGATGAAAAGAGATTATTCGATTTTCGGCGCAGACGATTATACTATTCATTCAAATTCCAATGTGCCGGAAAAGGAAATAATAGATTCGCTTTCGGAAGAGGACGGACATAACTTTACGCTTGACGAGTGGATAAATTTATATAAAAAAGCACAGGAAATAAAGGAAGAAAAAAATTCAATTTATAAAAAAGCACCAAAAGAGAGAAAACCTCACAAGATTAAATATACCGATATAGAGGCACGGCTAGGAGCACCATGGATTTCAAAAACTATTATTGAAGAATTTATTCACTACATAATCACAGGCAAAGAAGTTAAAAATTCTGCAATTTGCTTTGTGAAATATGATGATGTCACGGCAAACTGGAACATACCCGATAAAAACATATTTTATGACAATTTACGCATAACAATGGAATACGGCACAGCGTTATGTAATGCACTTAGAATAATTGAAGCAAGTCTAAATTTAAGACCGCTAAAAGTATATGTAGAGGGCATTCCTAATGAACTTGAAACCACTCTGGCACTTGAAAAACAAAGAAAAATCAACGAAGAATTTAAAAAGTGGATATGGCAAAGTGAGGACAGAATTTGGGAAGTAGAGGAAGCATACAATAATTCTTTCGGCGAATTTGAAAAAAGAAAATATGACGGGAGCACACTTGAATTTCCCGAACTTGCTGACGGAATTGAACTTTTTGATTACCAAAAAAATGCGATAAAAAAGATAATTACAGAAAAAAACACTTTACTTGCATTGGATGTCGGTGCAGGAAAAACATATATTATGATAGCCGCTGCGATGAAAATGCGTCAGGAAGGCTTGTCAAGGAAAAACCTTTTTGTTGTTCCAAACAATATTGTGGGACAATGGAAAAAAATGTTTACAACGCTTTACCCAAAAGCAAAGATATTAACAGTTGACTCAAAAACATTTAAGCCCCTACTTCGTGAAAAGGTGCTTTCACAAATTCGTGACGGCGATTATGACGGTATAATTATGGCATACAGTTGCTTTGAAATGATACCGCTGTCTTGTGATTACATAAATAAACAAATGATAAACAGCATAGAAGAGTTAAATCTTGCCGTTAATAATTACAACCGTTATTCCTTTGAACAGGAAAACAGAAGAAAAGAAGAGGACAGAATAAGAAATCTTGCCGCCAAACTAATAGCGAGTATGGACAAAAAGCCCATAAGAAACATTTGCTTTGATGATTTGGAAATAGGCACAATTTTTCTTGACGAGGCACACAATTACAAAAACATTCCAATTAAAACTAAAATGAGAGATTTAACAGGAATCAATACTACCGGTTCTCAAAAGTGTTTGGAAATGCAAAGCAAGGTTTTATGTGTTCAAGAGCAAAACGGAGGCAGAGGAGCAGTTTTTGCAACAGGTACTCCGCTATGTAATTCAATATCTGACGCATATGCTATGCAAATGTATCTTCAAAGAGATAAAATGCACGAGCTAAAACTTGACATATTTGATAATTGGGTAAAAACATTTGCCGCACCTGAGGTTATTTGCGAAATTGATGTTGATACATCTAAATTCAGAATGATTAGGCGATTCGCAAAATTTTTCAATCTTAGAGAACTTTCTAAAATGTTTTCTTCAATAGCCTTTTTTCACGCCGTAGAGCCTAAAGGATTGCCTACTTTTAACGGCTATACAGATGTAGTTATTAAAAAGAACAAGCCGCTTAAAGATTATATGCTTTCACTTTGCGAAAGAACAGAGCTTATCAGGGCAAAAATAGTAGATAGAGCGTATGATAATATGCTAAAGGTCAGTACTGACGGCAGAAAAGCTGCACTTAATTTAACTTTAGTCGGAGAAAAGCAATCATACAATCAAACATCAAAAGTTTTTAAGTGTGCAGAAAATGTTTTTCAGATATATAATAAATACCCTAACACTTCACAGTTGATATTTTGTGATTATTCGACACCCAAAAGTTTTAATTTTGATGTGTATAACAAAATCAAGGAATTGCTCATTGCCAAAGGAATTGATGAAAAAGAAATAGCTTTTGTTCATTCATATCAAACTGAAGCAAGAAAGCTGAAACTTTATGAACAGGTAAATTCAGGCAAAGTGAGAGTCCTTATCGGTTCCACCTTTAAGCTCGGAATCGGTGCCAATGTACAAACTAAGCTCAAGGCTGTTCATCATCTTGATGTGCCTTGGCGACCTGCCGATATGGTACAGCGTGAGGGCAGAATTTTAAGAAACGGCAATGAAAATAAAGATGTATTTATATACCGCTACATAGCCGAAGGCAGCTTTGATTCATATTCTTGGCAAATTCTCGAAACAAAACAAAATTTCATTTCGCAATTTTTAAGCGGAAGTACATATCAAAAAAGTATTGAGGACCTTGAGGAAAATGTATTATCCTATGCCGAAGTTAAGGCTTTGGCACTTGCAAATCCTCTTATGAAAGAAAAAGCAGAAAAAGAAAACGAACTCAAAAATTTGCTTATTGTAAGTTCAAGAGGAAATGAAAATGAAAGAAATTTGAAAATTGAATATGATGAACTCAAAGTTAAAATAAACAAACAAGAGGAGCGTCTTTCAAACACAAAAAGAAACGGCGAATATATTAAAGATTTATCTAAACTAATTGAAAACACCTGCAAAAAATATAACAAAACAATGACTAATGATTTTATTTATTCAAGCAATAAAATTTGGATTTATGATTTCGGTATTTATACACCTGATAAGCAAAATGAGAAAAAGCCTTATTTAATAGTTGAAAGATTAAACACAAGATACACTTTTGAAGTTTCAAAAAGTCCGTCAGGTAACGCAATCAGGTTAAATAACTTCTTTTCTAAATTTGACAAACAAATTAAAAAGGATGAAGAAATCTTGCAAAAAATGACTGAAAGAAAAATCAATATAGAAAATCATAAAGCAAAACCTGAATATGCACAGAAAATACAAGCCTTAAAAACCGAATTAGCAGAAATCGAAAGTAAACTAAATCTATACAGCGCATAAAAAAGGAGTGAAATCAATTCGATTTCACTCCTTTTTGCTAAACGCTTTTTTTGTTAAATTGTAGCACAGCACATTAGGGATATATTTTTTATTATTCAGAATATCGGTTGAATCAAGTTCAAAATGCTCCGATATTGCGGCGGCGACGCCGGCAGAACGGGATATACCCATTTCACATTGCACCCAGATTTCATCAACAAAA
>CAVKLC010000086.1:0-4073 GCA_963657005.1 bacterium | reverse complement strand
TGTCAAGGCGTGGTAATCCATATGACAACGCTTTAGCCGAAAATTTCTTTTCAATACTCAAAACGGAATGTATCCACAGAGTAAAACTTTCCGGATATGATGAGGCTCGCCTCATCATATCCGAATACATCAACTTCTACAACAACTACCGTATTCAAACTAAAACAAAACTGACTCCGCTTGAAAAACGAAATCAGTTTGTTGCTTAAAATTTAATTATTCTACCTTAGGCTCCTTTTTTGTACTGTCTGCACAATCTGGGACGGTTCAAAACACCTATCCCTTAAATTTTGTTTTATTTTATACTCTTGCGACCATTTCGCCATATTCTTCTTTGCTCTTTTTAATGAATTCTTCAACTTGCTTTGCACTCGGCATTGCGTCGGAGCAGGAATGAGCCGAAATAAGAATAGAAGCGGAAGCCGAACCAAATTCAAGGCACTCAATAATTTCCTTGCCTTGAAGGAGGCTGTAAAGGAATGACGAACCGTAACCGTCACCGCCGCCGAAACCTTTAAGCTTAACAGCAGGGAATGGTTTGATTGAATAAAACTTGCCGTCATTTGTGTATGCGGTTGAACCCTCTTTGCCGTGCTTGATTACGCAAATAGCGGCGCCGAATGACTGCCAATACTTAGCCGATTCAGGGTCAGATTCCTTAACGCCTACGATACCCTCGGTAAGGTCAAATTCTTCCCTTGAACCCATAATGATATCTGCATTTTGAGCAACAAGGCTGTAGTAAACCGCAACTTCGTCCTTAGATTTCCATGTATATTCACGCCAGTCAATGTCAAAAATAATGCGAACATTGTTTTTCTTAGCAAGAATCATAGCTTTAAGGCAAGCTTCCCTTGACGGTGACTGAGCAAGCGCAGTACCGCTGATAACAATAGCTTTTGCCAATGCGATATAATCTTCGTCAATGTCTTCAGGTGCCATACAAAAATCGGCAACATTGTCACGATACATAAGTATTGATGACTTTTCTTTTGAAAGAATTTCGGTAAAAGTAAGACCGATACATTCGCCGTTTTTAGCTCTTGTAATATGCGAAGTGTCAATGCCCTCTTTTTCAAAATAATTAACAACAAAATCGCCAAACTGATCGTTACTTACGCAACCGCAAAATCCGACTTTGCAGCCGAGTCTTGCAAGACCTACGGCAATGTTAGCAGGTGAACCGCCCACATACTTGTTAAAATTTGATGATTCGCTCAGCGGCATATACATATCGGTTGGGTTAAAATCAATAGCAATTCTGCCGATAGGAATAAAGTCAAGCGGCTTTGACATATCAAACTCTACATACTTCATAAATTTTACCTCTTATATAATATTAATATTACGCTTTATTATCGGTGCCGAAAATCAAAATGTGCTTTTTTGCATTTTGGTACGCACCCTCAACTTCCTTGCCTTGCAAGTCGTAGTAACCGTTTATTTCACCGTTTTCATATGCGTTTTTAACGGTGTGCTCAACGCTGTCAAATGTTGCAGTGGCAATGTTGATTTTCTTAATACCGGTATGACTGCAACGAACAAAATCGTCCGGTGTAATTCCTGTGCCTCCGTGAAGAACGAGCGGGAGCGAAGTGTTTCTTTCCACTTCTTCAAGAATGTCAAACCTAAGCTTAGGCGTACTCTTGTAGTTGCCGTGAGCGTTGCCGATAGCAATGGCGAGCGCGTCAACACCCGTTTCTTTTTCAAACTTAACGGCGTCGCAAGGCTTGGTGCAGTTGATTGCAATGTCCTCGCTTCCGTCCTCGGAACCGCCTACACAGCCTATTTCAGCCTCAACATCTGCATTATATTTCTTCGCAATGCCGATAACCTCTTTTGTGACTTTAATATTTTCGTCAAGCGGCAGGTGCGAACCGTCAAACATAACGGAAGTGAAACCGAGCTCAAGCGCCTGCGTTATTTTTTCAATAGTCTTGCCGTGGTCAAAGTGAACTGCAACAGGAGTGTCGGCACTTTTTGCGGCGGCAACCATAAGCGGACCGATTACCTCAAGCGGACTTTGTTTAAGCCTTACTTCGGCAATCTGCAAAATGATGGGAGCATTAAGCTCTTTCGCCGCTTTTAACACGCCGAGCACCATTTCCATATTAGCAACGGAAAACGAACCTACTGCATAGTTACCTTTTTGAGCGTCGGCTAAAAGCTTTCTCATATTAACCAGCATATTAAATTTCCCCTTAAAAAATGTAAGCGAGTTGACAGTAAGCCGAGTTCTGTCGTGGGCAGTTATCTATCTAGTTGCAAAATTGCTCTTGCAATCGAGCCATCCTTTGAAGTTATGTGTCGAGCAAACAACCCTTCGATCGATGTTGCAGCGAATAGGGTTTACATGGCAGGGAATGTCTCCACTCCCTCGGTGAGCTCTTACCTCGCCTTTCCACCCTTACCAAAAAATTGGCGGTATATCTCTGTTGCACTTTCCCTAAGGTCACCCTCGGCGGCCGTTAGCCGTTATTCTGCTCTGCGCTGCTCGGACTTTCCTCATACTGATTATTCAGCACGCAACTGCCAAGTCAACTCGCTTCTTCTATTTTAAAATAATTTATTTGCCGTGTCAATATATTTTACAAAATGACGGTTGAAATACTCATAATATTGTAGTATTATCTATTAAAGTATTGGAGGTGGAACTATGCCACGATTTGAAAATGAAGATTTTGACCCTAAACACGCAAGAAACGATGTTGACAGAACAGTTCCAAAAGGCGAAGACTACTACAACTATTCACCAATGGATGTTGACCTTGATTTTAATTCAAAAATAAAGGGCGATGACATAATTGTTGACAATCAAAGAAGAAATGAACAGCCGAGATATCAGACACAAAATAATGATGTTTCGTTTAAAAGCGAAACGAGAGAAGATTTTGTAAGAAGTTCAAACTCAGGTAAAACCGGCAATAACCATCCTAAAAAACTAAACGGCGGCAACCGAAAGCCTAAAAATCACCGCTCAAAAACAATGGCGGAAAAAAAAGTAAAAGCGATTATATCCGTTATTTTAGTTTTGATTATTTTACTTGTCGGCTCTGTTTTTCCTATTCTCGGCAGAGTAAATTATGATGAAAAAAAGGCGGACAAGTATGTAACTTCAAGCGAACTTAAAAGCGATTCCTCGGTTAAAAACATTCTTCTTTTGGGTGTTGACGCAAGAAGCAATGAGGAAGCGGAGCAAACGAGAAGCGATACCATGATGCTTATCAGCGTTGATTCAAAGCACCACTGCATTAAGCTTGTATCTTTTCTTCGCGACACTTGGGTTTATATCCCGTCGCTCGATTACAGCCAAAGGCTTAATGCGGCCTGCTCAAACGGCGGCTACAAAAATGTTGTTGAAACTATCGAGTATAACTTCGGCGTTGATATTGACGGCTATGTTGTAACAGATTTTGAAATGTTTAAGGTGCTTGTTGACAGCCTCGGCGGTGTTAAGATTGATGTAACGGAGAAAGAAGCTAAGGAAGTAACAAATCATCCTAAACGCTATGGCAATGTTACCCTTGAAGCAGGGGAAAATAAGCTTACAGGCGAACAGGCACTTGCTTATTGCAGAATCAGGAAGATTGATACCGACTTTGTCAGAACCGAAAGGCAGCGTACCGTTATGAGCGCTATTCTTAAAAAGGCTATGACAAACCCGTTCAAGCTTTACAAAATGGCTTATGCAAGCGCACCTTATATTGAAACCGACCTTTCAAAGGGTGAACTTATGGGCTTCGTTGCAAAGGCAGGTACTTGCGTAACGAAAATTCATCAAACAAGTGTACCGTTTGACGGCACTTGGGACTATGCAACGATTTACGGCAACAGCGTAATAAAGATTAATCAGGAAAAAAATAAGGACAAGCTTATTGATTATATCTACAACCTCTCTTCAGCCGATATCAAAGCACAGGAAAAATCAGACGAATAAAAACAACCGGTCACGAGATTGTGGCCGGTTTTATTTGTTCTTCAGCAAAGAAATAACCCCCGGTTCTACCGGGGGAAATATAAAACTTCAGTAAAAATAAAACTGCCGAGCTTGGTGCAAGGCAAAAAGCGTTGGA
>CAVKLC010000085.1:0-4150 GCA_963657005.1 bacterium | reverse complement strand
CATTTTAGGCTATCTAAAATAGAAAAATCACCGTAGGGGCGAACTGCGTTCGCCTGCTAAACTATAATTTACCTCACATAAATATTGCAACTGATTTTATATTGTGTTATAATACGCAAAACAAATAAAATTTTATATTTTTTGGGAGTTTGCCAATGTTTAACAGTCTTCACGAAGAATGCGGTGTATTCGGCATTTTTGAAAACAAAACAACTTATGTAGCACATTCGGCTTATCTTGCACTTTATGCGCTCCAGCACAGAGGTCAGGAAAGCTGTGGTATTGCAGTTAATGACGATGGTGTTTTCAGGCATCACAGAGGTGACGGACTTGTACCCGATGTATTTACAAGCAAAAAGCTTGACAACCTCGGTACAGGCAATATGGCAATCGGTCATGTCAGGTATTCAACTACCGGCGGTAAAAATGTAAACAACATTCAGCCGCTCGTTATCCGCCATATTAAGGGTAATCTTGCTGTTGCTCACAACGGTAATCTTGTTAACGCACCTGATTTAAGAAAGAAGTTTGAGCTTCAAGGCGGTATTTTTCACGGTACATCAGATACTGAATCTATCGCATATTCTATCGTTTCTGCGCGTTTAACAAGCAAGAGCACAGAGGAAGCCATTGAAAAGGTTATGCCTACTCTTAAAGGTGCATATTCCTGCGTTGTAATGACTGCAACAAAGCTAATCGCTTTTCGTGACCCTAACGGTTTTCGTCCGCTTTGCCTAGGTAAGACTGAGGGCGGCGCTTGGATAGTTTCATCAGAAAGCTGTGCGCTTGACACTTTGGGTGCAGAGTTTGTCCGTGACATAAGACCGGGTGAAATCGTTGTTATCAGCCGTGGCGGTGTTAAATCTATTGATACTCACTGCACAAAGAAGGGTACTATTTGTGTATTTGAATACATTTATTTTGCCCGCCCTGATTCTGTAATTGAGGGTTCTTCCGTTCAGCACGCAAGAATGAGAGCAGGTAAATTCCTTGCTCAAGAGCATCCGGTTGACGCGGATATTGTTATCGGCGTACCGGATTCGGGTCTTGACGCAGCGCTCGGATACGCTAATGAAAGCGGTATTCCTTACGGTGTCGGCTTTATTAAGAACAGATATATCGGCAGAAGCTTTATTCAGCCTACTCAGGGTCAGCGCCGTGACGCAGTAAGAATCAAGCTTAATGTTGTTAAGGAAAACATCAAGGGTAAGAGAGTTATTATGATTGACGACTCTATTGTTCGCGGCACAACCTGTGCAAGAATCGTCGGTCTTTTGCGTGAAGCAGGCGCTAAAGAAGTACATATGAGAATATCTTCCCCTCCATTTAAGCACCCTTGTTTCTTCGGCACCGATGTTGACAGTCAAGAAAACCTTATTGCCTGCCAATTTGACACTGTTGAGGAAATTGCGAAAGAAATCGGTGTTGACTCGCTCGGCTATCTTTCTGTTGAAGCTACGCACAAGCTTGCAGAAAACACGGATTTTGACTACTGCGACGGTTGCTTTACAGGCAAATACCCTATTGACGTTCCAAAGGAACAGCCAAAAGATAAATTTGAAGAAAAGTTAAATAATTATTCACCTTATTATCAGGTGCTTGACTGATTTGAAAGAGGTTTACCATGACAGACAGTATTAACAAATTTCTGTCAAAGCTTGTAACATCTATTGAGGGAGTTAAAGATGAAAAAGAAATGCTGCTAAGACTTATTATAAGCTTAGCAGTCTTTTTGTTACTTGCTGTTTTCAGAAAACAAATTTCCAAAGCCTTAGTTTGGCTTTGCACAAAAACGCTTGCAAGAAAAAGTGAACTTGCACAAAAGGCACTTGTTGACGCTCTTTGCGCCCCACTATCTTTTTTTATTTTTGTTTTAGGAATTTATTTAAGTGCTGAAATTATTGTTCCGAGCGGTGAAATACGCAGTCCGATTTTGCTTATTTTCAAACTCGGAGTTATCTTTTCAATCGCTTGGTTTTTGATTAATTTCATAAACAGTGATTTTTCATTTGTGCTTAAAGATGATGACACAAAAACAAAAAAGACGGCAGTTAATTTTATTTCCAATTTAATCAAGATTTTTGTAGTAATCATTTGCGCACTTCTTATGCTTGAGCAGTTCGGCATTTCTGCCACAAGAGTTTTTGCAGCTCTCGGTATCGGCGGTGTTGCGGTTGCTTTTGCCTGCAAGGACGCTGTTGAAAATCTGCTTTCGGGTTTCATTATCATTTATGACAAACCGTTTGAAGTTGACGATTTTATTAAAATTGACAACGAAGTTGGTCAGGTTGAAGAAATTAAGATTCGTACAACAAGGCTGAGAATGACTGATGGAAGCCAAAAAATTTATCCTAACACTACCGTTGCGAACTCTGCTATAATAAACCTTTCCAGAATGGAGAGAAGGCTTGTTAACGAGACTTTGGGAATCGAATATAAGCATACTTCAAAAGAAATAAATGTCTTTTGTGACAGGCTCAGGGAGCTTATTAATTCATTTGACGAGGCTGACAAGTCGGATATCCGTGTCAACTTTTCAAATTATTCCGCTTCCTCGCTTGATATAGAAATTTTCTTTTATGCAAACATCCCATCTCTTACCGATTTTCTCACTTTCAAGAGTAATTTTAACTCCCAAGTTAAATCGCTTGCCGAGGAAATGTCAATCGAATTTGCATTTACTTCACACTCACTTTATTTTGCAAATGAACTTGAAGTGAAAAATAGTAAATAAATATTGATTTTTTTGCTTTGATAGGTTATAATATCAAAGCATTATGCAGATGTGTCCGAGCTGGCCGAAGGAGCACGATTGGAAATCGTGTAAGTCTTTAACGAGGCTTCTGGGGTTCGAATCCCCACATCTGCGCCAAAAAACCGAGATTCAATTAAGAATCTCGGTTTTCTTTTTATATACTATTAAATTTAAATTATTCTGCTTTGCAGGCATCAAGAGCTTTTGTGATAGCTTCCTTATCCATATTTTGACCGATGAATACAATCTTATTTACTCTGTCGCCGTATTTTTCATCCCAAGCGGCGGCGATATCAGGGTTCATGGCAAGAATCTGCTCCTGCTGATGCTTCGGCATACAAGCTATCCACTTACCGTCGTCCGTTGCAGTTTTTTGCTGACCGCTCTGCTCAAAAATGTAAGCGGTTTGAGGGTCATTTTCCATCCAGAAAAGACCTTTTGCTCTGATAACTTCCTTTGGATAATGAGCAAAAACAAAGTTTTCAAACTTTTTTTGGTCAAGAGGAGGCAATGATTCATAAACGAAAGTGCCGATACCGTATTCTTCGCTCTCGCCCTCTTCTTCGTCTTCTTCCTCGCCTTCCATAGCTTTGAGCCAGCCCGGTGAATTCAAGATTTTTTCATAATCGAAGGAATCGGTAGAAAGAATGTCGGAAACGGCAACATCGCCGTATGTAGCCTCTATAATCTTAGCTTCAGGCTGTAAAGTCTTAATGACTTTAAGAACCTTTGCTTTATCTTCATCGCTGATTTGGTCAACTTTATTAAGAACGATAGTTGTGCAATATTCAATTTGTTCAACAAGAAGATTCTCGATATCGTCCTCATCCTTATCCTCTTTAAGAAGAGCGTCACCTGAAAGGAATTCATCAACCATTCTGAGTGAATCAACAACGGTTACGATATTATCAAGATAGCAAACTGCAGGAAGTTCGCTCCTTGGGTCTGTGCCGTCGAGCATACAAATAGAACCTGCGATAGGACCCGGCTCGCAAATACCGCTTGCTTCGATAAGAATATAATCAAATCTGCCGCTTGTTGCAAGCTGAACAATCTGTTTCATAAGGTCAACTTTAAGAGTACAGCAAATACAGCCATTTGAAAGCGGAACAAGGTTTTCATCCTTCTGCGTAACATTACCGCCCTTAGCGATTAACGAAGCGTCGATATTAACCTCACCGATATCATTTACTATAACAGCAACCTTATATCCCTCTTGGTTTGCAAGAACATGATTTAAAAGTGTTGTTTTACCTGCACCGAGGTAACCTGTTAAAAGAGTAACAGGAATTTGCTTATTTTTATTTACCATTTTTAACATCTCCTTTATTTTTACATTATAGCCCTGAGCAAAACGCCGAAAGGCGCATAAACAAAGGGAAATCAGGGCAATAA
>CAVKLC010000084.1:0-4248 GCA_963657005.1 bacterium | reverse complement strand
TAAGCGTAAATAAATGAAAGGGTATGATTTAGTTTCTGACTATATCATACAAGAAAACATATGGCTGAGAAAAAGAAAAAAGACAATGCATTTGTACGCTGGACCGAAAAGCACGCAGAATTTTGGAAATTCATAAAATTCAGTTGTGCCGGCGCACTTTCAAACATTCCTGAGTTTGCAACGCAAATGATTTTGGTATATTTGGTATTCAAATGTGCCGACCAACCGCAGTCGAGAGAAACGCAGATTGCATATTACTGCTCAACTTTTGTAGGCTACGCAGTTGCGTTTATACTTAACCGTAAAATTACATTTCACGCAGACGCTAACCCGCTTGTTTCAACAATTCTTTATGTGCTTATGGTTATATTTACCATTTGGGCTAAAGGATATATCGGTCCGTGGCTATCTGAATTTACAAACAGTTTCTTGCCTGTTGCGATTGCTCCTACTGTTGCGACGCTTCTCGGTATGGCTGTTCCTACTCTTTGGACTTATCCTTGCAACCGTTTCATTATCCACAGGAAGAAGAAAACTACTTTGGAGAGCGAAAAGGCAGAAAAAGAAAAGGAAGCAGAGTAATTTTGCATTGACATATAAAATTAATTTTGTATAATAAAATTAATGCAAGGAGGCAGTTTGATGTTTCCTTGCTTTTTTATTACCGAGGTAAAATATGAGCGAAATAATTTTATCAACAGGAATTGACATAGGCACGACCACAACGCATTTAATAATCAGCAAGCTGACTATTGATGTTAAAGAAGGTTTTGGCTGTGCGCCGAAAGTTGAGATTGAAAATAAAGAAATAATATATATGTCAAAAATTTATTTTACTCCTTTGCAAAACGGAATTATCAGCGCTAAAGGTGTAGAAGAAATTATTGAAAACGAATACAAAAACGCAGGAGTATCACCGGTTGAGCTTAAAAGCGGAGCGGTTATAATTACGGGCGAAAGCGCAAGAAAACGAAATGCCAAAGAGCTTTTGTTTGAAATTTCAAAGTACGCAGGCGATTTTATCGTTGCGGAAGCGGGAGGACAAACCGAAAGCATACTTGCAGGCAAAGGAATGGGCGCAGAAGCGATATCGGCAGATGAACTTTGCATCGTTTGCAGCATTGACATAGGCGGCGGAACGACCAACATTGCAGTATTTGACAGCGGCGAAGTAACGGCAGCAAGCTGTATTGATATTGGTGGCAGGCTGATTAAGGTTAAGGAATACGAAAGCAAAATTATAATCAGTGATATAAGTGAAAGCGTTAAACCGCTTCTTGAAAAAAACGATATTTCAATCAGTATCGGCAACGAACTTACAGAAGAATTAAAAGATAAAATTGTTGACGCATTATTTGACGGAATAATTGATGAACTTAAAAAATTAAAAAAAGCGGACAAATATGTTTTTTCAGGCGGTGTGGCTGAATGTATCGGAAAAAAATACGGCGATTTTGAGTTTGACGACTTAGGCGTTTTGCTTGCAAAAAAGATTGAAAATTCTCCATTTTACAAAAACGGCAACTGCAAAAAAGCAGAAAATTCAATAAGAGCAACGGTTATAGGCGCGGGCAACTACTCGTTTGAAATATCGGGCAGTACGATATCGCATTTCGGTTGCAAACTGCCTATTAAAAACATACCGTGCATTAAACTTAAAATAGACAAAAAAGACGATATAGAAAAATCGACTGCAAGCCTCAAAAACAGGATAAGCAAATTTGACTTATCAAAACCCGTGGCAATTTCTTTTGACGGCTATTTTGACATAACTTTTGACGATATGATGAAAATTGCGAAAGGCATAGCGGACAATTCAGACGAGCTTATCAGTAACAATCTGCCGATAATAGTGCTTATTCAAAAAGATATCGGCAAAGCGTTCGGCATTTGTTTGAGGAAATTTTTGCCGCCCTCCTGCCCTATTCTTGCAATCGACTGCGTTAACACGGACGACGGCGATTTTCTCGACATAGGAGAAAGTGTAGGCGGAGGAAAAGCAGTGCCGGTATCAATCAAAAAATTAGTATTTTCAGTTTAAGAGGAATAAAAATGAAACTTAAAACGAGCCTTTATAACAATATATATTCTTTCACTTCAATCAAGGAAGTGCTTGCAAAAGCGAATGAAAAAAAGAGCGGTGACACTCTTGCGGGAGTAGGTGCAAAAAGCGACCTTGAAAGAGTTGCTGCGAAAGTTGTGCTTGCAGATTTAACTGTTAAAGACATTACGGAAAACCCTGCGGTTGACTATGAAAAAGACAGTGTTACAAGAATTATACTTGACGATTTAGACAAGGAAATTTACGAGCAAGTTAAAGGAATTACTATAGGCGATTTGAGGGAATACATACTCGACAGCAAGCGCACATCAGGTGAACTTTTAACGCTTTCAAAGGGGCTTTCAAGCGAAGTAATTGCATCGGTTTGCAAACTTATGAGCAACCTTGACTTGATGTATGTTTCATCGAAGCTTGAAGTTACGGCGCATTGCAACACCACAATCGGCAAAAACGGTACATTTTCCTCCCGGCTTCAGCCTAATCACCCGACAGACAGCGTTAAAGGTGTTACTTCTTCACTTCTTGAGGGGTTGAGTTACGGCGTCGGCGACGCAGTGCTCGGTTTAAACCCTGCCGTTGATACACTTGAAAGCACAAGCGACATACTAAATCTTTTTAACGATGTTAAAACAAGGCTGGAAATACCAACTCAAATTTGCGTTTTATCGCACATCACAACTCAAATAAGAGCGCTTGAAAACGGTGAGCCGATGGACCTTTGCTTTCAGTCGATAGCGGGAAGTGAAGTGAGTTTAGCTTCTTTCGGCGTTACGGTTGATATGCTTAAAAAGGCTAACGATATGATGAAAGAAAAATCAACAGCCGAGGGTCCTAACTATATGTATTTTGAAACGGGTCAAGGCTCGGAGCTTTCGTCAAACGGTCACGGCGGTGCCGACCAGCAAACAATGGAGGCAAGGTGCTACGGTCTTGCAAGGCACTACAAGCCGTTTCTTGTTAACACGGTTGTAGGTTTTATCGGACCCGAATATATTTACGACACAAAGGAATTAATCAGAGCGTCGCTTGAAGATATTTTCTGCGGTCTGTTTCACGGTTTGCCTATGGGGTGCGATATTTGCTACACGAACCATATGAAAGCCGACCAAAACGATGTTGATTCGCTCCTCGTTATGCTTGCATCAAGCGGTTGCAGGTATGTTATGGGTGTGCCTGAGGGTGACGACATTATGCTTATGTATCAGTCAACAGGTTTTCACGACATTGCTACGGTTCGTGAAATGCTAAATAAACGACCGATAAAAGAATTTGAAGCTTGGCTTGAAAAATTCGGTATTATGGAAAACGGAAAGCTTACAGACCTTGCAGGCGACCCGACAATATTTATGCAGTGAGGTGAAGAAAATGGAAGAAATTAAAGATATAACAAATATTCCTATGCATTCTCTGCTTTTAACCGAAAGTAAAGACAAAAAAGCAATGGAAAACCTAAAAAAATTCACCGATGCGAGAATAGGCATAGGCAGAGCCGGCACAAGATACAAAACTATACCTTATTTAAGATTCAGGGCAGACCATGCGGCGGCAAACGATGCAGTTATGCTTGAAGTGGAAAAAGAAACGATTGATAAGCTCGGACTTTTAGAAATAAGAACGAAATGCGAAAACAAGTATGATATGCTCACCCGCCCCGATTGGGGAAGAATTATACCTGAAAGCCAAAAACAAATTTTGCTTAAAAAGTGCAAAAAAGATATTGATGTTCAAATTTACTGCGGCGACGGTTTATCCGCTCCGTCAATAGGGGCAAATGTAGGCGATCTTTTGAGCGTTATTAATCTCAGCCTTGAAGAAACGGGAATAAGTATCGGCACTCCGTTTTTTGTAAGATATTGCAGGGTCAACACAGCAAGGGAGATTGCACCGCTTTTAAAGGCAAAAGTAACCTGCGTGCTAATCGGCGAGCGACCGGGACTTTCAAACGGTGAAAGTATGTCGGCATACATTGCATATAACGCACGACCTGATATGAGCGAATCGGACTACACCGTTGTGTCAAACATAAGCAAAAAAGGAATGCACCCGACAGAAGCAGGTGCATACATAGCTGAAATTATTCAAAAAATGCTTGAGCAAAAAACAAGCGGACTTAATTTAAAAATATAAAAAATGAACAAGTCCGTAAAAAATGGACAATAGAAAAAAGGGACCTCCTATGGTAGAAT
>CAVKLC010000083.1:0-4290 GCA_963657005.1 bacterium | reverse complement strand
TTTGGAGTCTCGTGTCTCTTGTGCTTACGCACAATTCACTCAAAGCCGTCAACCTATTTTCCTATACAAAATTTGACGCACCACTGAACATTAAATTTTGAAAAGGAGGAGCAACGCAGCGAATGAGGGATGAATTTCAAATTAATTATTATAGAAATTCGTCTGAAGTGTACGGAGTTTGTGACGACGCAAACTATAATTTATCTTAAATATATAATTTATATAATTTTTACCTTGACTTTTTTTGAAGTCTGTGTTACTCTTTTGTTACCTTTTTTGTATACAATATTTTGAGAACAAGTTTCCAAAAATCAGCAATATACAATATATGGTATAATTTTGTTAAAAATCAGCAACAATGTGCACTATTCAAAGTGGTTACATTTTGGAAAAAATAATAAAATTATCATTCCTTTTTTGGCACATCTTTGCTATAATAGTGAAAGTTTTTGGGGATACGCCCCGCAATACATAATTAAGATTTTAACGCAAACATTAAATATATAACATAAACTCGCACAGAGAGGTGACATGTACTTGGAGAATTTTGTAATTCGTGGCGGTCATGAACTTTTCGGAGAAGTAAATATCAGCGGTGCAAAAAATGCTGCTGTCGCAATAATTCCGGCTGCCATTCTCGCAAATGATATAGTACGCATAGAAAATATTCCTAACATCAGTGATGTTAGTTTAATGATTCAGACACTCGATCGAATGGGTGCAAAAATAAAACTTATTAACAACAACACAATCGAAATTGACTCAAGATTTGTTCAAAGCAAGCCTGTTCCGTATGAACTTGCATCTCATTTCAGAGCAAGTTACTACCTTATCGGCGTGCTTCTCGGCAGATTTAAAAAGGCTGAAGTTGCAATGCCGGGCGGCTGCGACTTCGGTGTAAGACCTATTGACCAGCATGTTAAAGGCTTTGAAATGCTCGGTGCAAAGGTTGAAACTATTGACGGTATGGTTTGTGCAAATGCAGACAAACTTGTCGGCGCTTCTATTTATATGGATGTCGTTTCAGTCGGCGCAACAATGAACATTATGCTTGCCGCTGTTCTTGCAAGGGGTCTTACCGTTATTGAAAATGCCGCAAAAGAGCCGCATATAGTTGACCTTGCCCTTTTCCTTAACTCAATGGGCGCTGATATCAGGGGCGCAGGTACTGATGTAATTAAAATTCGCGGCGTTGAAAAGCTTCACGGCTGCACATATTCTATCATTCCCGATCAAATTGAAGCCGGCACATATATGGTTGCTGCGGCAACTTGCGGCGGCGATGTGCTCATAAAAAATGTTATTCCTAAGCACCTTGAATCTATCAGTGCGAAGCTTGAAGAAGCAGGTGCGGAAATAATCGAATATGATGACGCTGTTCGTGTTACCCGTTTTAAACCGCTTACAAAGTGTAATGTTAAAACTATGCCTCATCCGGGCTTCCCTACCGATATGCAGCCGCAGATGGCTGTTCTTCTTTCAATCGCAAAGGGCACAAGCATTTTGAGTGAAAGCGTTTGGGACAACAGATTTCAATATGTAGGCCAGCTTCTTCGTATGGGCGCTAACATTCAGGTTGACGGCAAGATTGCTGTTATTGAAGGTGTTGAAAGCTTAGCGGGCGTTAATGTTAAAGCCACCGACCTCAGAGCAGGTGCGGCTATGGTTATTGCCGGTCTTGTTGCCAAGGGTGAAACCACTGTTGAGGACATCCAATATATTGACAGAGGATATGAGGACATTTGCGAGAAATTCTCCGCCCTCGGTGCAGATATTAAGCGTGTTGTGCTTAATGACGGCGACGCAATGGTTGACGCAGGTTAATTTAATTATGCATTATAAAACCCACGATTTTCTGTTTTCGTGGGTTTTATTTTTCGTACTTTGGCGCAAATTGCACAATTAATGTCGCATAATGATGTTCGATTTACATCTGTTTTTCTTTATAAATAAGCCGACAAATAAATTTGGAGGTTATAATTATGAAAACAACATTAGTTACAGGAGCTTCAAGCGGTATCGGCAAAATCGTAAATATTTCGTCTATAGGCGGCAAAATTTGGACAAAGTTCGGCGGTTGGTACCACGCAACAAAACACGCGGTCGAGGGTTTATCCGACTGTTTGAGAATGGAGTTAAAGCCGTTCGGAATTGTTGTTGAACCGGGAGGAATCAAAACCGATTGGGGCATCATAGCCACGCAAAATCTTAAAAAGACCTCGGCAAACGGGAGCGTACGCTGATATGACGAACAAAGCCGCCGACGGTATGATTAAGAATCACAACGGAAATATGCTTTCAAAGCCCGAACTCCTTGCAAAAACATACCTTAAAAATACCGATATGACATTGCTTTTTTGCTTGAGTATCAGGAAACGGGTTCGTTTTTCCGCGCATTCACTGCTTGGACAGGAATGAGTGTTAAGGAATATAAAGAATTATAATTAGCGGGCGAATGGTATTCGCCCTACGATAGTCTTATCATTTTAGACTATTTAAAATAGAAAAATCACCGTAGCGGCGAACTGCGTTCGTCTGCCAAATTATAATTTGCGTTTTTATATTATTTGTGCTATTATATTTTCATTAAATATAAGAGGTTTGGATATGGCGAAGGTGTGTCAGCTTTTTTCGGGAAGCAGCGGCAATTCAATATTGGTATCGAGCGGCGGTCACAATTATCTTGTTGACATTGGCGTTTCGGCAAAAAGGTGCGAAAATGCGTTAAAGCAGGTTAATATTGAGCCTGACAGCATTGAGGGTATTTTTGTTACGCACGAGCACAGCGACCACGCAAAGGGAATGCGAGTTTTTGCAAACAGGTACAATACTCCCGTTTTCGCCTCCCCTCTTTGTGTTAATGAAATGAAGCGTCTCAACCTTGTTGACGACAAGACGAACATAAACGAGATTGAAAATCATTTGAGCCTTGACGGAATTGAAGCTTTAGCTTTTCACCAAAGTCACGACAGTGTTGACTGCCTCGGTTACAGGTTCAATTTCAGTGACGGCAGGAGTGCTTCCGTCTGCACTGACACGGGTTTTGTGACTGACAATGCGAAGGAAGTTTTGCCGGGCAGTGACCTTGTTTTTATGGAATCTAACCACGAAATTGCAATGGTAAACGCAGGTCCTTACCCTTATATGCTAAAGCAGAGGATACTCGGTGCGGGCGGTCATCTTTCCAACTTCGCCTGCGGTGAATATTTAAAAGAGCTTGCAAAATCGGGCACTACACGCTTTGTTTTGTCGCATTTAAGCAAAGAGAATAACTTACCTGAACTCGCAAAGCAAACGACTGTAGCCGCGCTTGACGAGGCTCATTTTGAGGAAAACAGCGACTACAGACTTTATGTTTCTCCGACTGAGAATGAAGGCAGGTGCATTGTGTTATGATTAACCTTACTGTCATTGCCGTCGGCAAGCTTAAAGAAAAATATTTGCGTGACGGCTGCGGCGAATACATAAAAAGGCTCGGCGCTTTTTCAAAGGTGAATATCGTTGAAATTGACGAAGAAAAGGTCGGTGACAACCCGTCAGACGCTCAAATAAAAACCGTTATAGAAAAAGAGGGTCAAAGGATAATCAAAAAAATTCCGAAGTCAAGCGCAGTTATCACCCTTTGCATTGAGGGAAAGGAATATTCAAGCCCTGACTTTTCAAATCTGATTGAAAATATTTCTATGAATAATTCAAGCATTTGCTTCATTATCGGCGGTTCTTTCGGTTTGAGCAACGAGGTTAAATCACTTAGTTCTTCTAAGCTTTCTTTCGGCAAAATGACACTTCCTCACCAGCTTGCAAGAATGGTTTTGCTTGAGCAGATTTACCGCGCGTTTTCAATTTCAAACAATTCAAAATATCACAAATAAGGAGAACATTATGGCTTTAAGCGCTATGTTAATTCTTGAAATTATAATTGTATTTTCGTTTGTAATCACCTCGCTTTTTATGTTTATACCAAAGAGAAACGAGGGTGTACACAAAATATTTTTTTCGCTTGCAATTATGCTCGGCATACTTGTAACATTCGTCAGCGCGACCTCGCTTCCGTCAAATATGGCGGCGCAAAGTGTTGCGTGTTGGATGTGTTTAATTCCCGACGCTATTGCGATTATTTTGGCAGTGGCAAAAGGAAAGCCGAACTTTTTTGCAAAGATTTTGGTTATGGCAACTACCGTACTCGGCGCTTTGAGTTATTTATATTTGGGATAAAATAAAGGGAAACAGATTTGTGAACAAGTCCGTAAAAAATGGACAATAGAAAAAAGGGACCTCCTATGGTAGAAT
>CAVKLC010000082.1:0-4536 GCA_963657005.1 bacterium | reverse complement strand
TATTGCCCTGATTTCCCTTTGTTTATGCGCCTTTCGGCGTTTTGCTCAGGGCTAGGGATTAATCGGAAAGGAGGTGTGTATTGTGACAAAACAAAATAAGAGTATAAAACAATTTGTTCTTATTGTATTATCATTTTTAATGGTATTCGGTAATGTTGCTGTAGCTAATACGACTGTTAATTACGATAATGAAGTTGCTCCTCTATTCTTAAATTTATCAAATCATTCTGAAAAATTTGAAATATCAGGAATAAGAGCCGAATGTAAAGCAAAATTACATGCTAATAATTCTGTACCTTTAAAAATTAAAATGGAATTGCAGAAAGAAAAGTCGAAAGGCTACGAAACTGTTGAAACATGGACAAGCAGTAAAACAGGAACTGTTTTGGCTATGCCCGAATCAAGAAATATCAATGTTTTGTGTAACTACAGATTAAAGGTTACATTTACATCCGGAAGTGAAACTGAAGTTGTTTATAAGTATTGTTAAACTTTTTATAAATTTGATTTTGAAATTTTACAAAAAATCATTCACATTTAAAAAATTGATACTATACATATGAGTGAATATTTTCTTAAAAGAAGTTTCGTTAAAATTTGTGATGAAAGAGGCGTTTCCGATGTTTAATTAAGCTTTTATTTCTGTTATCTATAAATATTAATTGAAAGGAATAGAAAAATGAAAAAATAATTATTAAATTGGTTTCATTTCTTGGTGTTGTAATGATTTTGTTTTGTTTTACTTTAAATGCTTATGCGTCGGAAGTAAATTATTCAGAATATGACACACAAAAGAACATAGAAGTTTTAGACATAGAAGAAAATTATGTTGTTTCAGGTACATTTGAAGGTTTCGAGGAAAAAGATATTATTGCTGCTAATTTTAACACATTGAGTATTGATGTTGATGAAATTATTTCCAAGTCAACAAATGTAAGATAACTTTCCAATAGTGATTATTCCGGTTCATTTACATCTGATAAATATGATGCCGGTTTAAAAGGTTACAAATATCAAGTTAAATTTGACTGGACTACCGGTACAGAGAGTGGAAATTATGTCTTTAGAAAAATAAGTGATTACAAAGTAATTACTTACACTAATTATTTAGTGCTATCACTAACTTGGGAAGAATATTCATATCATGTTAATCCTTCTTGGACTTATAATAGCGGAAGAAATGGAATATGGTGTAAAGCTAATTATATTTTTACCGTCCGCGACAAAACATCTCATAATTTGTCAACAATTCACGGAAATAATTCTAAATTTTTTTCACTAAATTCTTTATTATAACTTTTAATAAATTTATTATGGAAAGGAATGAAGTAAAATGAAAAAGTTATTATGTATACTTCTATCAATGATATTAACACTAACACCAATTACAGTGTTTGCACAGAACAATAATGAATTCAAATCAAGCAATGATGTCACAATTACAGATGTATATGAAGGTAGTTATTCTACAAACAGTATATTAAATATATATGCATCTGAATTGGATGAAAATAATTATTCATTTAGTTCTTTAAAAAAGTTTATTAATAAAGGTGGTATTATTGTTGTTGATAATGATGTTGTGGCTTCGACTTCATTATGTAAAGAACTAAATATGCAAATTGAACCGGAATATATAAGTTCCATGGAATGAGGCAAAAATCATGATATGAATAATATCGGAAATGATATTGCAACAATTTATTATAATTACGGAAATGGATTAAGCGGGATTTATGTAATTAACTCAATAGGAACTGTTAAAAACTCAGAGAAAGAAGAATTAGTATCCGAGGCAATAGATATAATTTACAATATTCAAAATTCATATAATTTTCAATCTATTGAACCATTAGCTGCAAGTTCCAAAAAAACTCTTGGTAAATTTACAGTTACATCAACTCTTTTGCCTAAAGGAAAATTATCTGTAACTTACGAGTTCTTTACAGTGCAAAATTATGGCGGCAAAGATTACTATACAGCCAAAGCACAAGTGGTTGGTATGCCGGGTTCAACCTTAGTATCCTCCAATTTAAGCTATAAATCAAAGTATCATGGATTATCGCAAAAAACCACTATTAAAACTACAACTTCAAGTGTAACGATTGATTCTTACGGACCTGAAAGAATAAATAAAAATTCAAGTTATAGCGTATCCGTAGGAGCATCTTTCAACGAAACTTCCGGAACATCATTTGGCGCTAATTTTAATTATACAAAGCAATTACCTGAAACAGATATTGAAGCTACTCGTTCAACAACACAAGCCATGTGGAATGTTACATTAAGTGGCGGTGCCCGAACAAGCACATGTACATTTATACCGGCTGTAACATTTGTTTGTCCTGATTCAAAATCTTCAATCAGTCTCTCTTTAGCCTCGGCTTATTATCTTGATTCTTGGGACACATTTAAAGAAGCGGTTTCAGTATCAAGAAATGTTACATGTAATCCGAATAGTTATTCTCAATCGTAATTTGTTATAAGTAAATTGCAAGTAGAAAGGATGAAAAATATTATGAAAAATACTATTATAAGTTGTACTATCGCACTTTGCAGTGTTTTGTGTTCAGTAGGATATTTTATCGCTTGCACTTGTAATACCGGACAATATTCATCCCCTTTATCATATTTAGATGTAAAGGATTCGATTATTCTTATTATTCTTTTAGTAATAGCGTTAGCAAGTATTTTACTACATAAAATAAAAGATTAAATTAACAGATTTTTTATGCATCGCTTTAATTAAAAGCCTTTTATATTCACTAATATAATGAGGATGCTTTCTCTGCTCATTGAAGTACCTTTTCAAAACGCAAGCAAAAACTGTACTTTTTTGTAGCATTTAATTTTATTGTTGACATTGTAAATATAGGTAACTATAATACAGTTGAAATAAAAAAATATGAAAGGTAAGCGATTTTTTTGCATAGTAAAAGTAAAAAGACAAACAGTTCGACTTTACTGATGACTGAAGGCAATATTTGGAAACTTTTAATTGTATTTTCCATTCCTCTTATTCTCGGTAATCTTCTTCAACAAATGTATAATACAGCCGATTCAATCATTGTCGGTAATTTCGTCGGCAGCAACGGTCTTGCGGCAGTCGGTTCGGGTACAGCTCTTATTAATTTGATTATTGCTTTTGCTCAGGGTGCATCGGTCGGTGCAGGTGTAGTTGTATCGCAATATCTCGGAGCAAATAAAAAAGAACAGATTAAAATATCCGTACATACTTCAATATGTATTTCAATAATTTTAGGTGTTATTTTATCGCTTTTGGGTGTGTTTTTAAGTCCTGCTTTGCTTGAAATGATGAAAACGCCTAAAGAAGTATTTAAAGATTCCGCTTTATATCTTCAAATTTTTTGCGGCGGCTTGATTTTTAATGTTATATATAATATGGCAACAGGTATTTTAAATGCCGCAGGTAATTCGAGAAAACCGCTTGTTTACCTTGCTGTTGCTTCAATTACAAATATTATTCTTGACCTTCTTCTTATCGGCGTGTTTAAGTTGGGCGTTATGGGCGCGGCTATCGCAACAGATATAAGCCAGGCACTTTCCTGCATACTTGCCGTCGGTTATCTTTTGAGAGTTAAATCAGATTATAAGCTTTACATAAAAGACTTAAAAATTAATAAAGATATAGCAATTAAAATTATTAAAATCGGCTTGCCTACTGCTATTCAAAATATGGTTATATCTTTTTCAAATGTTCTTGTTCAATCAAGCGTCAATGCTTATGGCGCAACAGCAATGGCAGGCTATGCGGCATATCTTAAAATTGACGGTTTCAATATTCTTCCCGTACTCAGTATCAGTATGGCTACCACTACATTTACCGGTCAAAATGTCGGCGCTAATAAGCTTGAGCGAGTAAAAAAAGGCATGTACACGGCGCTTATTATAGGCGTAATTTATACGGTTTTCATCGGCGCTGTTTTGCTTCTTACTTCTCATGCTGTTTTAGGCTTCTTCACACCTGATGAAAATGTTATAAAATACGGTCAAATTGCAATGAAATATTTTTGCCCGTTTTATTTCCTTTTGGGTATACTTAATATTCTTGCAGGTACAGTCAGAGGCGCAGGAAAAGGTGTTCCGCCTATGCTCATACTTCTTTTTTCAATGTGCGTCTTCCGTATTTTATGGATAAAAATTGCGCTTCCGTTTTATGATACTATTGACGGCGTATTTATTCTTTATCCTATTTCTTGGGTTGTCGGCGCAGTACTTATGATTCTATATACAAAGTTTGGCAAATGGCTTCCGCACCAGCAACTCGCAAAGCAAAATAAATAACGGTATTGACAATATTTTGACTTATGATATAATATCATCACGAAAATTAAGTTGTGGATTTTTCCTGATATTTTATCACTTTTCGCCACGTAGCTCTTTTTGGGTTGCGTGGCTTATTTTATGCCCAAAGGAGACCGGCTATGAAAAGTCAAGATAAAAATTAAGACTGAGGAGAAAAAGGAATATTAAATTTCAAAAGTTTGAAAATAACTCTGATAAGTTTAGAAGCAC
>CAVKLC010000081.1:0-4547 GCA_963657005.1 bacterium | reverse complement strand
TTTGAAAAGGAGGAGCAACGCAGCGAATGAGGGATGAATTTCAAATCAAATATTAAAGAAATTCGTCTGAAATGTACGGAGTTTGTGACGACGCAAACTATGATTTATCACAAACAAAACCACCGAGGTTAACTGAACCTCGGTGGTTTAATATTTATATTCTGTTTAGCTGAGTTTTGCTTTACCGGTGCAAAGTTCGTAGTATCTGCCTTTTTGTGCCATAAGTGCGTCGTGGTCGCCGCGTTCAATAATTTCGCCGTGTTCAAGCACCATAATTGCGTTTGAATTGCGAACCGTTGAAAGCCTGTGAGCGATTACAAATACCGTTCTGCCAATCATAAGCCTATCCATACCGTGCTCAATGTGAAGCTCGGTTCTGGTGTCGATTGAAGAAGTAGCTTCGTCAAGAATCATAACAGGTGGGTCTGCAACCGCACAGCGGGCGATTGCAAGAAGCTGGCGCTGACCTTGACTGAGGTTTCCGCCGTCGCCGGTGATAACTGTGTCGTAGCCGTCAGGGAGCCTGCGTATAAACGAATGAGCCGAAGCAAGTTTAGCCGCCGCAATACATTCTTCGTCGGTAGCGTCAAGCCTGCCGTAACGAATGTTATCCATAATTGTGCCGGTAAACATATGAGTATCCTGCAAAACGATTGCAAGGCTCTTTCTTAAATCGTCTTTTTTGATACGCTTAATGTCGATTGAATCATATGTGATTGAACCCTCTTGAATGTCGTAAAAACGATTGATAAGATTTGTGATAGTTGTTTTGCCTGCACCGGTTGAGCCTACAAAGGCGATTTTTTGACCCGGCTTTGCGTAAAGGTTAATGTCTTTGAGCACCTGCTTTTCAGGCACATAGCTAAAGTCAACATTTTTGAAAACAACACTGCCCTCAACCGGAATTTTTTTGTCGCCGTCAAGCCAAAACCACTTTTTGCCGTCACTTGTTTTTTCCTCGTGAAGCGTAACCGTGCCGTCATCAACCTCAGATTCCATATCCATAATTTCAAACACACGCTCGGCGCCTGCCAAAGCTGAAAATACAGTGTTCATCTGGTTTGCAATCTGGTTAATCGGCTGGGTGAACTGCTTTGAATAGCTGAGAAAAGTGAAGAAAGTACCGATGTCAAGACTGCCTGAAAGAGCCAAGATACCGCCCACAAGCGCGATTGTAGCGTAGCTTGCATTGTTGATACCGGTTGAGCACGGACCCATAATACCGGAGAAAAAGTTTGCGTTCGTTGCGGCTTTGCGGAAGTTTTCATTAGTTTCCTCAAATTCATCAACTGCCTGCTGTTCGTGGTTGAAAACTTTGATAACTTTCATACCCTCAACAGATTCTTCAATGTTGCCGTTCATAACGCCGAGGTTTTTCTGCTGTTCTCTAAAATATTTTCTCGACTGTTTGCCGATAAGTGATACCGCAACCATCATAATGATGAGGAAAATAAGCGCAAACAGGAAAAGGGTAGGGCTTAAAACAATCATCATCACAACAATGCCGATAAAGGTGAATGCCGATGATATAAGCTGAACCATAGACTGCTCAAGCATCATTTGCACATTGTCAACATCGTTTGTAAAACGGCTCATAATTTCGCCGTGTGTTTGCGAGTCAAAATATCTAAGCGGTAAAGTTTGCATATGGTCAAACAAATCTTTACGAATAAGGTTGGTGGTTTTGTATGCGAGCGTTACCATAATTTTACTTTGCGCAAAGCTAAAAACGGAAGCGCCTACATATAAAAGCGAAAGTTTAATAAGATTTTTAACAAGAGTTTTGATGCCCTCGTCCATAAAAGTACCAGCTTTGATTGAAGCGGCAATATCGTTCAAAATCGGCTTTAAACAATAAGATGCCGCAATGTTGCAAACGGTACTTAAAATAAGCATAACAAATACAACTAAAAGAAAGAGCTTGTTTTTGCCCATATACTGAAGAATTCTTGTAAATGTCTGCTTCGCATTTTTTGGTTTTCTAAAGTCATTTTTACCTCTCGGAGGTCCCATTGGCGGCATTATTCAAGCACTCCTTTCTGCTGTGTATTGTAAATTTCTTGGTAAATCTCGTTTGTTTTCATAAGCTCATCGTGGTTGCCTATACCCTTGATTTCGCCGTCGTCAACAACAAGAATTTCGTCTGCGTCTTTAACGGAAGAAATACGCTGAGCAATGATAAATACAGTCGTGTCTTTAAGGTCGGAATAAAAACTTTCACGAATCTTTGCTTCCGTAGCCGTATCAACCGCACTCGTTGAGTCGTCAAGAATAAGAATTTTAGGCTTTTTAATCATAGCGCGGGCAATGCAAAGCCTCTGCTTTTGACCGCCGGAAAGATTAAGACCGCCCTGAGCAAGATATGTGTTGTAGCCGTCCGGCTGTTCGTTAACAAAACCGTCTGCTTGAGCCGCTTTGCACGCCGCAACAATTTCTTCGTGGGTGGCGTCCTTTTTACCCCAGCGGATATTCTCTTCAATCGTGCCGCTGAAAAGTACATTCTTTTGAAGCACAACGCCGATCATATCGCGAAGCGCCGTAAGGTCGTAATCTCTTACATCAACTCCGTCAATAAGCACCTGACCGCTTGTTACATCGTAAAGGCGAGGGATAAGGTTAACAAGGCTCGATTTGCCACAACCCGTACCGCCGACAATACCTACAATCTGACCCGGTTTTGCTTTAAAGTTGATGTTTTCAAGTATATTATCACCGTGCGATTCAGGGTCGTATTTAAAGTTAACATTTTTAAATTCAACTTCACCCTTAGGCTCAGTCGGAACAAATGCGTTTTCAGGGTTTGTGATGTCAATTTCGGTGTCGAGCACTTCAACAACACGCTCTGCGCAGGCTTTACCTCTTGCAAGCTGAAGAAGCATCATTGAAATCATAACAAGGTTCATAAGAATTTGAACCACATATGACGCAAATACGGAAATTTGACCTACCTGCATAACACCCTCGTTTGCCGCAAGCGCACCCTTATAATAAGTGAACACTATAACTGCGTTGAAAAGAAGCATCATAACCGGCATAACCGTAACGATAAGACCCGAAGCCATAGCGCCCTGCTTTGCAAGATCGTCCGAAGCCTCGTGGAATTTATCTTTCTCGTGGTCTTCACGAACGAAAGCTTTAACCACACGCATACCGATAAGGTTTTCCTGAACTACACGGTTAACATTGTCAACCTTTTTCTGCATTTTTTGGAACATAGGAAAACCGAATTTCATAATAAGCGCAACAATAATAACAATTATAGGAAGCATAATAAGAAGCGTTGCCGACATTTTTGGGTTAATTCTTACTGCCATAACTGCCGCAACAATCAAAAGCGCAGGTCCTCTTACAAGAATACGAAGCGACATCATAACAACCTGCTGGAGCATTGTGATATCGTTTGTAAGCCTCGTTGTTAGTGACGCTGTTGAAAATTCATCAATGTTTCTAAATGAAAAACGGCTTATCTTTTTGTAAACATCATTCCTGAGCCTGAATGCGAAACGCTGGCTTACAACTGCCGAAGATTTCATAGTTGCAAGACCGCCGCAAAGACCGATAACCGCAAGCAAAAGCATACCGAAACCCATTTTCAGCACATAACTTTTTGTGTCGGCAGGGGAAGCGGTTGTGCTTACATTTTCATAAATGTTGTTTGCAAGCGACGGAAGTGAAAGCTCGCATATGGCTTCAATAATCATACCGAGCGCACTTATAAGCGAAAGAAAGCCGAGCCCTTTCATATATTTGCCGAGTTTTTTTAACATTCGTCTTCATCTCCTTTTTTGTGACAAGTGTCACAGTTTTCTAATAAATTATCTATTGCATTTTGCAAATAGTGAGCAAAATGCAAAGCTGTGTCGCTGTCCATCCCTTTTATAATAACAGCTTCAAGTTCATCCATACTTTTCTTAATATTATCAAGCACGGCTTTTGCCTTTTCCGTCGGATAAAGGTGGATAATTCTTGTATCGTTTTTGTCACTGATTTTTTTAACAAAACCCGATTTTTCAAGCCGTTTGATTGACACGCTCATAGTAGCATTTGACACACCCGTGATTTGCGCAAGCTTGCTTGTTGTAATGCCCTCGTTCTCCGCCAAAGCAATAATAATATCCTGCTGACCCGAATAAAGTTGCTCTTGAGCAATTATTTCGTTAAACCTGCAGCGAACAAGCCTGGATAAAAAATTAACTCTCGGACCTATAAGGTTTTCAGGCGGCGGCTGCCTGCGTTTGTAGTTCATTTTCGTTCTCCTTTCCTCAGTTTTTCATAATAAATATGTGCATTGTTTGATAAAGTTAGTCAACTAACATTAGCCGACTAAACGATATTTTAGCATAATTCAACAAAATGTCAAGAATAATATTGTAAACTATTTTTGAATGTGATAGAATACACGCAAAATGAAGATGAGTTGTAGTTTAGCGGGCGAATGATATTCGCCCCTACGGTCTATCTTCTGATTTAGATAATCTAAATGATAAGACTATCGTAGCGGCGAACAGTGTTCGCCATTCTCTCCTATCGACGGCGAAGCCGCCACC
>CAVKLC010000080.1:0-4761 GCA_963657005.1 bacterium | reverse complement strand
TTCAATTTTTCGCTTGCTTTGAGCCCAAATCGGCGAACAGCCTTCCGTTTACGAATGCGCTGCTCTACCAACTGAGCCATATCAGCATTTATTCAATTTTTCGCTTGCTTTGAGCCTAAATCGGCGAACAGCCTTCCGTTCACGAATTATGTGGTCATAAAACGATTTTTGCCAAATTGATTTACCGATTTGTTTTGTTATTGAACCTTTGAATTGTTTTATGATACGACCTATCGTAGGGGCGAACTGTGTTCGCCCGCTTTCAATACGGATAATTAAATGAATATGATTAGGCATAATTACATAATTATCAACAAATACATTTTCATATACCGTATTCATTTTATCTATTTCATTTTTAGTAACAATTCCGACTTTTGAAAGGCGAACGCAGTTCGCCCCTACGGTGATTGAAGACAAGATAGGTTTTCTGTCATTTACACATATTGTAATAAAATATGCACCGTTTTGGGAATAATCATAATCGGTTAAACGATTCGGCTTTCGTTTTTTGTTCATTATATCCTCTTGCCGTTTTTGAAAGAATATGAAATTTCTTTACCGCCATGGGTTTTGATGCCCTTAACCGAGCCAGTCCATTCCTTTGGAAGGGCTTCGTTTTTAAGCATTTCGCCTATACCTGCGCAAACGCCGAAGTTACCGTCAATTTGGAAAGGAGGGTGGGCGTCGAAAAGATTTGGATAAGAACCGCCGCCCTTATGAAATCTTGAATTCGGACGGATAAAAGTAAGCTGTTGCTTAATTAGGCGATAAGCATTTTCGCCGTTACAAAGCCTTGCCCAAAGGCAAACCTTCCAGCCGAGTGACCAACCCGTACCACCAAAACCGCGCTTAAGAAGTGATTTTTCAGCCGCTTTTTTAAGCTCGTCACTTTCATCAAGCCTTGACGGATAGATACAATAAAGATGGCTTACATGCCTATGCTCAACTTCCGTTTCACCGTATTCCTCGGCATATTCCGGAATTCTGCCGTCGGACACAGGAGCAACCTGTTCGATTGCAGGGGTATTGAAACCGAGTTCGCGGCAATTAGTAAAGAACTCAAAAAGAAGTTCCCTATCCATTGACGGCATATATGTGATACAAGCGGTTGTGCCTGCATTCTTAAATTTATTTTCAGGACTGATAGACGGGCAGGTTACAAGCTTTCCGTCCTTTTCAACAAGGAAATCTTTATAAAAAGCAAGACCCGACTCAAAAAGAGGCATAATGCGCTTTTTATAATCTTCATCCAATGTATAGCAATAATGGTCGTAAAGCTGATTTAAGAACCACGCGCCGCTCATAGGCCACGGAGCGTACTGGGTAGTTTCTTCCTTGCCCTCAGGGTCACCTGCAGGAAAAGTCATACCCCAAATATCGGTATTATGGTGAGCGCAGAAGCCGCCGCAGCCATAATAATCTTTTGCTGTTTTCTCGCCGTTATATGCAAGCTTTTCAACAAGTTCAACGAGAGGGTCAAAGCAGTCGGAAAGGTTTGCGATATCGGTACACCAATAGTTCATTTCTGTATTAATATTAATAGTATAACCGGAAGACCACGGAGCACGAAGATGAGTATTCCATATACCCTGAAGGGTAGAAGCCTGACTTCCCTTTCTTGACGAAGAAATGGTTAAATACCTGCCGTATTGAAAAAGAAGCGCAACAAGAGAATAGTCGTCGCCTTTCTTATTCATATTCTTTATACGCTTATCGGTAGGAAGTTCATCATATCCGCCCTCAAGAGTAAATTCAACACGGTTGAAAAGGGATGAAAAATCAGTCTTATGCTCGCTCAAAAGAGTTTCATAATTCTTAGCATTGTCAAAATAAGAATATGCACGCTCGCTTGCATTTGCAGTCGGCATAGACTTGAAGTCAACATAAGAAGTTGCCAAAGAAACAAGAAGCGTAGTTTCCTTTTGGTTATTAACGATTATTGAATTTCCGCTGAATTTAGCGTTACCTAAAACTTTAATAACGCCGCAAAACTTCATACCCTTGTCGCCGTAAACAATGCTCTCACCTTTATTGTAATAAGGCGGGCGGCAAATTTCAGGCGCCTGACCCGACAAAACAAGGCTGTCCTCTTTAGTTTCAACACTGTGGTTAAGCTGGCTATCAAAATTAACTGTAAATGACACGCCGCTGTCGCTCTTGATATTGATTACCATTAACTGAGCAGGATATGAAACAAAAACAGTTTCGGTTAAACCGCCGGCGCTCACAGTTGCAACACCCGTTTGCAAATCAAGAGTACGGCTGTAATCTTTTGAATACTTTTTATCATAATTTATTATGATATCGCCGAAAGGCATATATGCGTCGCTCCACTCACCGTGCATATGAGTGTTGATAATTTCTTCAGCCTTTCTGTAATCTTTTTCAAAAATTGCTTTTCTCGCAGAGTCAAGATATTTGTAAGCATCTTTTTTGTTATTATCCTTAGGGTAACCCGACCAAAGCGTATCCTCGTTTAATGCAATCTTCTCCTTTTTAAGATAGCCGAATACAAGTCCGCCTATTCTGCCGTTACCGACAGGTAAAGATTCTTCAAAATACTTTGCCTTATGAGTAAAATATAATCTGTTTTTCATACAGATTATTGTACTTGATATAAAAACAAATTGCAAGTAGAAATAATAATTGCAATTTTGTGATTCATGTTGTATAATATAGTCATAATAAACAAATTTTCTATTCGGCAAAGGTGATATACTATGAAAAAACACATAATTTCAATCGGCAGGCAATACGGTTGCGGTGCTCACGAGATTGCAACAAAGCTTTCTGAAAAGCTCGGTATTCCTTATTATGACAAGGAAATTATCAAAAGAGCGGCTAAAGACAGCGGTTTTGACGAGCATATTTTTACTTTCTATGACGAAAGACCGACAAGAAGTTTTCTTTACAATGTTTCAACCGACGGCTTTTCAAACATTGCTTCAAACGGTTTGGCGCTTGAGGACCAGGTATTTCAATATCAGTTTGACACGATAAGGAAAGTTGCCGAGGAAGGAAGCTGCATTATTGTTGGCAGATGCGCCGATTACATACTTAAAGACGATGAAGCGCTTCTTACCGTTTTTCTTCACGCAAGCGATGATTTTAGGCAAAGCAGAATTATTGAGCAATACGGAATTGAGCCTAAAAATGTTGTTAAAGAAATTAAAGCTATGGATAAAAAGAGAGCGAGATTCCATAATTTCTACAGCGAGGAAAAGTGGGGCGAAGCTACAACTTATGACCTTTCTATTAATGTTGCCAAGCTCGGCATTGACGGAACGGTTGAGCTTATAAGCGAATATATCAAGGCAAAAGGATAAGAAATGTTTTTTCTCTCCTATCGTAAGCTATGCTTTCTTTGACAAGAGGACAAGAGAAAAACTAAATGATAATCAATTTTTAACTTAGATTTAACTTAATCTTGACGAACAGCTAAAAATGGTATATTATACTTTTAGGGCAAAGGTGTCTTAATAGGCATTTTTGCCCTATTTTAGTATAACAACCAAATATAAGCGGGTACAAATTATGAAATTTAACAAAGACGGAAAATTCAAAATTATGCAGATAACCGACATTCAGGAAATTTACAATGTGTCACCCGATACATTAAAGCTTCTTGAAGCGGCGGTTGAAAAAGAAAAACCTGACCTTGTTATTTATACGGGCGACCAGATAAAAGGTTACGGCGTTACATACAAGGGTATGGGTAAAGAGCTTGTTAACAATGTAGCAAAAACCATTGATAAGCTTATTAAACCTGTTACAAAAAGGAGCATACCTTTTGCGGTAACTTTCGGCAACCACGACAGGCAGGTTGGTATCAGCAACAAGGACCAGTTTGAGCAGATATACAAAAAATATCCGAGTTGTGTCGGCGAGCAAGCCGAGGGTATTGACGGCGGCGGAACTTGTTTCTTGCCTATCAAGTCAAGCGATGGCACAAAGGATGTATTCGGCATTTATCTTTTTGATTCGGGTACTGACGCAAAGGGCGGCGGATACGAACCGTTTGACACAAAGATTATTGACTGGTACAAAAAGGCAAGAGATGAAGAAAAAGAGAAAAACGGTGATTATCTCCCCTCTCTTGTTTTTCAGCACATTCCTATGTTTGAGCACTACAATGTGTTAAAACAGGTTAAGAAAAGCGAAAAAGGTGCAATTCCTGCATTTAGAATTCACAAGGGCGAATATTACAAAATTGACGAAACTAAGTGCGTGCCGGGTTCTGTTTTGCTTGAGCCTCCGTCAATTCCGGATGTTAACACAGGTGAATTTGAAGCGCTTAAAGAAAAGGGCGATGTGCTCGGCGTTTATGTAGGTCACGACCATAAAAACAGCTATGTAGGTAAATATGACGGTATTGACATCGGCTTTACTCAGTCGAGTGGGTTTAATGTTTACGGCAACGGCAAAGAGCGTGGCGTAAGATGCTTTATCCTTGACGAAAATGACCCAAAACATTATGAAACATACACCAAAACTTATCGCGAACTTTGCGACGGCAAGCTTAACAAGCCTATTTACGACGCGCTTGCAAGAGTTATGCCGACCACAATGGATATGGCTAAGCCAATGATTGCCAAAGGTGTAGGCATTTTGGCTTTGGTTATCGTGATAATCATTTTACTTGCTAAGTTCTTATAAGGAGACCGGCTATGAAAAGTCAAGATAAAAATTAAGACTGAGGAGAAAAAGGAATATTAAATTTCAAAAGTTTGAAAATAACTCTGATAAGTTTAGAAGCAC
>CAVKLC010000079.1:0-4762 GCA_963657005.1 bacterium | reverse complement strand
ATTTTGCACCGTGGTCATTACTTTCGTATCCAAGATGATTATTCATCTCACCCTGCAACATCGCTTCAAACATCGGACCGAATATGTCTTTTAATGCGTCTTGCATATCGGCTACGCTTTTTGGATTGTACTGTTCGATAATTTGTTTTGCGAGGTTTTCTCCCGGTGTGCTTTCCTTTTTTCTTGACATTTCGTTCATTCCTTTTTTGTCCTTTCTTTCATTGTAGCACACTTTACTAAAATTACAAAAAGTGTGCAAGTTGTTTTTTAACTTACACACTTTATTTTACAAGGTCGGTTTGCCCTTCAATCGGAGCAAACCTCTTTTTATATTTGCCTTGATTTAATCTTCCCAACTGATGCAGTTAAGTAAACCGGCATTTTCGGTAAATTCTTTACTGTTTACCGTTACAATTTTTTATTTTTTTACGAATGTGATGCCATAAAACTACCCGACCGATAAATACACATAACTATTCGTTTTCTTGCACATAAGAAACAGGAATATTGTTTTCCTTTGTGTATTTTTCCGCCGCAGAGCCCTTGTGACAATATATTGTCAGTTTATCGCAATCCGTAAAAATCTTACTATCAAATTCTGTCACACTATTCGGAATATAGGATTCTTTCCAGATTTTCACATCCAAAGAAGGTGCTTTTTTCAATCTTAGTTATATGGTTTGAAATATTTATTTCTCTTAGCTTTTTGCAACCATGAAAAACCCCTATTCCAATTTCTTTTATACTATTCGGAATTGATATTTTTTCTATGTTTTCACAACACTGAAAAGCCAAGTGACGTATTCCGGTTACACCCTCTGGAACACAATAAGATGTTGTTTGATGATTTCTCGGAAATCGCACAAGTAGTTTTTTATCTTTATCAAACAACACACCGTCTAAAGAAGAATATTCCTCATTGCCCTCTGATACTTCAATTGATTCTAAAAGCAGACAGTCGTAAAAATCGGGCAACCAATCTATGGAGTTTGGTACAATCAACTTCCTCAGGCTCGGGCAGTAACTAAATGCGCCACCATCAATCTGCCGAATATCCTCCGGAATCCTGAACACACCGTTTTCCAAATCCTCATCATAAACTGCGGTTAAAACTTTTTCAATTTCCATTATTTTCTTCCTTTCTTCAATTCTTATTTATATGATAGTAAAAGCAATGCACAAAAATAAGTACATATTTTGCTATTCAAATTCCCAACTGATACAGTTAAGCAAACCGCCGTATTCGGCAATTTCGTTGATATTAACCGGGATAATTATTTTATCAAAAATGTTTTTTGCCAGTTCTATAGCCTCGTTATCCGTGTCAACGCCGAACACCGGCAGGAATATAGATTTCTCCGTTGCTAAATAATTAAGATAACAACCGACAGCACTGTCACCCTTTGAGTAAAAATACGGAAAATCAACAACCTCAATCCCGTGATTTTGCAAAGCCTTTTTAATTTTTGTCTCAAATCCAAACGGCGACAGCGGAGCATTTGTTACAACCGTATTTTCATCAACAAAACGCACCATACCGTCGGCATGCCCTGTCATATCGCTTTCGAGTGAGGGAATTATAAGTACGCTAGCTTCGAGCAATTTTTCAAGTTTGGCTGTGAGTTCTGCTTCACTTATGCCGTGATTTTCCGAAAAAACTCTGTCGCTTATGATAACTTTTTCTTTAGACGGAGAAAAGACCACATTCCCACCGTCTAAATTTACATCTGAATAAGTAAGATTATCGACATTAAAATTCGGTACAATATCGGTTTTGAAATCAGTTCTTAATTGCGAATCATTTGCAAGATAGCTCGGCTCGTATCGAAATGATACATATTTGCCCGACTTTGTTTTCACCGGCATAAAATCCCGCAGCCATATATCTTTTGTATTATTTAATAATTTATATTTTATATTAAATAAATCAAGTGCGGCGAAAATTCTGTCCGCCGCAGGTTTGTACTCTTGTATGTTTAGTTGAGATGAAAAATAGAGCATAAAAAGCGATTATCCTTTCAACTTTTTCCAAGCAATCAAGCCTGACGCAAGTTCCTTTAATTTTTCTTCATCGTATGATTCTGTTTTTAATTGTGATTCAATATAATTTTTAACAATATTTGTTTTGCTTTCTCCGGAAGTGAATGCATAATTTTTTATTTTGCATATCGGTAATGCTGCTAAAGATTTATCTTTATATTCATTTGTAAGTCCTTTTCTTCTTACAAATACAATTTCTGTATTTTCGATATTTTCCTTATGTTTCAAAATATTAGTTCCGTAATATTTACAATTAATACCTTTGTTGCATTTATCGTTATAGTCACAATTTCCACAAAGTATTTGTGAAACTTTGCATTGTGCAGCGAATTTATTATTTATTAAAGCATTTTTTATAAGAAATGATAAATAATATTTTCCATTAGACAAAACGAGATCAATGCCATCTTTAGTGCCATAATGCACATACAGTTCACCAAAGTTATTCTCTTGCCTAGTCCTAGCAAGTTCGTATGTATTCGCATTACTTTTATTCGCCGCATGCACAGAATTATCTTTGAAATTACTATTATAATAATATGCTTCGACTAATAACGGCTTAATAGTCAAATTGCCAATTTGAATAATATATTCCGTTAATAGCAACTTACCGATATTTTGTAATATTTTTTCTTGCTTTTTCTCATCATTTTCTTTTTCTAAATTTTCAACTAATTTTTTCAACTCGTCCATTTTAAACTGTCTCCTTTTATTTTTTCTACATTATACCACACTTTATAATAAAACCTTAATTAATAATATTATTTAATTTAATCCCAAATTCTTAATATTACAACAGGTCCGGCGTCTTTTATTTTTTCTTCGCCTACGGTAATTGAATATTCTTCGTAAGGCTCAACCACCGTTTTTTGAACAGCCTCTCTGTTTGCCAATTCTTCAACAAGTGCTTTTGTTGATACATTTTTCAAATCCATAAAAATCTCCTTTATTCATTTAATATAATTTCTCCCGATGAATTACGGGCAACTGTCTTATTACGCCGCACAATGTTTAACTCGGCGGCTGTTTTGTACCAATTTGCCGCATTTTTATATTGCTTCTTTGTTTCATAATATCTGCCGAGATGAAAAGCGGAAAGATAATCACCTTGTATTGCCGCTTTTTCGGCCCAATATACGAATTTTTCATCGTCCGCCTTAATGTTTTCGTTACCACGCCAATAAAGATTTGCCAAATATTCCTGCGCTGCCGAATCGCCGCTTTCGGCATTTTCTGTTACGCAGTCAATAAGTTCGGGCGTTATTTCTTCATTTTCAGGCTCTTTCAATGCCTCGTCTATTATATCATCAATTTTATCTTCAAAGGCTTTATAAATGTCATTGTTTGCACTGATGTAGGCTTGTCTATACCATTTAGCCGATTGCTTATAGCTTCTTGTAATACCGCAACCTTTTTCATAACACCGTGCAAGCACATACTGCGCATCTGTTTGAACGGCATTATAACTTTTATTTGCAAGTTTTTTTAATAATAGAAATGCTTTTTTATTTATGTTTTCTCGATTAATATGTAAATAAAATTTTGCCAAATCAAATTGAGCAACCGAATCATTTGAACTTGCACGACTGCATAATTCAAAAAAGTATTTTAAATCGGATGAATAAGTTATGTTTTCTTCCAAATTTTTCTCCTTATTTTGTGCCGAGTTTATATTTTAACTCTATTATAGCACACTTTTTTCTAAGACCGCATATAAATTAAAAATACATTAAAATAATCTTACTTTCGCATATTTATGTTTATAGAATCAAAGGTGTAGAAATCGTCAGGACTATGTATATTCACAGTTGACGGAATATCGTTAATATTATCCCACACGGACCAATTTTCAAAGTTTGCTACATCGTCGAAAAAAACGGTGATATACATTGCCTCCGGTGGTAGATTTTTCTTTAATACTTTAATGTCTAATTTATGCTGCGGATAAAACAAAGGGGTTTCATTTTTCCATCCGTGATAATCAAATGATGCCAATGTTGAAACAATGCAAATATTTGTATCGAAAGCAAAGTTATATAAGTGCTCTAAAGTGCTAATTTGCAAATCTGCACAATAATTTTGAAGTAAATCTTCAAGGTGCGGAATATATAAAATATCTATATTCAAGTCAATGATTCTTGCCCTTAGTTTTTCCGTCAAGTCGATTATATTATCATCGGGCATACACTCGCAAAAATAAAGTTTTTTATTATCAAACCAAGAAAGACTGCTTTTTGGATATTTTCGTTCAACAGCCTTTAAAAAATTACGAACAATTACATTGGGATAGGGCGATATAATCAAAACTCGTTTACCGTTGTTAAGCGCTTCAATAACAAAACTATTTGCTATTCTTGTAAGAGGCACATTAAACTCATCGGTACAAAACAGTTTAAACATACCCTTTTCAAATATGCAAAGTTTGTCTAAATCTTTGTTGTCGGTTTTTATAAGATTTTGATTTTGTTCTTCTTCAATCGGATTTAAGTATTCTTTAACAAAGTCAGAAAAAAGGCTTATATCGGGCGAATTGTTTTGTTTTGACTCGGCAGAATCCAAATTTTTAATTTCAAAATTGCTGCAATTATCAATAAAGTTTTTTGCAAATTCGATTACAGGCTCATTTTTTGTATCATTCATATTTGCACCTCCGTTTTGCTTAAATATTAGCCCTGAGCAAAACGCCGAAAGGCGCATAAACAAAGGGAAATCAGGGCAATAA
>CAVKLC010000078.1:0-4973 GCA_963657005.1 bacterium | reverse complement strand
GGGGCGAACTGCGTTCGCCAGCCAATCCCTCAGTCAACAAGTTGACAGCTCCCTTTACAAGGGATCCATAAACTATAATTTATCTTACACATTTGTAATTATAAAGTCACCTAAGTGTAAGGCGGAGATGATAATATAACCACAATCTTAAGAAAAAAGAAAGAAGTTCTTTATCACTTTTTAGTTTTTCTTTTACAAAATATGACGAATTAAAATTTATAATTACAGGAAAGAAGCGAAGTTTAAGTTTCGTTTAATACCTATTTATTATCGATTAAATTATTAATCATATTGTAGCAATAAGGAGATGGGAATATGAACATTTTAGTTACCCTTAACAGCGGATATGTTTTGCCGCTTTGTACTATGCTTAAATCAATAGCGTATTCCGATACGCAAAGCAAAATTGACCTTTACATAATTCATTCGTCACTTACTTTAAAAGATTTTCAAAAGATAAATGCTGTGACGATTAATACCGATATTACGCTTCATCCTATTAAGGTTGATGATACCCTTTTTGACGGTGCGCCGACTTGCAAGCGTATATCAAAAGAAACATATTATCGTATTTTTGCAAGCGAACTTTTGCCGAAAAATCTTGACAGAATATTATATATCGACCCGGACACGGTTATATTAAACAGCCTTGATGATTTTTATGAAACCGATTTTGGCGGCAATGTTATTATCGGCGCAAAGCATTTTGACGGCGCTATGGATGTTTGGAATCGTAAAAGACTTTTTATGAAAAAATCTGAAAGATATATCAATGCCGGTATTATGCTTTTTAATCTTGAACTTATGCGCAAGATTTTTTCAAAGGAGAAAGTTTTTGACATTATCAAGAAGAAAAAACATATCCTTTTCCTTGCCGACCAAGATGTTATCAACATTATGTATGACGGACTTATCGGTCTTTTTGATGAAAATATAATTAATCTTGACGAACGCTGTTTTGCAAGGCTCGTTGATAAAATGAGTTTTGAAAAAGCGATAAAATATGTTGAAAAGAATACCGTAATTATCCATTATAACGGCAAATATAAGCCGTGGAAAAGCGGATATAAAGGCGAACTTGACGGCTTTTGGCATCACTTTGACAGGATGCCGAGCTACAGAGCAAGGAGGTATTTTGGTGAAACAGCTTAAAAAATACTTCAAACTGCCGAGCAAAAGCGTTTGCATTGTTTATGGGGTAAGTATTGCGCTGATTCTAGCTGCGTTTTTTGGAGTGTATTTTACTTTCGGCAAACAGCTTACCGCTTTTGTGTCCGACACGCAAAGTTTTAACGCTTGGCTTAGTCAATATAAAGATTTAAGCGCAGTTATTTTTGTATTTATTCGTGCTTTTCAAACGGTAATTAAAATTATTCCTGCTGAACCACTCGAAATTGCTTCGGGTTACGCTTTCGGTACTTGGGGCGGACTTCTTTACTGCTCGCTCGGTACATTTTTAGGCTCACTTGTTATTGTCCTTCTTGCAAAAACCTTTGGCTCGGCGTTCATCAATGCCTTTGTAAATGAAGAACAGTTTAAGCAACTTAAACTTGTCAGCGATACAAAAAATCAAAATGTTTTTCTCTGGCTTTTTTATCTTATTCCCGGCACACCTAAAGATATTTTTACATATATCGTGTCGGCGACGGATATTAACCTTGTCAGATTTTTTGCAATAACCACAATAGCAAGAATACCGTCAATCATCACTTCAACAATCTGCGGCAATGAACTTTCAAATAATAATACGAAAACCGCAATTATCGTTTTTATCGCAACGGCAGTCGTTTCACTCATCTGCGGTGTAATTTATAAAAAATACAACAAAAAAACAGTGCACTGATATTGACATCGGTGCAAAAATAAAACGGGCGAACTCAGTTCGCTCGTTTATTTTTGTGATTTTTTATTTCATTTTGACAAAAATTTTGCCTTGCTCAATAAAAAGGTTTTGCTGTTCTTCGCTCATAAGGCTGAAAATTCTTAAAAGTTCGCTCTCTTTATTGAGCTCTGTTTTGCTTTCGTCAAAGCCGACGAGATAATCAATAGAAGTGTTAAAAAAACCTGCAATGGCTTTAAGAGTATCAATATCCGGCTCAGATTTATGGTTTTCATACTTGTTAATTGACTGCTGACTGACGCCGACTGCATTCGCAAGCTGTTGCTGGCTTACGCCGTATTGATTTCGTAGCTTTTTCAGGTTTTTTATCATATCCGTCACTTCCTTTATAAATATGATAACAACTTATAACTGTTAAATAAAACACTTATTAGTAGTTATTGACAACAACCAACAGTTGTAATATAATAAACTCAAAAGTTGTAATTTTGAAAAAAGGAGTATGGATATGGAAAACGAACAAATAAAAAAACAAGGCAAAGCTTGGAAAATAGTTGTTGCCGTAATTGTAGCAATTTTACTTATGGTCGGTATTTCTTTTGTTGTTGCAAATGCTGTGCATAAAGACGGTGCGCAGTCGGCTTCAAGCTCGGTTAAAAACGGGCTTTCTGCTTATGAGCTTGCGGCACAGCAGGGATATGACGGTACTCTTAACGACTGGCTCAAATCGTTAAACGGCAAATCGGCTTACGAAATTGCTAAGGAAAATGGATATAAGGGCAGTGAAGAAGACTGGGCAAAGGCGCTTACTTCAAATTCAAACCAAGACACTGCCGCAATCAAAACGGCAGAGTTTAACTCAAACGGTGAGTTTGTGCTTACTCTTTCAGATGACAGTCAAATCAATGTCGGCAAAGTTGCGGGTGCTGACGGAACTAACGGTAAAAACGGCAAAAACGGAAAGAATGGCAAAAACGGCAAAGACGGCGCAAGTATTTCTTCTGTCAGGGTTAATTCCAACGGTCAGCTTGTTGTTGCCACTTCTGACGGAAAAAGCGTAAATCTTGACAAAGTTGTAGGTCCTAAAGGTGATACAGGCGCTCAGGGCAACAAGGGTGAAACCGGTGCACAGGGTGTCGCAGGGCAAAACGGTACTAATGGACAAGACGGTGCTAATGGAGCAAACGGTACTGACGGTAAAGACGGTATTAATGGCACTAATGGTGTAGACGGAAAAGACGGTGTTAATGGTACAAACGGCATTGACGGTAAAGATGGCACGAACGGCACAAATGGTGTTGACGGTGTCGGAATTAATAATATTGTCGTTACAAGCGATGGCGAACTTAATATAACCCTTTCAAATGCAACAACCTTAAACCTCGGTGTAATCAAGGGTGCAGACGGCGCTAAGGGTGAAAAAGGTGACAAAGGTGATACAGGCGAGCAAGGCATCCAAGGTGAAAAGGGTGACAAAGGTGATGCCGGTATAAACGGTACAGACGGTCGTGACGGTGTTGACGGAATTAACGGACAAGATGGCGCTGACGGACAAGACGGTGTCGGTATCACAAGTGCTTCAATTAATTCTATCGGTGAACTTGAACTTACTTTTTCAAACGGTCAAAATATCAACCTCGGCAATGTAAAAGGCTCAAAAGGTGATAAGGGTGATACAGGCGCTCAGGGTATTCAAGGCGAAAAAGGTGACAAGGGCGATACAGGCGCGCAAGGTATTCAAGGTGAAAAAGGCGAAAAGGGTGAGCAGGGAGAGCAAGGTATTCAAGGTGCTCAAGGTAAAGACGGTAAGGACGGTGTGAACGGTACCGACGGCGCTAAAGGTGACAAAGGCGATACCGGTGCGCAAGGTGTTCAAGGTGAAAAGGGCGACAAAGGCGACGCGGGTCGTGGCATTGCAAAAGCCGAAATCGTAAACGGCTATCTTAAATTTACAAAAGTTTCAAGCACAAATTCATATAAGGTTGAAATTAAAGATGAATATAGGTCTACAATCAGAAGCATAACAATTCCTTCAAGGTATAATGGTTTGCCGGTAACTGAAATAGGAGAAAATGCTTTTGAAAATTGTGAAGTTTTACAAAAAATAAGTATTCCTGAAAGCATAACAACTATTGGTCCGAATGCTTTTTATTACTGTTTGATGTTGAAAAATGTGTATTTGCCTAATACAATAACAAGTATAGGTAAAGAAGCCTTTTTTAAGTGTGTGTCATTAGAAAATATAATTATTCCAAGTTCGGTTGTTTCTATTGAAGATTACACATTTGCTTATTGCGATTCACTAAAAGCTGTAGCACTATCGGATGGACTGAAGAAAATCGGTAAGGGAGTATTTTTAGAATGTACTTTACTAAAGGATATAACGCTGCCGGATAATTTGGAAACGATAGAGGCACTGGCTTTTAAAGGTTGTATTGCACTAGAAGAACTTAATATACCGAAGAGTGTTACTGCACTTGGCGAAAGGTTTGTAGATTATAATTATTATGAAACTAATGTGAAAGTGAATTTTGAAGATGCCAGCGGTTGGCAAAAAAGATATGTTTTTGTAATACCGGGCGAATCTTATTATGGAGAATGGGAAAATGTCGATTCTTCAATAATGGCGGACAACGAAGCTTTCAAAACCCTTATGAAAACAAGACATAACAATAATGGTAAATTTTATCATTACGAATTTCAGAAAGTGTGAGGTGAACAGTTATGCTTACAGGTGACAAGGCGAGAACTTATAGTATCAGTGCAAAAATAAGCGGCGTTGAACTTGAACTTATTAAGCTTTACATTCTTGCGAGTGTTAACGCCGTTTGTAATTATGATAAAAATGCCGAATTTTCGGTACGAACACTTTTTGGCGGCGACAACAGAGATTGGGGAGATACTCCTCTTCAAAAAGTTTTTGATTATCACTTTTATATTGACGGCAAAAGCAAAGACGAAGCGGCAAGCCGCTCGGCAATAGATATGGGCATTTTGCTTAAAAGCGTGCTTGAAAACGACGAACGCACCTTTGAACTTGTAAGGCAAGACACGGGAAAAGTGTATCGGTTAAAAAGATAAATTATAGTTTGCGGTTGTGAATAAGGAGCCATATCAGTGCTTGACGCCCTCA
>CAVKLC010000077.1:0-5396 GCA_963657005.1 bacterium | reverse complement strand
ATTCTTTCATTCCTATTTGTGCTGTCGCTTTAGCGGCAGAATGGAGATTTTTATGGCAAAAGAACTTGCAAAGCAGTACGACCCTTCCGAAGTTGAAGACCGTACTTATAAATTTTGGTGTGACAAAAAGTATTTTCACGCTAAAAGAGAAGAAAACAAAAAGACATATACTATAGTTATCCCGCCGCCAAATATTACGGGTCAGCTTCATATGGGTCACGCACTTGATAACACACTTCAGGACATTCTTATCCGTTATCACAGAATGGCTGGATATGACACCCTTTGGCTTCCGGGTACAGACCATGCTTCTATCGCAACTGAGGCTAAGATTGTTGAAGCTATGCGCAAAGAGGGCATTACTAAGGATGACCTCGGCAGAGAAAAGTTCCTTGAGCGCGCTTGGGACTGGAAAGAGCAGTACGGCGGCAGAATTATTGAACAGCTTAAAAAGATGGGCTCATCCTGTGACTGGGACAGAGAACGCTTTACTCTTGATGAGGGTTGCAGTAAGGCTGTAAGGGAAGTATTTGTCGGTCTTTATGACAAAGATTTAATCTATCGCGGCAACCGTATGGTTAACTGGTGCCCGCATTGTAATACATCTATCAGTGACGCCGAGGTTGAATATGAAGAAAAAGATTCTAACTTCTGGCATCTTCTTTACACCGTTAAGGAAACTGGCGAAAAGCTTGAGCTTGCTACCACCCGTCCTGAAACTATGCTTGGCGATACAGCGGTAGCAATCAACGGTGACGACCCGAGATATAAGCATCTTCACGGTTGTCATGTTATTCTTCCGCTTCTTAATAAAGAAATTCCTATTGTTTGCGACGAGCACGCAGATATGACAAAGGGTACGGGCGTTGTTAAAATTACTCCTGCTCACGACCCTAACGACTTTGAAGTAGGTCTTCGTCACAATCTTCCTATTATTCGTACATTTACTTATGACGGTCATATGACGGGTAAGGCTGACAAGGAAGCTGCCGATGAAATTATCAGAAGCGGCAAAGCTACCCAAAACGAGCCGGAAGTTCTTGACTGCGGTAAGTATGCAGATATGACTACTCTTGAAGCAAGGAAAGCTATTCTTGCCGACCTTGAAGCAAGCGGATATATTAAAGAGATTGAGCCGCTCAAGCACGATGTAGGTACTTGCTACAGATGTCATACTAATATTGAGCCTATGGTTTCAAAGCAGTGGTTTGTTAAGATGGAACCGCTTGCAGGTCCTGCTATTGACGCTGTTGAAAACGGCGACATCAAGTTTGTACCGGAGAGATTTAAGAAAAACTATATGAACTGGATGCGCGGCTCTCGTGATTGGTGCATTTCCCGTCAGCTTTGGTGGGGTCACAGAATTCCTGCTTGGTACTGTGACGATTGCGGCGGTACAACTGTCAGCAAGGAAGACCCTTCAAAGTGTGCTCACTGCAGCAGTGAACATATCCATCAGGACCCTGACACTCTTGATACTTGGTTTTCTTCTGCTCTTTGGCCTTTCTCAACTCTCGGTTGGCCTGACGATACGGAAGATTTGAAGCATTATTATCCTACCAACACTCTTGTAACCGGTTATGATATTATCGGTTTTTGGGTTTCGCGTATGATTTTCTCAGGTCTTGCTTATACCGACAAGGCTCCGTTTGACACTGTTCTTATTCACGGTCTTGTTCGTGACGCTCAGGGCAGAAAGATGTCAAAGTCGCTCGGCAACGGTATTGACCCGCTCGAAATTATTGATGAATACGGTGCAGACGCGTTAAGATTTACCCTTGCAACAGGTAACTCACCGGGTAACGATATGCGCTTTTCAGACGAAAAGGTTAAGGCATCAAGAAACTTTGCAAACAAGCTTTGGAATGCCGCTCGTTTCGTTTTGATGTATCTTACAGACGACTTTAAATATAACGAACTTCCGACTGACCTTGAAGTTGAAGACGAATGGATAGTTTCTAAAGTTAATACTCTTGCTAAGGATGTTACCGACAACCTTGAAAAGTATGAGCTCGGTATCGCCATTCAAAAGCTTTATGACTTTATTTGGGATGTTTTCTGCGACTGGTATATTGAAATTGCAAAAATCAGACTTCAGGGTGACGACGAAAAGGCGAAGGATACCGCAAAGAGCGTTCTTGTTTATGTTCTTACCGATATTCTCAAGCTTCTTCATCCGTTTATGCCGTTTATTACTGAGGAAATTTATCAGGCTATCCCTCACGACTGCGAATCAATTATGATTTCAAAGTGGGTAGAATATGACGAAAACCTTACTTTTGCCGAAAACGAAGCAAAGATGGAGAAACTTATGACTGCTATTCGTGCTATTCGTAACCGTAGAGCAGAAATGAATATTCCGCCAAGCAAGAAAGCAAAGGTTTATGTTGAAACAGAAGATATCGACCTCTTTAATCAGGGTGCTGAATTTATTAAGCGTCTTGCTTCTTCAAACGAAGTTGAGGTTAAGTCAAGCTTTGACAATCTCGGCAACACTGTTACAATCGTAACCGACAACGCTAAGATTTATATTCCTATGGGCGATCTTGTTGACTTTGAAGCTGAACGCAAGAGGCTTGAAAAGGAACTTGCTCAGGCTCAGGACAAGCTTGATTTTATCAATAAAAAGCTCTCTAACCCGGGCTTTGTTAACAAAGCACCTGAAAAGGTAGTTAACCAAAACAGGGAAGACGCGGCTAAGCTTGAAGATAAGATTGCAAACATTAAAAATTCTATTGAATCTTTGGGTAAATAAATGGACTACGAAAACGCTTTGAACTTAATACTTCAAAAGCAAAGCCTCGGTATTAAACCGGGGCTTACTCGTATTTATGAGCTTTTGAAAAAAATGGGCAACCCGCAGGATAAGCTTAATATTATCCATATTGCAGGCACAAACGGCAAAGGCACTACTGCCGCTTCAATTTCAAATGCACTGCAAAAAGCAGGGTATAAGGTCGGTCTTTTCACATCTCCTTGGGTGCTTGATTACCGTGAACAAATTCAAATCGGCGGCGAATTTATACCGAAAAGTGATTTTTCAAAATACATTGCCGAATATATCGACTGCGACGCTACGGAATTTGAACTTGTTACTGCTATTATGTATAAGTATTTTGCCGGAAGCAAGGTTGACTATGCCGTTGTTGAATGTGGTATGGGTGGCAAGGGTGACGCCACAAATGTTGAAAAAAAGAATATTTCCGTCATAACTTCGGTCGCTATTGACCATACTGCTTTTTTGGGCAACACGCTTGAAGAAATTGCAAGGGAAAAAAGCGGAATAATTAAACCTGATTCTACTTGTATTCTTTATCCTAACCCAAAGTGCGAGCAAATTTTTGAAAAGGCTTGCAGTGATAATAACGCTAAGCTTATCAAAGTTAACGATTTTGGCAATGTTTTATCTAATGATATTGCGACGGCTCAGGCAGTGCTTGACGCGCTCGGTATTGATGTTAAAGCTGAGAACCCTAAGCTTTGCGCAAGGCAAAGCGTGATTAACGGCGTGCTTGTTGACGGTGGGCATAATGTTGACGCCGCAAAAGCATTAGAATCGAAAATTAATGATGAAGTTGCCGTTATCGCTATGATGAAAGATAAAAATGTTGATGAATACTTATCTTTAATTGCATCAAAATGCAAAATGATTTATGCAACCGAGGTTGATAACGAGCGTTCAATGAAGGCGGACGATCTCGCAATTATTGCAAAAAAATACTGCAAAAATGTTTATAGCTTCAACTATGCTTTTGATGCTGTAAAAGCGGCTAAAGGGGACAATTTAAGCCTTGTTTGCGGTTCGTTTTATCTTTTCCGCCAAATAAGAAAAGAATTGATTTAACAACAAAATACGATAAATTATTTGATACCAATCTGTTAGTATTAACGCAGATTGGTATTTTTTTATTGGAGTGACAAAAATGAATGTTACGATTGAAAGCAGAAAAAACATTGTTATTGCTTATCTTATCGGCGAAATTGACCATCATACCTGCGGCGAGGTGAGGGATAAAATTGACGAAAGCCTGATGTTTATTAAACCTCAAATGCTTATTTTAGATTTTAAAAATGTCAGTTTTATGGACTCGTCGGGTATAGGTCTTGTTATGGGCAGGTATAGACTTATGCAAAACCTTTGCCCCGCTTCTCAAATAGAAATAAAAAATGTAACCCTGCAAACAAAAAAGATTATGGAGCTTGCAGGTCTTTCATCAATAGCAAATATTAAGGAGATTCAAAATGACTACAAAAAAGCAAATTAACGAATTTAAACTGACGGTTGACAGCAAAAGCGTAAACGAAGCATTTGCACGAGTTGTGGTGTCATCATTTGTTACGCCTTTGGACCCGACTTTGGAAGAAATAGCAGATTTAAAAACCGCAGTGAGTGAAGCGGTAACAAACTGCATTGTCCACGCATACAAGGATACATACGGAAAAATTTTCATTATCGGCAAAATTTTTGACGACAACACGGTTAAAATCACAATAAAAGACAAAGGTTGTGGCATACCTGATGTTTCACAGGCGATGATCCCGCTTTACACAACGGGTGAGGGTGACAGAGCGGGGCTTGGCTTTACCGTTATGGAAAGCTTTTGCGATAGGGTAAATGTTCGCTCAAAGGAAGCGTTCGGAACATCTGTAACGCTTACTAAAAAAATTGAGGGCAAAACAAAATGGTAAGCGAGCGCGATAAGATTATATGCGACAATATAGGTCTTGTTCACTCCATAGCTTCCCGTTTTAAAGGAAGAGGGGTCGAGTATGAAGATTTGTTTCAAAGCGGCTGTATAGGGCTTATAAAGGCGGTGGACAACTTTGATGAAAGCCGTGGCTTTGCATTTTCAACTTATGCTGTGCCGGTAATAATGGGCGAAATAAAACGAATTTTTCGTGACGGCGGAGCGGTTAAAGTCAGCCGAAGTTTAAAAGAAAAAGCAATGAAAGCGCAAATCGTGCGTGAAAAATTTATTAATAAAGAAATGCGAGAGCCGACTGTTTCACAACTTGCGAATCTTCTCAATTTTTCGGTTGAAGAAACGACCGAGGTGCTCGGCGTTATTGCACCTATGGTGTCGCTCAGCGTTTCAAACGAAGACGGCGAATCTACCATTGATGTTCCCGTTGACGAAAGCGAGGAACTTTTTAACCGTCTTACCGTTCATAGGCTCATTAAATACCTTGACGATACGGAAAAAGCAATAGTCGATATGAGATATTATAAAGGCTATACTCAATCAAAAACAGCGTCTGCCCTCGGCATTTCGCAAGTTCAGGTTTCACGCAAAGAAAAAGCGCTTCTCTCAAAACTGCGCAGATATATAGAATAAAAAGAGGCTGTAAAAAAACAGTCTGAAAAAAAGATGACTGCAAGAACTCCAAAAGGAGAT
>CAVKLC010000076.1:0-5739 GCA_963657005.1 bacterium | reverse complement strand
AAATGGCTGTTTTTCGTTGTTTTGGGAGTATTTCATATTTTTTCATCTGTTTCGTAATGAGCAGGCCGTCGGTTCGAGTCCGACTATCAGCTCCAAAAAGCTCACTCATAATAATTATGGGTAAGCTTTTTATATGTCATATTAAATTTATTATTAATTTATTCCACTCATTTGCTTGTTCAAAATTCACCATGTGAGCGGCATTTTTTATTTTTATGAATTCTTTTTTTGGTGCTTTTAAATTATCAAACCATTTCTGCGTTGCCTCAATCGGACAAATCATATCTCTTTCACCTGAAATTAGAAGAATCGGTGTAGACAATTCAGTTATACAAGAAATGTTATCTTTTTTATTCATTTCAACATTTAAGGTTTTAGATGATTTTAATATTCCTTTTATTACTTTAAAAATATTAAATTTATAGTGTTTAAGATAACAGGAAAAATATTCATTTGTATTAAAATCATTTTTGTCACTTATATATCCACCATATTTATGAACCATTTTTCCTATAAATTGCTTTGCTTTTTTATCATCACAATTATATTTATATCCTGTAGGTTCGCCGAAATGGTTTAGCTTTTTTATAATTTTGTTATCTTTTCTAATGATAGCTTGTTCTTTAACAAAATTGTATTTATAAATTTCATCTGCAAAGGAAGAGATACCCTGTCCTGTTCCTATATAATATTTCACATATTCAGGGTGTATAAATAAAAAACGCAAACCAAGATATGCACCCCAGGAATGTCCTGCAATATAGATTTTATCTTGTTGATATCTGTTTATTAAAAATTCAGCAATGCATTTTAAGTCTTTTAACATAATGTCAATCGTTAATTTTTCATTTGTATAACTTAAGCCACTGCCCCTTTGATCCCAGCAAACAATAGTGTAGTATTCGGCAAGTTCACTGTTGTATTTATTTACTAATGGTCGGTCGGGTGAACCTGCGCCGCCATGAACAATAAGTAAAACAGGGTTGTTGTCATTTGTACTCATTGTCATAATGTTTTGACGAGAATCATTTATATTTATGTATTCGGTTGCTATTTTAATGTTCATATAATCACCACTTTAATATTTTTACTTTATTATAATTATAACATTTTTTTCAAAATTTAAAAAGCAAAAATAATCTTCCATTTAAAAAATCACTTTAATAATTTTAATAATTATGATATTATAAATTAGAATGTGAAAACAAGAATGAAATGATTATTAGTTTGTTTTAAGGAGCGATATGAAAAAGTATATATGCAAGATTGCATCTGTTGATGAAGTGATAACAAAATATAATAAAGAAATAAAAAGAAACAAGCGAAAGAAAGCCGATTTAGAGCAATTAAAAAATAATGAAATTGAATATATAAATAATGGTCAGTCTGTTATATATTACGGTTTGTTAAACGATAAAATCATATGCCAAACTACAGCGATGTTTGACGAAAACATTATTCAAAACAGTGAAAAACTTGTTGGTGAAAAAACAGTGTATTTGTGCAATTTTAGCACGGATAAAAAGTATCAAAGCAAAGGTTATTTTTCAAAATTATTCAAATTTATGATTGATGATTTAAAAAACAGAGGTTATACAAAATTTACTTTAGGCGTAGAACCAAAAGAAATAAAAAACTTACAAATTTATCGTCATTTGGGTTTTAATGAATTTATAAAATCAGGGCAGGAAAGCTATTCTAATGGAACAGTTATTGATGTTGATTATTATGCAATGAGATTAAATCACTAAAAATATCATAAGGAATATTAATTTTATTATGCTTTCAAAAAGGAATTAAAATATTATGCCAAAATGTCGGCGGATAGTTTTATTGATGACCCGCTCTATATTGCCATTGCTAAAAATAAATTCATCAGAAAAAGATTTATATATAACTTTATGTATTTGCGCTTTTATTTGTCAAATATGCAGGATATTATTATCGAGGATAACGATAAACACGGACTTGGTATTTGGAAATCGGCAACAAGTAAAATTTCAATTAAAAATGCTTTTTCTTGCCCAAATTTTTTAAATCTTCTGTTTTATTTGCCAATCGTTATAAGGCTTGAAAAAGCGTTTAGCGATGAAGATATGTCGCTCTTTCCTAAAAATACATTACTGCTTTCTCCTATTTTTGGTGATAAAAATTTTCAAGGAAAAGGAGTTGTAAAAAGCCTTATTTTAAAAAAGGCAGATGAACTTGTAAAAGAAGGATATACTCTCGGTCTTGAAACGCAAAATGAAATCAATGTTGAAGTTTATTCTAAGCTGGGTTTTCGTTTAGTTAAAGTTGAAAAGTATATGGACGGCAAGATTACAAATTACCTTATGATTTACTCGCAATAATAAATGCGTAAATAATGAAATAAGAACCAAATCGAATAGTAAAACAAAAAGACAATTCAAAGTTTTGTAACTTAGAATTGTCTTTTTATGTGATTTTAATTTATGCCATTTTATAATAACTTTCTTTAACTTCAAGAAGTTCTTTTTCAGTACAATACGCACTTAAACATCCAACCGATGTGACGCATTTGCCGCCGGTAATATTGCCGAATTTAATAGCGTCTTCAAAGCTGTATTCGTGATACAAACCGTAAATAAAACCAGACAAAAATGCATCGCCTGCACCGGTTGAATCTTTGTGCTTAAAATCATCAACCTGACTTACATAAAACTTTTTACCGTTTTGCATACCGAGGCAACCGTTTTTGTCAAGTTTAACAATAACATTTTCAAAATAGTTTGACAAAACATCAGCCGCTTTTTCAGGTGTGTCGGTATCGGTTATTTTAAGTGCTTCTTTTTGGTTAGGTGTGTAATAATCTGCAATTTCAATGTGCTCTTTATAATTTTCAAGGCTTAAATTGTCGTCCCAGCCGCAATCAAAAACAAGCGTAGTTCCTTCCTCTTTAAGCTTTTTGTAAACGGGTAAAAAGCCGCCTGTGTGCATAATTACTATCTTTGCACCCGTGCACATTTTGTATGCTTCTTCCAAAGCACTATCGGTAGCTTCAACACTGCCGTGACCGTAGGACATAAATGTTCTGTCTTTGCTTGTAATCATTGCGCTTGTAACATTGAGCGGAATACCGTCGCCTTTGTAAAGATTAATAGGGGATACACCGCACTTTTCAAATTCTTCTCTTGCAAAATTTGAAAAGATATCCTCTCCGAGTTCAGTTGCAATCTTTGTTTTTATACCGAGCCTGCCGAGGTTTATAAGAGTTGCGGGAACACCGCCGCCGAGCTGAAGCGAAAATTCCCTCGCAAAAATTTCTTCACCTTCGTTAGGTAATCTGTCAATGCCTGAATAAAGAATGTCAACATTAGTGCATCCTATTCCTGCTATAAAATTATTGTCAGCCATATTTTTCTCCTTAATAATTTGATATGACTTAATTGTATCATTTTTTTGTTATTTTATCAATATTAAACGAAACTGAGTATTATAAAACTTATTTTTCACTTTTTATGTCCGATTTTTGCTATAATATGCTATAATATATAAAATTATTTTATAATATGCTATAATAAATTATTATTTTTCTCGGCGGTGACAAAATGAAAATTGTAATATGTGATGACGATAAAAACTGCATAGACGATGTTGTCGGTCTTATTGACGATTATTCAAATAAAAGCTCGGTTAAGTTTGAAAAATTTATTTATTCTTCTCCTCAAGAAGTGCTTGAAAATGAGGAAAAATATGATATTGCCATACTCGATGTTGAAATGCCGGGTATTGACGGAATTGAACTCGGTAAGCAGTTGAGAAAGTTCAACAGCCAAATAGTTCTTATTTATCTTACCGCTCATTCTCAGTATCTTGATTCTGCGCTTAATCTTAATGCGGCAAGATTTTTTGAAAAGCCGATTGATAAAGAAAGATTTTTCAAAGGTCTTGATAATGCTCTTGAAAGAATAGATAACACTACTGTTAATTTCTTTATTCGTCAGGACAAATCTCAAATGCGAGTAACTGCCGACAGTATAATTTATATCGAGATTGAAAAAAGAAAAACAAAACTTGTTACAAACGAGCGTGCATATTCAACTACTTATTCTATTGATTATTTCAGAGATAGGCTTTTAAGTTCTGTTTTTGCCTCACCTCACAAAAGCTATATTGTCAATCTTAACTATGTTACTCAATATGAAAGAGATAAAATTCAGCTTGACGGCAAGTACACAATTCCTGTTTCAAAAAGCAAGCAAACAGCCTTTCATAAAGCGTTTATCAGATTTTTGGAGGGTAAATAATGTTTAAACTCAATATTTTTTTTGCAGATGTTTTGGAAATGATTACCGTAATCATCTTTGCAAACCGGTTAATGCCTAAGAAAATAAAAATGCCGTTAATATACGCTTTGGGTTTAATTGCGGCTATTTGTATGTTTGTTATTTATTTTGCTGTGGAAATATTAGCGATTAACTGTTTGATAACAGTAGCGTGTTATCTTGCAGTATTCTTTTTTTGCTATAAGGAAAAAACGGTCAAGAAAATAATATATTCTTTTTATCTCTTTCTTTTGATGTTTGTTTCTGAAATGATGTGGATATTGCCAATATACAAAAAATTTGACTTGATTAGTAATCTTCAAAGCGAAAAAATGCATACTTTAAGTGTTATAATTACTAAATTGCTGTTTTTTATTATGGCACAGCTTCTTACTTTGGTGATTAAGCATAAAGAATTTAACCAAAATAAAAAATTACTTCCGCTTTTTATTTTCCCGGCTGCCTCGACATCTTATTTAGCACTTTTGTATAGTTTTGTTACGCAATATAATATCGGAGAAAGTCTATACTGGGTATTGTATGCTTTAACGATAATTTCGGTATTTGCAAGTGTATTTCAGTTTGCATATTATCAAAACAACGATGAGAAGGACAGAAAGCTGAAAGAAATTGAAAAGGAACAGCAATTCGTTGAACTTAACAATTCATATATGCAGGTGCTTGAACATCAAAATAATGATATGCATATGATTATTCACGATGTAAAAAATCATTATAATACCATTGTAAATATGAATGATTCTGACGAAATTCATTCCTATGTCAAAACTTTGACAAAAGATATTCAAAAATATCAAATTATTAAATACTCGTCAAACAAAATGCTTGATTTACTTTTAAGCAAATACAAAACTGTTTGCCAAAGTAAAAATATTTCATTTAATATTGAAGTTAAAACCGCAAATCTTGAATATATTGATGAAAGTGATTTATCAATAATTATCAGCAATCTTCTTGATAATGCAGTTGAATCGGCACAAAAAGGCAGTGATAAATTTATTAATTTCTCGCTTCGCAAAGTTAATACTTTCGATATTTTAACCATAACAAATTCCTGCTTTGAAGTGCCGCAACTTAAAGTTAATTCAATTATTACAAATAAATCTGACAAATTATCTCATGGTTTCGGTATGAAAATTATTTCAAAGTATGCAAAAAAGAATAATGCCGAATATGAATGGCATTTTGACGAAAACGCAAAAACATTCACTTCGACATTGGTGTTTAAATAAATTATAGTTTGCGTCGTCACAAACTCCGTATCACTCGTGATGAATTTCTTTAATATTTAATTTAAAATTCATCCCTCATTCGCTGCGTTGCTCCTCCTTTACAAAATTTGTCGCACAGTAGTGCGCCAAATTTTGTATGAGAAAGAGGTTGACGGCTTTGAGTGAATTGTGCGTAAGCACAAGAGACACGAGACTCCAAA
>CAVKLC010000075.1:0-5926 GCA_963657005.1 bacterium | reverse complement strand
TTTTTCATATTGTTTAATATGTCTATATTCTCTTGGCATAACAAAACCTCCTATGGTAGTTTTTATTCTACCATAGGAGGTCCCTTTTTCTATTGTCCATTTTTTACGGACTTGTTCAGTGTTAAGCATCACTCCTCTTAATTTGTTTTCTTGGTAAAACTGTTCTTTTGCAACCAAAAGAATGGTTTTTATGATTTATCCAATAAAAAAATATTGAAAAATCAATAGATATTTTAATCACAAAAACATAAAATTAAATATTAATTCTTCTCTCAAGCTCCTCGGTACTAAGACACTTAGCATCTTTGAGGAGCTTTTTATATCTGTCCATATTGTACTGCGAATGTTCCGTTTCCTTGCTCCAAAGATGAATTACCCAGCTTTCCTCACCGAAATATGTAACGATAAGCACACCGACTACTGCCATTTTTATTTTGCTCATAACATTATAGTCGTAAATAGCACCCAAAAAATATTTGAATAAAAAATACATTATAATCTGTTCGTTAAATGTTTCGTTTGAAATTTCTTTTTCTTTGCCGTTTTTGACTTTTTCAACCCATTCTTCATTTATAACTTCAGGGTTGTTAAATACTTCAAAAAAGTCAATATTGTCGTCACCCTCAATATATTCGTCAAGGTCTTTTTGTGTTTCTTTGCCGAATTCAAGAAGGTCAATAAGCCTTTCTTTTATACTCTTATCTCTGTTTTGCGCAATGTCGTATGCCTTTTTCCTCGCTTTAACAAGATAAAAATAAGTCTGCGCGTCAATCTCGTTGAGTTCGGGAAGACGGTCGTTTATTTCCTCGGTAAATGTCATTTTTTCTTTAAGATTAAACATCATATCGCTTGCAACCGGGCAGGAAAACGATACACCCATCTCCTCCGTGCCGCCGAAATCGTTAATAAATCTCGGGAAAGTGCGGCAGGTGTAAGGTGTGTGCTCGCCGCCGATTGCAATGTGCATATCGCATAAATTTTCATGGTTTAAAAACGGACAGCGCTTTTTCTCGGCAAGCCTGAAAATGGTGTTGCCGAATTCATCGTGGGTTAAAACACTGTCAATTCTTTCTCTTATTTCTCCGCTTATGGTTTTGTAATATTCAAGCGATTTTTCGTCTGCGTCAACTTCCCAGCCTTGACAGCAGGAATCGGGGCACGCCCCCGCAATACATTTAAAATCTTTGTAAAAACTCGGTGTTCTAAGTATCATAATTATCCCTCGTGACATTTTTATAAACTTATTTTATCACGATAAATTAAAAACGCAATATAAATTTATTGCATACCCGAGGCTTTAATGTTAATATAAGGTTATTAGGGGGTTATTTTATGATAAAAAAATATAAACCGTTCATTATTTCATTTTATGTCGTGGCTGTTATTGCCATGGTTTTTGCCGCATTTTATGATTTAAGCCTTGATAAAATGCTTAATAATACTTCAAATTCATTTGCAATTTGGCTTCAAAATACGGGCGAAATTCCTTCAAGGCTTGTTTGCCCGCTTGCAGGCGCAGTGCTTTTTTATACTGTGAAAAATAAATTTGCAAAACTTGTGTCACTTTTTATTGAACTCGGTGGCTCGGCTTACCTCGGTTACTATTTCGGTAAATATTTTTTTGCCGATGATGAAAACAGGATGGTGTTCAGTATAATTTACGGCTTGGGCGTCGGTGTTATAATATTGTTTGCAGGCAATTACATAAAAGTTGTGCCTAAATATGTTGAGGCGCTCAAAACAATAGCGTTCATTTCCATCATAGTTATGTTCGTTCAAATCGGACTTATCGAAGTTATGAAATACCTTTGGGGCAGAGTTCGCTTTCGTGACCTTTTTGCAAGCGGTAGCTTTGACGCATTTACTCCGTGGTATGTTTTAAACGGAATTAACGGCAATAAGTCTTTTCCGAGCGGTCACACGGCAGGTGCTTCAATGAGCTATCTTTTGATGTTTATGCCGTTTGTGTCGGATAAACTTAAAAATAAAACAGCTTTGTGTTTTGCGCTTCCTTGCGTTTATACTTCGCTTGTAGCATTTACCCGCCTTGTTATGGGCGCGCATTATCTCAGCGATGTAACTATGGGCGGTACAGTCGGTTTTACTCTTGTTATTATCGCACTTGCTGTTTATCAAAAACATTTTGATAAAAAAATATTAAATAAGTAGGAATGATTTTTTGACTAAGTTACTTATATCTAAACTTAAAAATAAATATGATATTTCATCTACGCTCGGCAGGGAAAAGGTCAGCACTATGAGCGGCTGGTGCGGCATAATCTGCAATGCAATTCTATGTCTTATGAAATTTATTATCGGCACGGTTACCGGTTCTGTTTCAATTACCGCCGACGCTTTTAATAACCTTTCCGACACAGGCTCAAATGTTGTTACCATTGCCGGCGCTAAACTTGCAAATAAGCCTGTCGATAAGGAGCACCCTTTCGGTCACGGAAGGATAGAATATGTTTCTGCGCTCGTGGTGTCGTTCATTATTCTTTTAATGGGTTTTGAACTCGGTAAAAATTCGATTATGAAAATCATCAAACCCGAAGAAGTAGGTTTCAGCATAGTTTCACTTCTTGTGCTTATCCTTGCAATTTGCGTTAAACTTTGGATGGCTTATTTTAACAATAGGCTTTTTAAACTTACAAATAATATTAATCTTAAAGCAGTTTGCTGGGACAGTTTAAACGACTGCATTGCAACCGGTGCAACAATTTTATCGCTTGTTATTTCTCATTTAACAGGCTTTTATCATATCGACGGCATCGTCGGTTTGCTCGTTGCAGGCGCAATTATTTTGTCAGGTATAGGTATACTTAAAGACACCCTCGGTCCTCTCCTCGGTCAGCCTCCGTCACCCGAACTCGTTAAAAGAATAGAAGATATAATCACAAGCGAAGCGGAGATAGTCGGCGTTCACGATTTAATAGTTCACGACTACGGACCGGGAAGAATTATTGCTTCCGCTCACGCTGAAGTTCCGTCAAACGAAGATATCGTTCATATCCACGATGTTATCGATAATGTTGAAAAGAAAATTCAAAAGGAACTTAATATAATTATTTGTATCCACTTAGACCCGATAGATATTAATAATGAAGAAGTTAACAAATATAAAGCCATTGCTCAAAAAATTATTAAGCAGTATAACGATGAATATTCTTTCCACGATTTCAGAATGGTTAACGGCGAAACTCATAAAAATTTGATTTTTGACTTGGTTGTGCCTTTTGATAAAAATAATGATACAACAAAAATTCTTAACGATATAATGGCTGCATTTAAAAAATACGACGAAAGTTTAAATGTAGTTGTAACTCTAGAACATTCGTTTATATAAAAGTTTATAATTAATTAATGATCTTGTTGACGAGTGTATTGTTTACTGTTATAATATTTACAATATATTAAAGGGGGATATTTTGATGAATGTTCTTATTTTCGGCGGTACAGGTCTTTTAGGCTCTGCTGCTGCTCAAATTTTTATTGACCGTGGTCATAAAGTTAAAACCATTGCTTTGCCTCCTCTTCCGGAAGGCGCTCCTATTCCAAAGGAAATGGATATCGAGTTTGGTAACTTCCTTGAACTTACCGACGAAGAGCTTGAAAAGGCAATGACAGGCGTGGACGCTTTTGTTTACGCAGCAGGTGTTGACGAAAGAGTTGAATTTCCGCACCCTGTATATGAAGCATATAAAAAGTATAATATCGACCCAACCGAGCGTTGCTTAAAAATGGCTAAGAAGTGCGGCGTTAAAAGATGCGTAGTTCTCGGTTCATATTTCGCTTGGCTTGCTAAGCAAAGACCTGATATGCAGCTTTGCGATAAGCATCCTTATATCCGTTCCCGTGTTGAGCAGGAAGAGGTTGCTTTTAAATATGCCGATGACGATATGGGCGTAGCAGTTCTTGAACTTCCATATATTTTCGGTACTCAGCCTGGCAGAAGACCTGTTTGGGTTATTCTTATAGAACAGCTTCAAAGATTTGAAAAAATGCCGTTTACTATGTATCCTGCAGGCGGTACAGCTATGCTTACCGTTCGTCAGGTTGGTGAAGCTATCGTTGGCGCCGCAGAGCAGGTTAAGGGCGCAAGAGCATACGGCATTTCTTGCTACAATATGACTTGGAGAGAATTCCTCAAGATTGTTTACAGAGCAATGGACGGCGAGCCTGACCGTAAGATTGTTGACTGCCCAAAGGTATTCTTCCAAATGTTCGGTCATGTAATGCGTAAGGACTATGCTTCCCGTAATGTTGAAAGCGGTATCGACCCTGTAGGTCTTGCAGATATTATGGGTATGAACCTCTTTATTCCTACCGATGATACAAAGGAACTCGGTTGTACTCCTGATGAAATCGAAGCAGCTATCTTCGATTCAATCAAGCTTTCAAAGGCTTCATTCGAGGGCAAAGCAAAACTCCTTGAAATGAAAGGCGAGTAATTAATATTACATAAATTATTAAAGGACGATGTTTTTTAATCATCGTCCTTTTTGTATGTTGCTATATCTTCAAGTTCGCAATCAAGAATTTTGCAAAGCGTGTTTAATGTGTATGTGTTGACATTGCCGTTTTTTCTTAGTCTGTCGAGCTGACCTGTGCTGATACCGTATTCTTTTATAAGCTTGTATTGAGAAATATTTTTATCTTTCATTGTTTGCCATAGCTTGTCAAATACAATCATTAAATCAACTCCTGACAATATAATTGTAAATTGATATACATATATTGACAATAGCCCACAAACGGGCTATAATATATTTGCGATTAATCAAACTTAAAATTTATTTTTTGAAAGGTAAGGAAAAATAAAAAAAATATTAAGCGTTTTTTGCACAATAATGGTTGTTTGCACTATTTTAGGCGGTTGTACTTCTTATTATGAAGAAAATACTGAGACAAATAATGATTCATATAATAATGATTTTTCTGTCGCAGATATTGAGGGTCGTTGGTATTGGAAAGATTTCGAGAAAGAGAATGCCGGCATTATTGATTATTTGATTTTTGACATTTCCGATGACCAAGCTAAAGTATGGACAATCAGCGGTCATTACGAAAATGTCGGATACAGATATCCTGTTTACGAGTCAACAACATATTATGATCCTATCGTTTACAATATAGTATTTGAAGATTGTTTATGCTATCTTCAAAATGCAAATGGAAATAATGATTATGAAATTTCAAAACCTCAAATTGCCAACACATTGATTGTAGACGCCGAAAATGAAAATTATACTTTTGCTTTGGATAATGATAATAGCATTGAATCAACTTTGGACTATATTTATAATTAAGAGGTGCTAAAATGAAAAAATTAATTACTGTTTTTATTAGCATTTGCATATTAATTTCTTTTGTGTCATGTTCTAAACCGTATTATAATCAGAACAGCGACTTACCTAATGCAAATAACACCGAAGATTTTATTCATTATGAAGTTGAGTTTGATATTCCGGATGAATATACCGCTTATTCAAGCAGTAATGAATTTTATACAAAACTCAAAATTAACAATAATATAGATGTACGCAAATTTAAAGAAGAAAATGACAATCAGGATTGTGATGTCATTTTTACAGATGAAATCATTGATTCAAACGGCGATGTTTTTTATTGGCTGATTTTTGAGTTTGATTGTTACGATGAAAATAACGAACAGATAGATACTATTTATTTTAGTGATACGATGGGTAATGAACATGGCGTAGGCGGAGAAAATGTAGTTTCAAGTACAGTAAATGAATCTGTAAAGAAAATAGAATTTTCAAGAGCTTTTTTAGCCACTGTAAATGAAGCTAAGCTTTATAATTGATTTATAAAAAATGTTATTTGTATTTTTATTGATAAAAAATAAATTAGTGATGAGCAAAACGAAAGAAAAAAGTAAGAAAAAACAGTAAAGCAAGCAACT
>CAVKLC010000074.1:0-5936 GCA_963657005.1 bacterium | reverse complement strand
ATCTCCTTTTGGAGTTCTTGCAGTCATCTTTTTTTCAGACTGTTTTTTTACAGCCTCTTTTAATTTTAATCAACAAAATGTCAGATTAGCCAAGTTCTGAGAAGTACTTGATTGTTCTAACCATCTGTGAAGTGTATGAGTTTTCGTTATCATACCAAGAAACAACCTGAACTTCGTATGTGTCATCAGCAACTTTAAGAACCATTGTCTGAGTAGCATCAAAGAGTGAGCCGTATCTCATACCAACGATATCTGAAGAAACGATTTCATCAGTGTTGTAACCGAATGATTCAGTAGCTTCAGCCTTCATAGCTGCGTTGATAGCGTCAACAGTAACTTCCTTGTCAGTCTTGATAACTGCAGTAAGGATAGTTGTTGAACCGGTTGGGGTAGGAACTCTCTGAGCAGAGCCAATAAGCTTGCCGTTAAGTTCAGGAATTACAAGACCGATAGCCTTTGCAGCACCTGTTGAGTTAGGAACGATGTTAACAGCAGCTGCACGAGAACGACGAAGGTCGCCCTTTCTCTGAGGACCGTCAAGAGTCATCTGGTCGCCTGTGTAAGCGTGAATTGTGCACATGATACCACTCTGGATAGGAGCGAAATCGTTAAGAGCCTTAGCCATAGGAGCAAGGCAGTTAGTTGTGCAAGATGCAGCAGAAATAACTGTATCATCAGCAGTAAGTGTGTCGTGGTTTACATTGTAAACGATAGTAGGAAGGTCATTACCTGCAGGAGCAGAAATAACTACCTTACGAGCGCCTGCCTTAACATGAGCAGAAGCCTTTTCCTTTGAAGTGTAGAAACCTGTACATTCAAGAACTACATCAACACCAAGTTCGCCCCAAGGAAGCTCAGAAGCGTCAGCCTTAGCGTAAATTTTAATTTCCTTACCATCAACGATGATAGAATCATCAGTAGCTGATACTGTGTCAGCAAGAGCATACTTACCCTGTGATGAGTCATACTTAAGAAGATGAGCAAGCATCTTTGGGCTTGTAAGATCGTTGATAGCAACTACTTCGTAGCCTTCTGCGCCAAACATCTGACGGAAAGCAAGACGACCGATACGGCCGAAACCATTAATAGCAACTTTTACCATTGGAATTTACCTCCGAATATAATTTAAAGTTTTATTGCTTTTATGCACTATTTATTTTATACTGTTTGTCCCCATTAATCAAGAGAAAATTGCAATTTTTACACTTTATACAAAAACAGTTAAAATTAGACAGCGGTTATAGTTAAATTTTTAACAATGTTTAAAATTGCATTTTGTATGTGGTATAATATAAAGCAGAAAAATATTTAGAGGTTTAATTATGATTTATACATATTATTATAATTCGCCGCTTGGTAAAATAACTATGGCAAGTGACGGCAGCTCTCTTATCGGCTTATGGTTTGACGGTCAAAAATATTTTAAAGACAATATAATGGGCAAAAGTGAAGAAAAAAAGCTTGAAATATTTGAGCAAACATCAAAATGGCTTGACATTTATTTTAGTGGAAAAGAGCCTGCTTTTACACCGAAAATCAAATTGACAGGCACACCTTTTAGGAATGAAGTGGCAAAAATCATGCTAATGATTCCTTACGGCAAAACGATGACTTACGGCAAAATTGCGCAAAAAATCGCAAAGCAAAAAGGAATTGACAAAATGTCGGCGCAGGCAGTAGGCAGTGCAGTCGGTCACAATTCGATTTCTATTATCATTCCTTGCCACAGAGTAATCGGTACAAACGGAAGTTTGACGGGATACGCAGGTGGAATAGATAGAAAAATCAAGCTGTTGAAGATTGAAAAGGCTGATATAAATTATTGTTTAGCGGGCGAATGGTATTCGCCCCTACGGTGATTTTTCTATTTTAAACAGTCTAAAATGATAAGATTTTCGTAGCGGCGAACAGTGTTCGCCATTCTTTCCTATCGACGGCGAAGCCGCCACTTCCCTCGGCAGAGGGAAGCAAGAAGTCTGGGAAGATAAAGGTTGTGAAGAAGTAGTCAGAATTGGATTTTTAGGGAAGGGTGCTGTACGAGGGTACTGCCCCTGACCTAAAAATTCAAAGCACCCAACGATACGATTACGGTATCCATAGATACCTAAAATCGTATCGTTTCTGCGTTGTTGAAACAAATTATTTATTGCTTCATTTATTTTATTAGAAATAAATTTCTAATTGTTTGAAATTCGGGTGCGGTTATGGCTGCTTATTCACAACCGTAAACTATAATTTATATCTGCGCTTTAATACTTAAAAGCGTTGTATTGAAAAGATTTTTTACATATGATAGAATTAATATATTATACGCTGTAAGAGAGGGAAATATTATGGCAAACAGAGAAAAATTCGGCTCAAGGCTCGGATTTATTTTAGTTTCGGCAGGGTGCGCAATAGGAATAGGCAATGTTTGGAAATTTCCTTACATCACCGGTATGTACGGCGGTGCGGCATTCATACTGATGTACCTTGCGTTTTTGGTAGTTTTAGGTTTACCTATTATGGTTTGTGAATTCACGGTAGGTCGTGGAAGCCAAATGGGTATGGGCAGAGCGTTTGAAAAGCTTGAACCTAAAGGAACAAAATGGCATCATTTAAAATGGATAAGCATTTTGGGCAGTTTCCTTTTGATGATGTTTTACACAATGGTAGGCGGCTGGATGCTCAATTACGCTTATATGGAAGCTACGGGTAAGCTCTCAGGTTTAAACGGTGACGAAGTTGCAAGCGCGTTTAGCAATATGCTTTCTTCTCCGCAAACTATGGCGCTGTGGGCGATTATTGCAATAGTCGTTTCGTTTGGTGCGTGCGCATTCGGAGTTCAAAAGGGTGTTGAAAAAGTTACAAAAGTGATGATGCTTTTGCTTTTTGTTTTGATAATGGCACTTGCGGTCAACTCCGTCTTTCTTCCAAATGCGAGCGAGGGCATCAAGTTTTATCTTGTTCCAAACTTTAAGTCTATAGCCAAGGTCGGCATAGGCAACGCCGTGTTTGCCGCAATGAGTCAGGCATTCTTTACGCTCAGCCTCGGTATCGGCGCTATGGAAATTTTCGGTAGCTACCTCGATAAGAAAAAGAGAATTACAGGCGAGGCGGTAAATATCGTTTTGCTTGATACATTTGTTGCGCTTATGGCAGGTTTCATTATCATTCCTGCGTGCTTCTCGTTTGGTGTTCAGCCTGATTCGGGTCCGTCGCTTCTTTTTATCACGCTTCCTAATTTGTTTAACGCTATGAAAGGCGGCAGAATTTGGGGAACTCTTTTCTTCATCTTTATGTCGTTTGCGGCGCTTTCAACTATCATTGCCGTGTTTGAAAATATTGTTGCAATGTTTATGGATATGTCAGGCTGGAGCAGAAAAAAATCTGTCGGCGTTAACTTCGTTCTTATCACCGTTCTTTCAATGCCGGCAATTTTAGGTTTCAATCTTCTTTCAAATATTCAGCCGCTCGGCGATGGCAGTACAATTATGGATGTTGAAGATTTCCTTGTTTCATCCAACCTTTTGCCGCTCGGTTCGCTCGTTTTTGTAATGTTCTGCGTCAGAAAAAACGGTTGGGGTTTTGATAATTTCCTCAAAGAAGCAAACGAGGGCGAGGGTATCAAGTTTCCTCAGTGGATAAGACTTTATATGCAATATATTCTGCCGGTTATCGTAACTATTATTTATCTTAAAGGTTATTACGATACATTTAAGGATAAGGGCACAGGTTTGCTCGTCTTTTGGATGTGCTTTGCGTGCATACTTCTTTTGGCAATTTTCGGCATTTCAATTTTTACCGGTAAAAAGAAAAAGGCGTAATTTAGGGACTGCAATCAAATGATTGCAGTCCTTTAATATTATTTATATTGCATTTCTTATTAAAATTTGTTAAAATTTATAATAAGAAATATAAAGGAATGACATTATGTTTGTAGATATAGCGAAAATCAAGATAAAAGCGGGTGACGGCGGAGCAGGTGCCGTTGCATTTCACAGAGAAAAATATGTTGCCGCAGGCGGTCCTGACGGCGGCGACGGAGGAAAAGGCGGCGATATTGTATTTGTTGTTGACGACAATCTTGCAACGCTTGCCGACTTTAGATACAAAAGAAAATATGTAGCGAAAAACGGTGAAAACGGTCGTGGCTCCCGTCAATACGGCAAAAAAGCGCCTGACCTTGAGATTAAAGTGCCGAGAGGTACTATAATAAGAGAAGCAAATTCAGGTGCGGTTATGGCTGACATGAGCAAAACCGACCGTTTTGTTGCGGCAAAAGGTGGCAAAGGAGGCTGGGGCAACATTCATTTTGCAACGCCTACCCGTCAAGTGCCGAGGTTTGCAAAGCCGGGTGTACCGGGCGAAGAATGGGAGGTTTCTCTTGAGCTCAAGCTCCTTGCCGATGTAGGTCTTTTGGGTTATCCGTCGGTCGGAAAGTCGAGCCTTATTTCCGTTGTAAGTCAGGCTAAGCCAAAGATTGGCGACTATCACTTCACTACCCTTGTGCCTAATCTCGGCGTTGTGTCTATGGGCGAGGGCAACTCGTTTGTCATTGCCGACATTCCGGGTCTTATTGAGGGTGCGAGCGAGGGTATCGGCTTGGGTCACGAATTTTTGCGCCATGTTGAAAGGTGCAGGCTTCTCGTTCACATTGTTGATGTGAGCGGCAGCGAAGGCAGGGACCCGATTGAAGATTTTGAAAAGATTAACGAAGAACTTGTCAAATTTAACCCTGACCTTGCGAAAAGGCCTCAAATAGTTGCCGGCAACAAGATTGATATGGCAGAGCCGGAGCAGATTGAAAAATTTAAGACTTATGCGGAAGAAAAGGGATACGAATACTACTCAATTTGTGCGCCGATTATGGAGGGCACAAAGGAGCTTATGAACGCAGTTTGGAACAAGCTTCAGACGCTTCCGCCTATCAAGGAATACGAGAGCGAGCCTATTCCGCTTGAAGCGCTTGTTAAAGAAGATGAAAACAGCTTCAAGATTACCGAAGTTGAGCCGCACTATTTCCTTGTTGAAGCAAATTGGTTTCCAAAGGTGCTCAAGGGCATTGACATTGAGGACTACGAAGCGCTCCAATATATGCAAAGAGTGCTTGAAAAAAGCGGCATTTTCAATGCGCTGAGAGAAAGAGGAATTGAGGAGGGTGACATCGTTTCGCTCTATGACATAGAGTTTGAATATGTGCCTTAATGATATGAGATTTGTTGACAAAGATGTAAAACCGAAGCAGTTAAGTCCGTTAAATCTTGCGTTTATCGGCGACTGCATTTATGAAATTCTTGTTCGTGAAACGCTTGTGCTTGACGCCAACCGCCCTGTAAACGATTTGCACAAGGAGAGCGTTAAGTATGTTTCAGCCAAGGCGCAGACTGCCGCTTTTGAAAAGATTAAGAATGAACTAAGCGTTGAAGAACTTGCGGTATATAAGCGTGGAAGGAATGCAAAAGTGGGTCACTGCCCAAAAAGTGCAAGCGAAAACGAGTATCACTGCGCAACGGGAGTTGAGGCACTTTTCGGCTATTTATACCTTAATGAGGAAATTGACAGAATAAAATTTCTTTTTTCTAAAATTAGCTCTTGACATTTTAAGCTTATTAGTGTATACTTAATATCGCTGACGGAAGCATAGCTCAGCTGGGAGAGCATCTGCCTTACAAGCAGAGGGTCACAGGTTCGAGCCCTGTTGTTTCCACCAAAAAAACAAAGGATACCTTTTGGTATCCTTTGTTTTTTTATGTAGTGCATTGGTGGGCTCGAACCTGTGACAAGATTCTCCAAATTTGGCGACCTAAGGAGCAACAAATTTGGGAGAAACAGTTCGGGGAACTGTTTCGTAGAATCTTTGTTTCTTAAAAGAGCCCTGTTGTTTCCACCAAATAAAAAAGGGGCTGTAAAAAAACAGCATAAAGAAAAGCCGAGATTCACGAATCAGTGAGTCT
>CAVKLC010000073.1:0-6054 GCA_963657005.1 bacterium | reverse complement strand
GTTAAGCGTAAATAAATGAAAGGGTATGATTTAGTTTCTGACTATATCATACAAGTAATTATGGAAAAATACCTTATAAACCCAAATCAAAAAATCAGTAAAATAAATAAAGATATATACGGTCACTTTTCTGAACATCTCGGCAGATGCATTTATGAGGGCATTTTTGTAGGCAAAGATTCAAAAATTCCCAATGTTAACGGTATGAGATGCGATGTTGTAAATGCGCTTAAAGATATTGATATTCCCGTACTCAGATGGCCGGGTGGCTGCTTTGCTGATGAATATCACTGGAAAGACGGCATAGGCGAACTTTCAAGTCGTAAAAAAATGATTAATACTCATTGGGGCGGAGTTGTTGAGGATAATTCTTTCGGTACTCACGAATATTTTGAACTTTGCCGTCAACTCGGTTGCGATGCATATATCAACGGTAATGTCGGTTCGGGTACAGTTGAAGAAATGAACGAATGGGTTGAATATATGACTTTTGACGGAGTTTCACCTATGGCAGAGCTTCGTAAGAAGAACGGTCAGGAAAAGCCATGGAAAATTAAGTATTTCGGCGTCGGTAACGAATCTTGGGGATGCGGCGGCAATATGGAACCTGAATATTACGGCTGCCTTTATAAAAGGTATAATACTTATGTCAGAGATTATGACAGCAACAATAAAATTACTCGTATTGCTTGCGGACCGAATGTTGACGATTATCACTGGATGAAAGAAGTTATGGACAAGGTTAAGCATAAGGCTCAGGGTATATCGCTTCATTATTATACTATTCCGGGTGATACTTGGGAGCATAAAGGTTCGGCAACCGATTTTGATACTAAAGAGTATTATAAAACCATTACTCGTGCGTATCGTATGGAAGAACTTATTAATAATCATATTGCTGTTATGAATTCTGTTAACCCTCAGCAGTGGGTGCAGCTTGTTGTTGACGAATGGGGTACTTGGTATGATGTTGAACTGGGAACCAATCCGGGCTTTTTATATCAGCAAAATACTATGCGTGACGCTATGGTTGCCGCTTTAACTCTTAATATTTTCAATAAACACAGCGACAGGGTAATGATGGCAAACATTGCTCAAACTGTTAATGTTCTTCAGGCTATGATTTTGACAGACAGTGAAAAAATGGTTCTTACTCCGACTTATTATGTGTTTAAAATGTTTAAAGAACATCAAAATAACACTCTTTTAGGCTCTTTTATTACTTCAAGCGTTATTGAATCTAAGGAAGCAAACAGAACTTGTCCTAAGCTTATTGAATCTGCTTCAGTTGATGAAAACGGTATTATTTATTCCACTATTATTAATGTGTCGGATAAAAAGAGCGACAAGATTAAGTGCCAAATTGCCGATTCAAAAATCAAGTCAATTAAGGCTGAGATTTTAACAGGCGATATTTACGATAAAAATGACTTCGATAACTTCAACAATGTTAAAATTGAAGAATTTACCGAATTTAGACAGTTAAAAGACGGCTTTACTTTTGAAATTCCTGCTTGCAGTGTAGTTAAATTTACCGTAGAAGTATGAGTGAATGTAAAAAATGCCTGCTTTTAGAAGCGGGTGAAAAAGAGTCGTATAAATCGCTTGAAGAATATATTTCTACTTTAAACGATTCTTTGAAAGTGAATAATACTGTTTACACTTCAAGACTTGATAAGTGCAAAAAATGCGATTATCTCATTTCCGGAATGTGCCTTAAATGCGGCTGTTATGTTGAACTGAGAGCAATACTTAAAGATAAACATTGTCCGAATTATAATAATATACTTTGGTGAAAGGTTGTGATGAGTTTTGAATGATTATCTGAAAGGTATCGATTTTGGTAAAGCGATGTCAGATACTAAAGATAAAAACAGATTTACTAATAAATACTATCAAAATTCGCTTGATTCAAATTTTGTTGCAAGAAATTTTGACGAACTTAATGTTAATGCCAAGAAGCCTAATTTGAGCAGAAACGGTCACAGGCAAAGAATGAGGCAGTCATATCTTAACGGCAGTATGGAAAATATGCCCGACCACAATCTTTTAGAACTGTTTTTGTCAATAATCATTCCGCAAAAAGATGTTAAAGAACTTGCGTATGCGCTTATTAACAGGTTCGGGTCGCTTGAGGGTGTGCTCAATGCCGACGCTCAGCAACTGATGACAGTTAATGGCATCGGTGAAGCGGCTGCTGTCGGAATTAAAATGGTAGTTGAGCTCAACAAAAGAGTCATGAAAAACAAAAACCAAAATGTACTTAACTTAAACTGCTGTGACGAAGCTGTTAACTATTGCAAAAATATTCTTTGTTATGAAAAAGTTGAAAAACTTATTATGATTACCGTTAATAACGACGGCTCGATTATAAATACTCATACAATCGGCACGGGTAATGCAAATTCTTCAAGTGCAAATCAAAGGCAAATACTTGAAAATGCTATTATTGACCACGCATCTGGAGTTATTTTTGCACATAATCATCCGTCGGGTTCAAGCAAACCGTCAGATGCCGATGTTAACTTTTCTATGTCGATAGGAACAACTTTAAGTGATATCGGCATAAATTTTATAGACCATATAATAATCGGTAACGATGAACCGTTTTCGCTGAGAATGTCAACTTCTGCTTTATAATAATTTTTATCCGTCTGGTAATTCAGGCGGATTTGTTTATTTTTACGCTTATCGGTAATAATAACCATATGAGAAGTTATAAATATTTTAATAAAATTCAAAATTCATCTTCAATATCATTATTGATTTGTTCGCTCTTATTTGTAATAGGGTATTTTTTCGACTTTTTATCAGATAAATTTAATCAAAGTCAAGTTATAAGATTTGACGATTTGTCATCAGCCGTTAAAAATATAATTCCTTATGTGTTTTGCTTTTTTCTGAGCTATTCGATTTTAAAGGGTAAAAAGAGTATCAAGGCATTTATTTGCACATTTTGTTTGTATATATTTTATTCTGCTTTCAGTGAGCGAGAAAGCATTATTTTTGCAATTATTATTCCTTTAATTGCATATTTTTGTTTTGAAAAGTTTGATTTTTATTTGTCGTCTGTGCTTATTTTAACCGTGTCCGTGATTTTTGCCGTCCTGTTTAATGTTATTTATGATTATTATCTTGATATTGTGATGCTTATTTCAGGCGGAGTTTCAAACAAAGGGGTATTTTCTTCGTCTTCTTTCGGACTTATAAATACTTTTTTATCTGCTTTTGATATTAAGGAATTTCAAAATATGTTTTATTTTAAAAGCTTTGGCACAGGGACAGTAATTGATAATTCAGTTATTTCGGGCGCAGTGAATTTGTTTAAAAGTAATATTATATCAAAAAGTGTATCTTCTTTTCTTTCAGGGCGATATTATCTTCTTTTTCTTCTCTCGGGTGTTTTTTCGATTCTCTTAACTAAAGTTAAAGGAATATCTAAAATCACATTAACCGCATTATTTATTTGTATGCTTTTAAGCGGTAATATCGGTTTTATTTTACTCTTTATTTTTCTTGAAAATGTATATTTGTTTTTAAGCGTATGCGTTTTGTCATCATTATGCTATTTGTGTGCCGATATTGTTAATCTTGGGATAGGTTTTACTTTAAACGGTTCTGTTTTTGAAATGTTTGCGTATATTAATAAACCCGTTTATCTTTTTTCAATAGGAATTGTTTTTTTCTCACTCGGCTATTTTGTTTCACGCTATTTTTGGGAAAAGGTAGGAATTTCATCAGCGGTAAATGTCTATATTCCGAAAAGGCTTAAAGAAAGTGTTTCTAAATTAGGTGGAGTTTCAAATATTTTAAGAATAAACGAACTTGAAATTGAAGTAAGAAACCCTAAAATGGTTGACACAATTAATTTTGACTGTGAAGTGAAAGAAAATAAAATTATTGTGGAAAAATCATTGATAGATAACTTGAAAGAATATCTTTGTTGATATATAATTTTTTGGTGATTGTATGAATGTAAGAGAAGAATTATTTAAAAATCAAGATATAAAATACGGCGATTTTCATTCAAAGTTGGTTCCCTATTATGACAGAAATGAGGTTATCGGCGTAAGGCTTCCGATTATTAAAAAGATTGCAAAAAATGCGGCAAAAGAAGATACAAACTTTGAAGTGAAATACTATGAAGAAAAGATGATAAAAGGCTTGCTTATTGCATATAAAAAAATAAGCTTTAATGAGCGCTTGGATGAACTTGAAAAATTTGTGCCGCTTATTGATAATTGGGCGGTTTGCGACTGCTGCTCAAGCGCATATAAGTTTGCTAAAGAAAATCTTGATGAAGTTTGGAAATTTATAATTAAATACAAAAACGCAAGTGAATATGAAGTTCGTTTTATGGTTGTTATGATGCTCGATTATTTCCTGATTGATGAATATATCGACAGGGTAATTGATATTTTGTCAAATATTAAAAGAGATGAGTATTATATAAATATGGCTATAGCATGGACTTTGGCGACAGCATATGTTAACTACAGTGATAAAGTGTTAAATCTTTTGAAAAATAATATTTTATCACCGTGGGTACATAATAAAACAATTCAAAAATGTGTTGAATCATATAGAGTGAGCATTGATGATAAAACATATTTGAAAACGCTTAAAATTAAAAAGAAATAGACGATTAATTATGTTTTTTGGCAAAAGCCTTTGACAAAATAAATCTAATGATTTTAAATAAAATTAAAACTTTTTATCACAAAAACGGAATTTTAAGGGATTATGTATATATGATAGGACTTTTTTTAAATCTCCTTGATACTCAAAGCGAAAAAGAACAATTTCAACTGCTTTATGATACATATTGTGACCTGTTATATTGGATAGCACTCAAAAGAACAAATTGCATTGAAGATGCAGAAGAGTGCGTTCAGGAAACACTTTTATATGTAGCAAAGCATTTTGACAAGATAGGCGAAATAAATTCAAAGAAAACGAAGATTTATTTATCTACGATTGTAACAGGATTTGCGATAGATATTTATAATGATTCTCAAAAAGCAGAATTTATTGAACTCAACGGCGATAATGAAACGGCAGATTTGGAATATTATGAAAGCTTTGGAAGAATTGAGCTTTTAGCAATTGTTGATAATGCATTGGAAGAAGAAAACAGAGTATTTTTTCATTTGAAATATTTGTACAACTATAAAAGTAAAGAAATAGCAGAAATTTATAATGTTAAAGATTCCTATGTGCGAAAAAGATTGGAATACGCAAGGAATAAATTAAGAAAAATATTAGAGGAAAGGAAATGATAAAATGTCAGAATTTGAAGAGGCTTTATGGCTTTCGGCTGAAAATTGGGCTGACTCTTTTCCGACGGATTTGCCAAAGCATAAGTTCAGCAAAAAACATAATAAAATAATAAATGATATTATTTATGGCAAGCAAGGTAAGAAAATTAAATTTTCAAAAGGCACAATTAAGGTTTTAATCATTGCCGCTGTTTTGCTTGCGATTGCAACAACGGCATTTGCCATTCCTCAAAGCAGAGAATATATCGTCGATAAATTTTCTAACCATTCGGAGTATAATGTTGTTGATAAGAAAAAATCCAATAGTGTGACTTCTTTAAATGTAAATTACATTCCTGCAGGATTTGAAAAAGTTGAAGATTATGTTTCGAGAGATTTTTATATAGGAAATTATGAAAATGCTGATAAATCTTTTGTTGTTCAAAAGTTTGAATTATCCGGAAGCATAGGATTTGATACTGAACATTACGAACCTGAAAATATTAAGATTAACGGTATTGATGCTGTTTATTATAGGTCTAATTATAATGAGAAAGGAATAATTTTTAATGATGGAAATTATATTTACATAATATCAGGAAATATAGAAAAAGACGAGCTTGTGAAAATTGCACAAAATGTAGAGTGACGATTTGTGAAAAGAGCCGAAACTTCGGCTCTTTTTTATTTTTTTATCACAAAATGGAATTTTTTAGGGATTATGTTTAATGAAGGGATTAATTAGTGATGAGCAAAACGAAAGAAAAAAGTAAGAAAAAACAGTAAAGCAAGCAAC
>CAVKLC010000072.1:0-6142 GCA_963657005.1 bacterium | reverse complement strand
TGAAAAACGAAATCAGTTTGTTGCTTAAAATTTAATTATTCTACCTTAGGCTCCATTTTTTGTACTGTCTGCACAATCTGGGGCGGTTCATACCGATTGGTGCGACCTTTATTTTGTATAAATTATAATTTATCCTATTTAGTTTTAATACTCTTAACCTTAGACCAAGAGGAATAAACTTTTGTACCCTTACTCATTTTATAGGTACGAATTCTTACATAGTACTTCTTATTTGATTTGAGTTTTTTAACGGTTGTTTTTTGATTATTAACTGTTATTGTTTTCTTGTTTTTCTTAAACTTTTTGTCCGTAGCAAGTTGAACCTCATAACCTTTAACACCATTAACTTTTTCCCAAGTAATTGTTAGCGAAGCATTTGCTGGAGTAATTTTTTTACACTCGCCCGTTTTCTGCTTTTCATTTAAAGTTGAATCAAAATAAACTGTTACGTTTTTAATACCATCCTCATTGATTTTTTCCAATTTGCTTTTAGAATTTGGATAATAGATTTCGGTTAGATTTGTACAGTCTAAAAATGCATCAGTTCCGATATATTTCACTTTACTTGGTATTACGATATATTTTAAATTTGTACAACTTTCAAATGCACTTTCATCAATACTTGTTACACTGCTTGGCATAGTTACATTAATTAAACTGTGGCAGTTATAAAATGCGCAATAATTGATACTTGTCATCTTGTTTGAAAGAGTTAAGTTTTTCAAATTTTTACAATCGGCAAACGCAAAAGGTTCGGTATTTTCAACACTGTCAGGAATATTATATGATGTTCGTTCATTGCCAAGCGGATATTGAATTAACCATTTTTTATCTTTAGTAAATAATGCACCGTCCTTAGATGAATAAGCGGTATTTTTGTTAGAAACAGAAATTTCTGTTAAACTGCTGCAGTATGAAAAAGCGTTTTCACCAATGCCTTTAACACTGCTTGGTATTTCAATTTTTGTTATGTTTATGCAACCATCGAATGCACATGAGCCGATACCGGTTACACTTTTCGGTATTGTTACATTTGTCAAACTTTCACTACCGGAAAACGCACGGTCATTAATTTCTGTTACTTTTTACCCTTAACAACAGAAGGAATTTCAAGTTTTTTGCAGAGCCTGTATAACCTGTGATTGTCACAGTATTATCATTATTAATACTATGCCTATAATCACCATAGGTTAATATTGTGTCCTCCTCATCAGCATTTGCCGTGAGGTTAAGCCCTGCGGTTATGCTGATGAGCATAACGAGGGATAAAAATAAACTTAGTACTTTTTTCATCAAAGCTTCTCCTTTAAAAATAAAATATATTTTATATGGGTACCAGCCATATTTATCAATAATAACAAAAAAATAACTCCCTAAAAAACAAGGGAGTTACTTTGAATATTAAATTATTTCTTTCTTCTTGCGGCTTTACGCTTAGCAAGTTCTGCTTCAAGTTCCTTACGCTTACGCTCATTTTCAAGGTCTTTAGCCTTTTCTTCAGCTTCGGCTCTTGCCTTAGCTTCGTCGTACTGAGCTGCAATTTCATCAAGGTGCTTAAAGTTTTCCTGCTGAACAAGGAGTTTACGAGAAGTGATATATGCGTCAGCGGCACGGTTGAACATAGCGTGCTTATCCATTTCAGCCTTAGAAGCCTTACGGGCATTTTTGCGCTCATCAGCATATTTTTTCATATCAGCCTTAATCTTAACAACTTCACCGCTGTCCTTAGCTTTCTTAGCTTCGCGAAGTTCCTTATTAAGTTCTTCAAGTTTATCGTCACATTCATCTTCAACTGAGAAATAGCCTTCAAGAACTGACATTTCAGGTTCTTTAAATTCGTTAACCGAACCGAAGTGCTTAACATAATTCTTATGAGAAGCAAGCTTTTTCTTAGCAAGTTCAATTTCAATCTTGCGAATTTCTTTCTGCTGGTCGTTATCCTTTGGAAGTGCCTTTGCAGCGGCAAGTTCAGCCTTAACCGCGTTAACATCCATATTTACGATACCTTCAAGACCGTCATCATATACCTTTTGGTAAAGAGCAACCTGACGCATAACATTTTCAGAATTGAACTTATCAAGTTCAGCACAAACGAATTGCGAAGTTTCGATTTCTTCGTTAAATTCAAGAGCTTCACGGTAAGCTTTCTTTGCAGTTTTCTTTTCTTTGCCTTTGAGGTGCTTGTAGTCGTCCTTTGATACCTTTTTAGGGGTAGCGGCAGCCATTTCCCTTGCGTTATTAACAAGGTCGATAGCCTCAACAAGTTCCTTATCGCTTAAAGCGTCGTTAGCATAGTCTTCAAAAAGAGCACGAACTTTAAGTACACGAACTACAGCCTTTTGCTTCTTCTCTGTAAAGTCGTAGAAGAAGAACGGAATAACATTAAGAGTAGCACCTACAGCAGCAACAAGAATAAGCACACGAAGGAGAGGAATAAGAACGCCGTCGACATCATAAAGAGCGTTAGATGCGTTATAAATATCCTGACCGTTAGCAGCCTGCTGCTGGAGCATTTGACCGATTGTTTCGGTAGCGCCCGGAAGCTTACGAGCCATAAGTGCCGAATTGTTAACAACCTGTCTTGCAGTTTCAACATTCATACCGAGCTTTTCCTGAAGAGTAGGAATAACAGAAGATGTGATAAGAGTGATAACTGAACCGATGGTTGCAACTGCGGCAAACATACCGTCAATTCTTTCTCCTGTTCTGTACTGCTGGTAATCACGAATGTCCGCCTGAATAGCAGGGTTAAGAATATGAGCAAACGCACCTACGATACCGTTGCAGTAAAGGCAAAGGAGCACCATCCAAATAGTTGCGCTTGTAATCTTGCCTGTAAAAAGAATCATTGCAAGAATGAATATGATATTGAGAAGATTAGTAACAATCTGAACATTCTTTTTACCGTACTTACGGATAAAGAACGGAGCCATAATCATACCCCAAAGAGCAGAGTTACCGTTAAGAGTTACGATAATACCGTAAACATTACCGGAGCAAGCGCCACCGTAGTTATAAAGCCAAGCAAGAATGTTTGAATAAGCTGTTTCAAGGAAGCCGATCCAACCTGCAAGTGAAATTATCCAGAAATATTTATTCTTAGCTACAGCTTTAAATGCGTCAACGAATTTAATTTGAATAACATGAGTTTTAGCCTGAATAATTTTTTCTCTTGTGTTAGCATAAACAATTACAAGAAGAGCGGAACCGAGTACACCCAAGATTGGGAATACAAGTCTGTAAACACGGATATCGGTCTGATTTGTATGGAATACATTTTCAGCAACGATAGGCATAATAAGGTTTACAACTGATGGACCGAGTGAGTATACAATACTCTTAATTGATGCAACATCGGCTCTTTCCTGCGAGTTTGGAGAAAGAACATGAATAAGGTTTTCATATGCATCATAGAAGAACATATATACAAACTGAAGAATAACATTAAAGAGCAAAAGGATTACACATTTTGCAAGGTAGTCTGCTGTTTTTCCTCCAAATACTACGCTGTTACCTACAACAAGGGAAAGCTTGTCGTACGGGAACCAAACCATTGCAATGAAAAGAAGCGCAGACGGGATACCCATCATAAGTATATACGGACGATACTTACCTGCTTTGTTACGAGTGTTATCGACAATCGAAGCACGAAGACCGGTAAGCGGAATACTTGCAAGAGTAGCAATTACATATAATATGTACATATCGGTAGGTGTAATACCTATTGTACCTGTAATAAATACATTTGTTGTTGCAAGCATACAAATATAGCTCATACTAACGATAAGATATGCACCGATACCACCGAAAGCGTATGAACCGATTTCTTTGAAAGACATATATCTGCCTTTCGGCGGCTCTTTCCAATAATATTTGACATTATCGATAAGAGTCGTCACTTTTTGTTTTAGTGAAGCATTTTCAGCCATACTAATCCCCCTTAGTTAAATCATAAGCCATATTGTAACACAACAATTTTGCAAATACAACAAAAAAGATACAATTTCTTGTATCTTTTTTATCAAACATATCAAATTGTAGTATATAAAGTGAATTTAGTCCAAATTGAATTCAAAAGAATCATTGCCTCTGAGCGAAACTTTGACTTTTGACGATTCAACTGTGAATGAAGTTGACATTCCGAGTTTAGAATAAGTTGCATCTTCAATAGTATCGGCGGTGGTATTATCGGTAAACATAAAACCTTGAGAAGAACTTTGCGCCCTTGCCGTGTCCATAGCAAAATATTTTAAAGCCTTGCCCTGATTATTTTCAATTTCGCTCGTTACATCAAAGAAATACTTTTGACCGTTAAAATCAGCTAAAGAAATCATTTTTGCGATAGACTGAGAATCGATATTCATAAGATGAGAAGCATTTATATCTGCCTGAAGAAGCAAGTATTCAAAAAGACCGCTTAATGTTGAGTTCATACCTTTCTTTTGAATAGCGGTATCAAATACGGTTGTTATACCGTTATCTACGGAAAAGTTTTGAGTAATGTAGGTGTAAACATTAAAAAGATATTCATTTTTGCTGACTTTGCCGTAGTTGCAGGCGTTCATTATTGACGAAACTGCGCTATTAAATTCTTTAAGCTTTGCTTCCTGCGTTTCCTTATCGTTTGCATAAGTAATTGATACGCCCGAGTTATCGTCAAGGAAATCAATACCGTCAACAAGCACATACTGAGGAAAAGAAGTATAAAAAAGCTGGTTTACATCATCTGTCAAACCGGTGTTAAACTTAACCTCACTTTCATAATTAAGAACTGCGTTGCAAAGCTTTTCGTATGCTTTAATCGAACTTGAATCGAGCGAAGCGTAATGAGCGTCGGTAGTTATTTTAAGTTCAATATTTTCATTATTATTTGAATTATCTTCTTCCGTTTTATTTTTATTATCGGAACAAGCAACAAACAGTGAACAAATCAATGTTGCACACAAAAATACAGATATCGCCTTTTTCATAAATTAATAAGCACCTACTTTTTTAGCTGTTTAAGTTTATATTCACACTGAGAAAAGAATTCTTTATACGCCTTGCAATAGTCACTGCTCTGACGGTTGCGCTTGCAACCTCCGCTGCGGCAAATATAAAAATACCCGCAATTTTTGCAATCGTCATTAAGTTTAAATGAACTTTTTAAAAATTCAACACATTTAGGCATTTTATAAAGTTCTTTAAACGATAAATCGTTAATATTACCGAGATACCATTCATCCGTACAATAGAAATCACAGGGATAAACACTTCCGTCGCCCTCAACGACAAACTGAGTTGAACAAAAGCCGTTCATACCGCACTGCTCGGCATTGCCGCCGTTTACTAAAGATATGTAATTGTCGAAAGTACGAACCGAAACATAATCGCCACGCATATAGTCGTTAAAATAAATATTGAAGCATTTTGTTAAAAAATAAGCATAGTCATCATCGTTCATATACATATCATCTTCAAACTCACCGTCAAGCGGTTTAAGACCGAGAATAAACTGAATATATCTTAGATCGTTTGATTTAAAAAAACGATATGCTTTTCTGAAATTAAGCGCCGTATTTTTAGTAAGAACGGAAAGAACATTGAATGAGACATTATGCTTTTTAAGTGTTTCAATGCCGTTCATAATATCGGAAAACGAATTTCTGCCGTCTTTATAAACGCGATATTTATTAACTTCCTCGTCACCGTCAAGCGACACACCGATTAGAAAATTATTTTGTTTAAAAAACAATGCGTTTTCATCATTAATAAGCGTGCCGTTGGTTTGAAGGCAATAATTAATTTTTGAGCCGTTAACATTTGCTTTTTTTGCATAAGACACAAAAGACTTATAAAAATCTATCGGGCAAAGAAGCGGTTCGCCGCCCTGAAAGGTGAAATAAACATCCGTCCCATTTGCAAATTCAAGCGCACTGTCAATCACCCTTTTGACAGTATCTTCACACATAAAGCCATTTGAAAAATCTTTACGATTTGCCGCTAAAGAATGGTAAAAGCAGTATTCACACGCCAGATTACAATTACTTGACGCCGGTTTTAGCATAACCGATATCGGCATTAAATCACCTTCTAACTCAATAAGTATAGCCCTGAGCAAAACGCCGAAAGGCGCATAAACAAAGGGAAATCAGGGCAATAA
>CAVKLC010000071.1:0-6178 GCA_963657005.1 bacterium | reverse complement strand
TTGAAATTCGGGTGCGGTTATGGCTGCTTATTCACAACCGTAAACTATAATTTATTTTACCTTAAAACTCTTTACCTTACTCCAAGAGCCGTAAAGTTTTTTACCGTTTACGGTTTTATATTCGCGAACACGAACATAGTATTTCTTTTTTGATTTAAGAGAAGAAACGGTTTTTGATGTTGTGCTTTTTTTACTTACAGTTGAAGTTTTGGTTGACTTTTTTGCGAACTTGCTTGAAGTTGAATACTGAACCTGATATCCGGTAACACTTGTATCTTTTTTCCATTTAACGGTAAGCTTCTTTTTTGCACTGCTTTTAAGCGAGGAAATAGTCGCCTTTTTAGGCTTGATTGTAATTTGAGATGAAAGAGTACCGGTGTAATTATTGAAAAAATTAACCGAAACCGTACCGTAGCCCGGCTTTGTATTTGAACTGTAGCTTATTTTGTATTGGCTTTTAGGAATAACCTTTCCCATTCTGTCATAAGCCGTAACGTTCGGTTTTTTAGCCTTGCCGTTATAGGTAAATGAAGTTGACGAAAGTTTAATCGAAGACGGCGCATAATATGTTGCAACAGTGTACGAATCGGTGCAATAATCGCAAACAGCATAAGCCTCGCCGTCGTGAGAAAGCGATGAATCGTTGCCGTCAACAAATGCAGGATAAGCCAAAGTGTTGCTGTAAGTATGGTTGTGCGCCCTTACTGTAACAGGAGTTGAAAGCGCACTGCCAACCGATTCCAAAACATAGTAGTAAGTTTTGCCTGCTTCAAGATATGCGGCGCAAATCAAGGCTTGATTTGAACTGTCGTTAATTACAGTATTATAAGTTTCGTCTGATGAATCGATAACAGATGCCATAATCGACGCGTCACTGCTGAAAGCGGAACACGCAAATTCATAATAACCCGAAGAACTCGGTTCAAATTTAACATAACTCTTGCTGCCAACATCAACATATGCGTTAACGCTTGAATTAAGAGTTAAGCTTTTTGCCGTTTTTTTAGTATTTGCAAAAGCTGTCATACTACCAAAAGAAAGGCAAGCGAGTACCAAAACAAAGCTTAAAAACATTGATATTATTTTTTTCATTAAATGTATCCTCCGATGCCTGATTTCATTCATATTTTATCATTGTGAAGCAATAAAGTCAACAAATGCAAAACAAAACCGACTTCAAGCGAAGTCGGTTTTAAACATTTTTATTAAGCATTTTGAGCAACCTGCTCGTTTTCGCTTTTTTCTTCTTTTGCTTTCTTCTCTTTTTCACGACGAGCCATAATTTCTTTAATCATTTGGCGATGACCGTCACCGGTGATGTTGTAGAAATGCATAGGAATAAGCATAAGAAGATAGCCTATCATAGGGAATACGGTTGTCATAAGGAAAAGACCGAGAAGCGTTGAATGATTTTGAACTGTTGAAACATCACTTGTGTGCTCAACATAGCCTGTCCTTGCAAGCATCTGAAGGCAAATGAAAGAAGAAAGCGTACCCTCAAGCTTACCTGTAAACGACATAATCGAAAGCATTGTGCCCTCAACTCTTTTGCCCGATTTCCATTCAACATAGTCAACGGTTTCAGCTTCCATTTCCTTTTGCATAAGATTTTTAAATTCAAGCGGAAATGTTACAAGCATTGAAAAAGCGAGAACCAAAACACCGGTCAAAGTAGATACCGGCTGGTCGGCAGGCTTATTCATAATACCGTTATATGTAAGAAGTGCAAAAAGACCGTTAAATGTTATACCCAAAACACAGCAAACCTGATAAAACTTTTTGCTGTCGCTCTTTGCACCGAGCCTTTCAACAATAATCGGGACGAGTACACCTGCAAGAACCGAACCCGGAGCTTTAACAATATCAAGCAGTCCGTTGTACTTTGCATTGAAAAGCGAATCATATGCAAAATAGAAAGAGCACTGCTCGGCTACTTTGATAATTACAAAGAAGATGTTACAAAGGAAAAGCATTAAAAGCGGACGGTTTGTAAGAAGCAAATGAATACACTCGTTGAGAGACGGTGTTTCTTCGCTGTGATCCATTCGTTCGTGGCAATTTGCAAAAGTGAAACGCGTAAACACAATAATAAATACTGCCGAAAGCAAAGCCGCAACAAGGTAAGCCTTGTCAAGATTTGAATTAAAATAAGGAAGCCAAGCGGCAAAAGCAACGAGAGCGGCAGGAATAGCACCGAGTATCATTCGTCCGATTGAAGCGATACCGTAAAGTTTCGTTCGTTCCGTTCCGTTCGGCGTCATAGAAAAGGCAAGTGCGCCCATAGGCACATCAAATGCGGTGTATGTCACATCAAGACCTACAAATGCAAAAACGGTAATCGCCATTTTTACGCCGTAAGAAAGATTGTCGTTTCCGACAAAGAAAAGAATCATAAAAAGTGAAACAAGATACGGTGCAAATTTGATATAGCCGCGCATCTTACCCCAACGCGAACGGGTTTTGTCAACAATTACGCCCATAATCGGGTCATTGATTGCGTCAAAAATACCGCAGTAAAGACGGATATTGCTTGCGTGCCTTGCTTTGATGTGCAAAACATCGGTAATAAAGAAATTGACATATTTAGAAGCTGTCATACTTGTACTCATACCCTGAGCACCTCTGCCCATTGCATAAGACAATGCCTCTTTCCAGGTAAGATATGTCGGCTCGCCTACATCTTTTTTAACAATTTTGCTGTTCAAAAAAGATTTGACCTTTCCCATAAGGACACCTCACATTTTTTAATAAATTATTAACGAATTGATTATAACATAAAAAGAAAACGTGTAAATAGATTTTACCGAATCTTAATACACACTTATCTTCAGTTTTTCATAAAGTTAACATAACCTTAAATAAAATATTCGATTGTATCGTCGCTCGTAAGCACGGTGTTTTTGTTAAACAGAAGCACCGCTTCCCTATTTGCTTTTTCACCGAGTGAGTAAAGAGAGTTATCCTCACGGTTAAAATACTCTTGCGGCACAACGGTGTTGTATTCAAACGGGTACTCGTTTGTTAAAACAATGTCTTTTTCGTCAAACTCGTCGTTATGATAATATGGGTCAAAAAGATGAATTTTATCATTCTGTGCCTTTGTCATCAAAACATAATGCTCAACCTCATAATAAAGCCTGACAACCGCAACACCGCCCCTAGAAAGTGCGTCATTAATAAGGCTGTTTTGACCGATATAAACGCTTTCTGCCGACACATATTTTGTATCAATAGGAAGAAGCCCCGCCTCGCCGTAGCCGTTGAGCCAATTTGAAAGAAACATCATCGCCATACGGGAAGTACCGCTTTTACCGCTGCCTCCGTCACTGCCGAAACAGTCGAGGCAATAAAGCATAATATTTCTAATCAAATCGGGCGGCACATCTTCCCTATCAAAAAGAAAGCTGACCGCATTTAGCATAGATGTAGGACCGCAGTCGTATTCACTCAGTTGGTAATGAAGTGGGTTTTTCATCTCAGTCCTCGCTTGTCATAAGTTCAAATGCAAGTTTTGCGGCATTTACAAGTTGATAATCATAGGTGTACTCCTCCGTACTGTGGCACTTATTCATACCCGTTGACACAACAAAACCGTCAAGCCCTGCATTTGCATAGTAGTTATTGTCGCTTCCGCCGAAAGTAGAAATAAACTGAGCCTTTTTACCAAGTTTATCGCAAGCTTTTTCAAACCTTTTTGCCGAGTTGCAATCGGTTGAGGTGGTGAAAGCTTTTACACAGATTTTTTCTTCAAAATCGAGAACTGCGCCGATTTCGTCACAATACTTCTTAAATACACTCTTGATTTCCTCAACTTTGTCAACAGCTTTTTGATGATTAAAGCATCTCACTTCGCCGAGGCACAAGCACAAATCAGGCACGATATTGGTAGCTCCGCCGCCCTCAATTCTTCCGATATTTACCGACATATCGTCAAAAATTCCACAGTCAATCTCGCTTACCGCCCTTGCAACAGCCTTAACTGCGTGAATACCTTTTTGAGGTTCAAAACCTGCGTGAGCACTCTTGCCGTGAACAGTTGCCTTAAATGAAACGATGGTAGGAGCGGTATAAGCGGCACTTCCGATATCGCCGTCAAGGTCAAAAACATAAGCGTCTTTTGATTTAAGTTTGCTAAAATCAAGGTGCTTTGTACCGTCGCAAAGCGTTTCCTCACTGACTGAAAAAAGAATTTCAAGCGGTCTGTGACTTACATTGTTATTTATAATTTCTTCAAGCGATTCAAGTATCGCCGTCACGCCTGCCAAATCGTCAGAGCCCAAAACAGTAGTACCGTCACTTGTTATCAAACCGTTTTCGCCAAAAACAACCTTTTTACCATTTGACGGTTCAACCGTATCCATATGAGAAGAAAAAAGGATAGGCTCAAGGTCTTTGTCGCCGTCAACATAAGCGTAAAGATTTCCGCAATTTCCGCCGATAATATCACCCGTATTATCTTCCTCGTACTTTATGCCAAGCTTGTCAAACCTCGACTTAATATAGTCGCACATCTGCCTTTCACCCTTTGACGGTGAATCAATAGAAACAAGATTTGAAAAAGTATTTAATATATCATTTTTATTAAGCATAATAACACTTCCTTTTGAAACTTATTATATATTCATATTAAATCAAGGTCAACTGTTAATTATTCTTATATTGAAAACGAGCACACTTTGTGTTAAAATTATGTGTATTATAGACTGATAAAGAGGTACTATTATGTCACAGTTCGACAAAGATTATATAGGTTTATGTAAAAGAATACTCAGCGAGGGTACTGAAGTTGTTAACAGAACGGGTACAAACACTATCAAAGTGCCGTCGCATCATTTCCATTTTGATTTATCAAAGGAATATCCTATTTTAACAACAAAGCAGGTATTTATCCGCCAAGCACTTCTTGAAATGCTTTGGATATATCAGGCTCAGTCAAACGATGTTCGTTGGCTTCAGGAGAGAGATGTTAAAATTTGGAACGAATGGGAAATTGACGAAGACGGTTACTGGAATGCCACTCAGATGCTTCCGAATGAAAACGGTGAACTTGTTAAAACACCGGTTCACAAATTTTTCGGCAAAGAATATGCGCACACAATCGGCACTGCCTACGGCTATATTGTCAACAAGTTTCAAATGACGCAAAACCTTATCGACAAGATTAAAAATCATCCCGAGGACAGACGAATGATAATAACCCTATGGCAAAATGATTATCTTGACACTGCCGTGCTTCCAAGCTGTGTTTGGTCAAGCGAATGGGATGTGACCGAGGGCAAACTTAACTGCTGGGTTCATCAGCGTTCTTGTGATGTTCCGCTCGGCTTGCCATTTAATATTACTCAGTATGCAACGCTTGTTTATATGCTCGCTCAGGTTTGCGGCTTAAGACCGGGAACGCTTGACTGGAGTATCAAGGACGCGCACATTTATGTAAACCAAGTTAACGGAATTAAAGAGCAGATTGAAAGGTTTGACACCGAGGGTGATTTGCCTGCTCCTAAGCTTTGGCTCAACCCGGAAATTGACGATTTCTTTAAATTTGACAATTCAAGAGATTGCAAAGATGTTAAGCTTATCGATTATCAGCATATGGGAAAAATCAAATTTCCTATTTCGCAGTAACAGGAGAAGAATATGACAATCAGTATGATAGCCGCAGTCGGCAAAAATCTTGAACTCGGCAAAGGTAACGATTTAATTTGGCATTTTAAAGAGGATATGGCTTTCTTTAAAGAAACGACTATGGGAAGCACTGTTATTATGGGCAGAAAAACTTTTGAATCGCTTCCGAAAGCACTTCCGAGAAGAAAAAACATAGTTATCACAACACGAAAAGATTACACCGCAGAGGGTGCGTTTGTTGTTCATTCGATAGACGAAGCGCTTAAATCGGCGGACAGTGAAAGCATATTTATAATCGGCGGCGGCGATATTTATAAGCAATTTTTGCCAAAGGCGGACAAGCTTTATTTGACCGAAATTGAAGCCGAATGTAATGATGCCGACACATATTTTCCTAATTTTAAAAAGGATAACTACGAGCGTGAACTCCTCGCAAGCTACTACGACAACGATATCCACTTTTCACACATTTGTTATACAAAGAAAAAATAAAAAAGGGGCTGTAAAAAAACAGTCTGAAAAAAAGATGACTGCAAGAACTCCAAAAGGAGAT
>CAVKLC010000070.1:0-6266 GCA_963657005.1 bacterium | reverse complement strand
AAAGCACCCAACGATACGATTACGGTATCCATAGATACCTAAAATCGTATCGTTCCTGCGTTGTTGAAACAATTATTTATTGTTTTATTTATTTTATTAGAAATAAATTTCTAATTGTTTGAAATGCGGGTGCGGTTATGGCTGCTTATTCACAACCGCAAATATTAAAGGTGTAATATGAATCTTTATGATATTAATACTATAAAAAAAATACTTTCAAAATACGGCTTTACTTTTTCAAAGGCGCTCGGTCAAAACTTTTTGATAGACTCTGATGTATGTCCAAATATGGCGCAAGAACTTAATGCCGACGGCAAAACGGGTGTGCTTGAAATCGGACCCGGTATCGGTGTGCTTACAAAAGAGCTTTGCAAGGTGGCAAAAAAGGTTGTCGCCGTTGAACTTGACAAAAGGCTCTTGCCGGTTCTTGGTGAAACGCTCGGCGAGTTTGATAACCTTGAGGTTGTTAACGGCGATGTTATGGAACTTGATTTAAAAGCGCTTATAACTGAAAAGTTCGCCGACTGTGACAGCGTTAAGGTGTGCGCAAATTTGCCTTATTATATCACTTCGCCGATTATTATGATGCTTCTTGAAAGCGAACTTCCTATTGATGAAATTGTAGTTATGGTTCAAAAAGAAGCGGGCAAAAGGCTTTGCGCCGAGGTTGGCACAAGGCAGGCAGGCGCTGTTTCCGTTGCAGTTAATTTTTATGCCGACGGCGAAATTCTTTTTGATGTGCCGCGCACTTCGTTTATGCCAAGCCCAAAGGTTGACAGCGTGGTAATTAAGCTTACACTTGATAAGGCGGAAAAATACCGAGTGGAGAATAAAAAGAAATTCTTTTCGCTCGTAAAATGTGCATTTGCTCAAAGAAGAAAGACGGCGCTCAACAGCATTTCAAACACAATGGGTGTGCCAAAGGATAAGCTCACAAATATATTTAACGAACTCGGTTTGGAAGTTAATATCCGACCTGAAAAACTTACTATGCAAAATCTTATTGATATTGCGGATAGGTTATAAATTATTATGGCAGACAGTGTTTGCCGCTGCTCTTTGAAAATAAACGAAAGGAAGAATATAGAAGAATATAAATGAAAGATAATACAAAAGTTTTTGAAGAATATACTGTGCCGAAAGCTGTTATGAAAATGGCGTTTCCGAGTATGCTCAGTATGCTTATTAATATTGTATACAACCTTGCTGACACATTTTTTGTGGGTCAAACGGGTGACAGCAATCAGGTTGCCGCAGTTTCGGTTTCAATGCCGCTTTTTTTACTGTTTATCGCAATGGGTAATCTTTTCGGTGTCGGAGGTTGCGCATTTGTCAGCCGTTCGCTAGGTGAGGGCAAAAAGGATAGGGTAAAAACAATCAGCGCGTTTTGCATTTACGCCTCAATCATTGTAGGCACTGTGCTCGGCATAATTTTCTTTGCGTTTAAAAATCAAATTCTTATGCTTGTAGGTGCGAGTGAAAATACAGTCGTTTTGGCTGCCGACTATCTTAAATGGGTGGCACTCGGTGCTCCGTCAATCGTGCTTGCTATCACTGCCGCAAACTTGGTAAGAGGTGAGGGCGCGGCAAAAGAATCGATGATAGGTTCTGTTATCGGTCAAATTGCAAATATTATTCTTGACCCTATTTTTATTCTTGACAAGGGTGATAAACTTTTCGGTATCACAATGCCGTTTGGCTTCGATATGGGTGTAGCGGGTGCGGCTATCGCAACTGTTATCGGCAATATTCTTACCGTAATTTATTTTCTTGTTTATTTTCTTAGGGGCAAGAGTATTTTGAGCATCACACCAAAGCGCTTTTCTATGGGTAACGGTATTGCAAAGGGTGTTATCGGCGTAGGTCTTCCTGCCGCGGTTAACAATCTTCTTATGAGTATAAGCAATATTATTGTTAATGTCGTTCTTATCAAATACGGCGACAATGCGGTTGCCGCTATGGGTATCGCAATGAAAGCAAATATGCTTGTAGTTATGCTTCAAATCGGTCTTGCGCAGGGTGTTCAGCCGCTTATCGGCTACTGCTACGGCGCCCAAAATTATAAGCGAATGAAAAAATGTATGCGCTTTAGTATAATTTGTAATGTGATTATCGGCATGGTTATGACTTTGTTCTACATCTTTTTCAGAAGAAATGTTATCGAACTGTTTATCAATAATAACAATGTTATCGAGCTTGGTGAAAAAATGCTTCTCGCTCTTATGGCTTCCGGTCCTGTTATCGGCATTATGTTTGTGCTTAACTTCTCGTTCCAGGGTATGGGTAAGGGCGTTCAAAGTATGATTCTTTCACTCGGCAGGCAGGGTCTTATCTATGTGCCTATGCTGTTTATTATGAATAGCCTTATTGGTCTTGAGGGCATCATTTGGTCGCAGGCAACGGCAGATATTTGCTGTGTAATAACAAGTATCGTTATGTTTGTGCTTATATATAAAAATATAAAAAAGCAAGAAAAAGAAATCCTTTTGGCAAAATAAAAAGTGCTCCCTCGGGGGCACTTTTGTTTTATATAGATATTATAGCTCTTTTTTCATCCACATATGCGGGCAGTCTTCGTCAAAGTCTTGCTTGCCAAACGGAGTGTAGCCTTGCTTTGCGTAAAACGGCATTGCCTGAACCTGAGAGTGAAGCCTTATTTCTTTTCCACCGTTTTCCTTTATCAGCTTTTCAGCTTCGTTCACTATAACTGCACCGAGGTGTTTGCCGCGGTATTCTTTACTTACTGCGAGCCTGCCGATATAATAAACTCCTTCTTGCTCGTAAAACCTAACCGTTGCGCAAGGAGTATCGCCGTCAAAGGTGACAAGGTGAGTGCAGATTTTGTCAAGCTCGTCAAATTCTTCTTTAAACCTCTGCTCGTTTATAAAAACTTTTATTCTTATTTGCTTTGCTTCTTTTGGCAAAACATTATAATTTTTTGTGATCATATTAACACCTCAAACTTAATTCTATTTTATCAAATTTGGCATATTGTTGTCAAGAAAGGCGAAAAAACAGCGACGCATTTGTGTACTATTAACAAAATCATTAGACTATTTTCTATATTTGGCTTTATTGCAAAAACTGATTTTTTAGGGTAAAATAATAGGTATACTAAATTAGTTATGGGCAACACTGTTCACCGCTACGATATTTTGATTTGATAAGATTTTCGTAGGGGGTTAACATTGTTAACCCGCCAAACAATAATTTGAGGTGTTCTTATGAGCGAAAATAAAACAATTTATACAATAACTTCGGACAGAAATGAGAGAGTGTTTATCCACGCAATGCCGGGTCATTTCATTTCAAGTTCTTCTCATCTTAATTTTTATATCGGCACTTCCGACATTAAGCATAACCACGATGTTTCGGTTGACGCCGCTATGCTTCTTGCAAGCTACTATCACGAAAGGGGAATAGAGGTTGACACCGTTTTGTGCCTTTACGAAACTCAGGCACTCGGCGCTTACCTTGCTCACGAGCTTCAAAGAGCAAATATGTTAAACCCTAACCCTGACAGCACCGTTTATGTTCTCGGTCCTGAATATGACGCTTCGGGCAATATTATTTTTAGGGATAATCTTCGCAAGCTTATTACCGGCAAAAAGGTGCTTATCCTCATTTCTTGTATCACAAGCGGTAAAACAGTTGAAAGGGCAATGGAAAGCGTAAACTATTACAGCGGCGAAACAGTCGGCATTTCCGCTGTTTTCTCTGCTACAGACAGTATTGACGGAGTTGAAGTTAACAAGATTTTCAGCGACAAGGATATTCCGGGTTACGAGGCTTATCCTGCCCACGATTGCCCGCTTTGCCGTCAAAACGCTAAGGTTGACGCAATTACAAACGGCTACGGCTATTCGCTTTTATAAAAATTTCTTGACAAATTATTTTAATTTGTTATAATGTATTTACAAATTAACAGTACCCAAATTAAAGACTGCGAAGCAGAAAAAGACTTTACTTTTTAGTTTAAGAGAGTTGACGGTAGGTGCAAGTCAATACAAAAGGTTTGGTGCATAGCTCTCTGCAGAGTTGCCGCTCTGAATAGTAATTAATAGGAACGGACGGTTTGCCTCGTTATTGGCAGTGGCATTGATTGATGCTAAAGGGCAGGGGTTTTACCTTGCTGAAGTAGGGTGGTACAGCGTGATATTAACGCCCCTATACTCTTGTGTAGGGGCTTATTTTTTTGCTCCTGTGCAAAAATGAAAGGAGAAAACAGTGTGAAAAATCACACTATTTAGATTATATTGCCCTCAAAATCTGCCGGTGACATAATTTTGAGATGGCTGAAATCACCATTTACGCCTGTTCAGGCAACGCAGGATATAAGGTGATTATTAATAAACTATTTGTTGCCAGAAAGGCTATGGTGATTATATGAAACAGGGTTACGAAAAGTACAGAGGCTTTGAGCCTATCAACATTCCTGACAGGACTTGGCCAAACAAAACAATCACAAAAGCGCCTACTTGGTGCTCGGTTGACCTTAGAGACGGTAATCAGGCTCTTGTTGACCCCATGAATTTGCAGGAAAAGCTTGAATTTTTCACTACTCTTGTTAAAGTCGGTTTTAAAGAGATTGAAGTCGGCTTCCCGTCGGCAAGTGAAACCGAATATGAAATTTTGCGTACTCTTATTGAGGGTAACTATATCCCTGACGATGTAACAATTCAGGTTCTCGTTCAGGCAAGGGAGCACCTTATTAGAAAAACTTTTGAAGCTATCGACGGCGCTAAAAATGTTATTGTTCATTTTTATAATTCGACATCTACTCTCCAGCGTAAGGTTGTGTTTAAGACCGATATGCAGGGCGTTATCGATATCGCTATCGACGGTGCAAAACTTATTTATGAACTTACCGAGGAAGAAAAGAAAAAGAACCCTGATATGAATATCCGTTTTGAATACAGTCCTGAATCTTTCAGCGGCACTGAAATGGATAATGCGGTTGAAATTTGCCGTCAGGTTATGGAAGAACTTCATATTACTAAGGAAAACCCTATTATCCTTAACCTCCCGTCAACTGTTGAGGGTTCAACTCCAAACGGTTATGCCGACCAGATTGAATATTTCTGTCGTCATCTTCCAAATCGTGAAAATGCGATTATTTCGCTTCATCCGCATAACGACCGTGGTACAGGTGTTGCCGCTGCCGAACTCGGTCTTCTTGCCGGTGCTGACAGAATTGAGGGCACACTTTTCGGCAACGGTGAGCGTACAGGTAATGTTGATATCGTTACTTTGGCTCTTAATATGTGGACTCAGGGCATTGACCCTAAGCTTGACTTCCACGATATTAACAAGATTAAGGGCGTTTATGAAAGAAATACAAAAATGACCGTACCTCCTCGTCACCCTTACGCAGGCGAACTTGTGTTTACCGCTTTTTCAGGTTCACATCAGGACGCTATCAACAAGGGCAAGATGTATATGGAGGAGCACGGCGGCGATTATTGGGATATTCCTTATCTTCCAATCGACCCTGCCGATGTCGGCCGTGAATATGAGCCTATTATCCGTATCAATTCTCAAAGCGGTAAGGGCGGTATGGCATTCATCCTTGCAAACGACTACGGTATCAAGATGCCAAAGGCTATGCAAAGTGAGTTCAGCGCAGTAGTTCAAAAGGCTTGTGACGAAAAAGGTAAGGAACTTCAGCCTGACGAAGTTTTCGACCTTTTCCAAAAAGAATATCGTAATGTTTGCGGTCCTTACAGGCTTCTTAATTATAAAATTACTGAAGAAAAGAACGAAGCAGATTATCTCACAACGGTTCACTTTGCCGGTGAACTTAAATATAAGGATAACGAACCGGTTAAGATTTCAGGCGACGGCTCAGGTCCTATCGGCGCTTTCTGCGAAGCTATGAACAAAGCAGGTCTTGCAGAGTATGAATTTGTTGATTACAGCGAGCACGCTATTTCTGTCGGCAGTGATTCAAAGGCTATCAGCTATATCCATATCAAAAATAAAGACGGCAAGGATATTTTCGGTATCGGCGTAAGCCATAATATCGGCTATGCTTCAATGAAGGGTATCATCTGCGCTATCAACCGTGACCAGGCAGACACAATGCGTGACGATACAATGCCGGGTATCTTTGACCAATGCTGAGTTATCGTACAGTGGTGCGTCAGATTTTGAATTGTAACAGTTAGATTTATCAATATTCTGACTACTTCTTAGCAACCTCATTTTTCATAGTTTTCTTGCTTCCCTCTGACGAGGGTGATTCCCCACAGTGTGGGGAAATGTCA
>CAVKLC010000069.1:0-7090 GCA_963657005.1 bacterium | reverse complement strand
TTATTGCCCTGATTTCCCTTTGTTTATGCGCCTTTCGGCGTTTTGCTCAGGGCTAAAAATAAATTAGAATGGGGGTGAAGAAATGTTTGATTCTATTAAACTTTATATAGATAAAATTATAAATGTGTTAGCGGTTCTTGTATTTTTCGGTGGTATAATCGGTACAATATATTGTGCTTATCAAGGCTATGATTATGATGATAATTTTTATCTTATCGCTTTTATTGTATTTGCAAGTACACTCGTTACTTCAACATTTATGATTGGTTTTTCTGAATTAATAGCTAATACAAGAGAAATTATGATAAATAATAGAAATACAAAAGAATAAAAAGTAAAAAGCAAAGAAACGAGTAAAATCATTTCTTTGCTTTTTATTATTTGACAATTTATCAAAATACATAGTTTTTTATTGATTTATTTCAACTTCTCCTCAATCAACATAACATCGCCCTTACCGGTAATGTCAATCACGCCGTATTGACCAAACATACCGACACTGCCGGGGTTCATAACATAAAGCCCGTCTATATAATCGGTATACTGCAAATGAGTATGACCGAAAAGAACTATATCTGCGCCCCTCTTTTTTGCCTCGTCAATAATCATTTGGTATCCGTGCTTAACGCCGTATGGGTGACCGTGGCTGAAAAATATCCTCTTTCCCGCAAATTCGATTTCAAGTTTGTCGGGATAATTTGAATACCAGTCGCAGTTGCCCGCAACTCTTTCATACTTGATTTTAGGATAAGCGTCAATGACAGCATCAAAGTCATCTTCGCCGTCGCCTAAAAAGATGAATAAATCGGCATTGTCAATATGCCTTTCAACTGCTTCAAAAAGCCTGCCTACATTCCTATGCGAATCGGATAAAACTACAATTCTCATTCATAAAACCTCCCACAGTTTCATAGATTATATTAAGATTATATACCAAAGGAGTAGATTTTGCAATGAAAAAGGATGATATGAATAAACTTAATCAAAAACTCGGTTTTGATGTTTCAAAAATGAAAGAAGCGGCGGAGAACGGTAAGCTTGACGATTTTGTTAATAAAAACTTATCACAAAATGCAACTAAGCAGTTAAAAGATGTTTTGTCAAACAAAGAAGTCTGCGAAAAACTTCTTTCTTCTCCGCAGGCTAAAGAACTTATGAAAAAACTGACAGAAGGGAAATAAAAGTGGATACTTCTAATCTTAACGATATTATTTCGAATTTAACGCCGGACAATATAAATATGTTAAAAGGTGTTGCCTCGTCAATTTTGGGCGACGGCGCACCCGATAACACTCAAAGTCAAAACACTGTTGCAACCCCTGCACCGTCTAATCAAAACAATAATGCACTTCAAACGCTTAATTCTCTCGGACTTGACAGCCTTGATTTTAATATGATTATGAAAGCAAAATCAATCTTTGACAAAATGAATAACACGCCAAATAAAAATGTTGATTTAATTATGGCGCTTAAACCGCATTTGCGCCCCGAAACTCAAAATAAAGCAGACCAAGCACTTAAAATAATTAAACTTTTTGAGGTGTTGCCACTCTTAAAGGAGCTGTTTTAATTGCCTTATTTTTCAGAGCAAGACATTAACGAGGCTAAAAAGCGTGTAAGTGATATGCAAAAACGAGCCGAGGCTCTTAAAAATCAAGAAAATACAAGCGAAAATGAAAACGGTGAAGAAGAAAAGTTAAAAGAAAATATCGAAAAAAATGAAAATGAAATAAAAGAAAATGAAGAAAAGGATGATTCTTCTTTAATCATTTTAGCCCTTATTATGCTCCTTTCAAGAGAAGGTGCAGACAATATGCTTATTTTGGCACTGCTTTATTTGCTCTTTTAATAATTAATTAACTAATAAAATATGGAAATTAGGACAATAATATGTTATATTATATAAGTTAGTTAAATTAATACTGTATTTTCTTTTTGGAGGATGTATAAGTGGAATTTATAAAAAAAGAAATTTGCACAGGTGTTGAACTTTTGGCAATACCTGCAAACAGATTTAAAACAAATCAGGTAACAATCAGTCTTGCGCTTCCTTTAAGCGCCGATACTGTTTCGGCAAACGCTCTTGCACTCGGTCTTGTTGCAAGAAGAAGTAAAGATTATCCGAATATGATTGAACTTAATCGCAAACTTGCTTCTCTTTACGGCGCAACTGTTTATGACAGTGTAAGCAAAGTCGGTGAAAGTCAGGTTTTGTCACTCAGTGTCACTTGCCTTGATGATAGGTTTTCGCTTGACGGCGAAAGCATTTCATTTGAATGTATTAAACTTTTGACCTCGCTTTTGTTTAACCCAAGATTTGATGAAAACGGCAAGTTTTTTAACGAAGATGTTGAAAGCGAAAAAAGAATTCTTGTTGAAAAATTAAACAGCGAAGAAAATGAAAAAAGAGTATATGTTTTAAGGCAGACGGAAGCTAAAATGTTTGCCGGTGAACCTTATGCCGTTAATAAATACGGAAGCGTTAACGATGTTGAAGCGCTTGACAGTACAGTAGTTACAGCGGCTTTGAAAAATATGCTTAAAAAGGCTAAAATCTTCGTAACTTTAGTCGGCGACACGGATGTAGACAAGGTTTATGATTATCTAAAAAATGAATTTTCCTCAGTCGATAGGGAATATGAAGCATTGCCGAAATCAGTTTTTGTTTCCGAAGCAAAGGAAGTTAAAAACTATCTTGAGCGTATAGATGTTAAGCAAGGTAAGCTTGTAATGGGCTTTAGAGTTAATGTTAAGCCTGATGCTGAACTTACGAAAGCTATGCGCAGTTTTTGCGATATTTTCGGCGGCGGTCCTTATTCAAAACTTTTTGCAAATGTTAGGGAAAAAATGAGCCTTTGCTATTACTGCTCTGCAAGGTATACAAGGCTTAAAAGCTATATTATGATTCAGTCCGGTTGCCTTGAAGAAAATATGGACAAGGCAGTTAACGAAATTATGCACCAACTTGATGTTATCAAGTCGGGTGATTTTGACGAAGAATTTGACTCGTCAAAAATGGCGCTTGTCGACGCAGTGATGTCAATCGGCGATACACCGGAAGCGCTTGAAGCTTGGTACATTAACCAAATTACAGACGAAAAAGTTAAGTCACCGAGCGATGTTGCAGACGAAATCAATTCTGTTACTAAAGATGAAATTATTGAATGTGCAAATCTTTTGTCGCTTGATACAGTCTATAAGCTTGTCGGTTCGGAGGAAGAATAATGAAAGAAATAATATCCAAATCACTCAATGAAAAATATTATGAAATCGACCATAAATCAGGCTTAAAGATTTATGTTATGCCAAAGGAAAACTATTCTTCAACCTATGCCGTATTCGGCACTAACTACGGCTCTATAGACACAATGTTTAAGCGCTCTGACAAAGAAGAATGGACAACTGTTCCAGAGGGTATAGCTCATTTCCTTGAGCATAAGCTTTTTGAAAGTGAAGAACTTGATGCATTTGCAAGATATTCCAAAACCGGTGCTTCTGCAAACGCATATACTTCTTTTGACCGCACTTGTTATCTTTTCCAGTGCAGTGATAATTTTAAAGATTCGCTTGAAATTTTGCTTGATTTTGTAACCCATCCATATTTTACAAAAGAAACGGTTGAAAAAGAGCAGGGCATTATCGGTCAGGAAATTACAATGTACTACGATGTAGCTTCCTGGATGAGCACATTTAACCTATTAAGGCTTCTTTATCATAAGCATCCGGTAAGAATTGATATTGCAGGCACAGTTGAATCTATTGCGCAAATTACAGATAAGCTTCTTTATGACTGCTATGATACTTTCTACAATCTTCACAATATGGCGCTTGCCGTTGTAGGTAATGTCAGTGTCGAGGAAGTGCTTGAAGTTTGCGACGCAATGTTAAAACCCGCACCTAATGTTAAAATTGAGCGTGCATTTGAAAAGGATGAAAGGGGAGTTGTTTCAGATTATACCGAATATAATCTTGCAATGAGTATCCCTGTATTTTCTTTCGGCTATAAGGAAGAATGTGCTAAGCCTAAGCAGGACCTTAAAACTATAGTCGAAACTAATATTTTGCTTGAAATTATTGCCGGTAATACTTCAAGGCTTTATAATTCGCTTTTTGCCCAGGGTCTTATTAATGAAAGCTTTTCAAAAGAATATTTTATCGGCTACGGCTATGAAGCAGTGATTTTTGACGGTGAAAGCGAAAATCCAAAAGAAGTTGCAAATCAAATTAAAGCCGAAGTTAAAAGGCTTAAAGAAGAAGGCATCAGCGATAAGCAGTTTGAAGCGGTAAGGCGTATGCTTTATGGCAAAGAAATTATGTCTTATAACGATATTGATACTATCGCAAACGGCATAATCGGCGCTCACTTTGGTGAATACGGCATTTTTGACAGTGTTGAAGTTTTCAAAAATGTTAAGAAAAGCGATATTGAAGCAAGGCTTTCAAATATGATGGACGAGCAGTACAGCGCTCTTTCTGTAGTAAAGCAGGGTGAGGAATAATGAGCGATTATACAAGAGTTTATTTTGAAGGGCTCGGAATAGATTTTGATATTCCGTCTGTTGCTTTTACAATCGGCAGCTACAGTATTCACTGGTACGGCATTATTATTGCATTCGGTTTTGCTCTTGCCGTGCTCTACGGCGGCAGAATGGCATATAAATGGAAAATGAGCCTTGACGGTATGACAGATGTTCTTATTTGGGGAACTATTTTGGGTATTATTTGCGCAAGAGCGTATTATGTTATATTTGAATGGTCATATTATAAAGAACACCTTTCCGAAATACCGCAGATTTGGAACGGCGGCATAGCTATTTACGGCGGCATAATCGGTGCATTTATCGGCGCAATTATCGGCTGTAGAATAGGCAAGATTGATTTTAGAAATTTGCTTGACCTCGGCGGTTTGGGTCTTCTTATCGGTCAGGGTATCGGTCGATGGGGCAATTTTTTTAATCAGGAAGCATTCGGCGCTAACACAACTACAGCACCTTTTAGAATGTGGAGTCAGAAGATTCACGACACACTTGAACTTTCAGCTGACACTTTGGCGGCTAAAGGTATGACGGTTGACCCTAATACACCTGTTCACCCGACTTTCCTTTATGAAAGCGTTTGGTGTATTTTAGGCTTTTTTATACTTAATTATATTGTTCATAAAAAAAGAAAATATAAGGGCGAAGTATTCCTTTTGTACGGCATTTGGTACGGACTTGAAAGAATGGTAGTTGAGGGTTTAAGAACCGATTCGCTTTATATCGGAAACACTTCAATTCGTGTCAGCCAGCTTTTATCATTAATTATCGTAGTTGCATTTTTGATTATGCATATAATTAATATGGTTAAGATTAAAAAGGGCACACTTCCAAACAGATTGAAAATTAATACAGATGAAAGAGAGAATAAAAATGTCACAAATAATTGACGGCAAACTTGTTTCAAAGCAAGTTAGGCAAAGAGTAGCAAAGGAAACCGAAGAACTTAAACAAAAAGAAATTACTCCGGGTCTTGCGGTTATTATTGTAGGCGAGGATCCTGCTTCTCAGGTTTATGTTAAAAATAAAGAAAAAGCTTGCGACGAAGTAGGCTTTTACAGTGAAAAATATGCTTTGCCTGAAAATACAACTCAGGAAGAATTAAATAATCTTGTAAAAGAACTTAATGCTAAAAAGGAAATCAGCGGTATTCTCTGCCAGCTTCCGCTTCCTAAGCATCTTGACGATAAAGAAGTTATCAACCTTATTGACCCTATTAAGGATGTTGATGCATTCCACCCGGTAAATGTAGGTGCTATTATGATTGGCGACTATAATTTCCTCCCTTGCACCCCTGCAGGCGTTATGGAGCTTATTCATTCAACCGGTGTTGATGTAACAGGCAAAAAGGCTGTAGTAATCGGCAGAAGCAATATTGTCGGCAAGCCTATGGCTATGCTTCTTCTTCACGAAAATGCAACTGTTGAAATTACTCATTCAAAAACAGTTGACCTTAAAGAAGTTACAAAAACAGCCGATATTCTTGTTGCCGCTATAGGTAAGGCTAAGTTTGTTACAGCAGATATGGTTAAGGACGGCGCAGTCGTTATCGATGTAGGTATGAACAGGGATGAAAACGGTAAGCTTTGCGGCGATGTCGATTTTGAAAATGTTAAGGATAAGTGCTCGTTTATCACTCCTGTTCCGGGCGGTGTAGGTCCTATGACTATTTCAATGCTTATGCAAAACACTTTAACTGCCGCAAAAATTCAAAACGGCTTAGAAAAATAATAAAAGAGGTATCGTAATGGCACTTGAGGAACAAGTAGTTGAAAAACTTATTGAAAAAAATTTGCATATTTCTTTCGCAGAGTCTTGCACTGGGGGGCTATGTTGTGGTACAATAGTAAATGTTACTAATGCGTCAAAGGTACTTGATGTGTCGTTTGTAACTTACGCGAATGAAGCTAAAATAAAATTCCTCGGTGTCAGCGCCGATACAATCTTGTCGCACGGTGTTGTAAGCGAGGAGGTTGCTTATGAAATGGCGCTGGGTGTTGCGAACGCAGCAGGCAGTGAAGTCAGTGTCGGTATAACCGGTGTTGCGGGTCCAGGCGGCGGAACTGCAAAAAAGCCTGTAGGTATGGTTTGCTTCGGCTTTTATATCAATGGCGAAACTACTACCTATACCTGTCAGTTCGGTGAAATCGGTCGTAACCAAGTCCGTAAGTCAAGCGTGGAGTTTGTCCTTTCAAAGCTTCTTGAGCTTCTTGACACTTGTGACAATTAGTATCAATTTTAACTTAATATTTCGCTGATGTAGCGCAACTGTTTCATAAACGGAAGGCTGTTCGCCGATTTATGCTCAAAGCAAGCGAAAAATTGAACAAATGCTACTGTGGCTCAGTTGGTAGAGCAGCGCATTCGTAAACGGAAGGCTGTTCGCCGATTTAGGATCAAAGCAAGTGGAAAATTGAATAAATGCTGATATGGCTCAGTTGGTAGAGCAGCGCATTCGTAAACGGAAGGCTGTTCGCCGATTTAGGATCAAAGCAAGTGGAAAATTGAATAAATGCTGATATGGCTCAGTTGGTAGAGCAGCGCATTCGTAAACG
>CAVKLC010000068.1:0-7136 GCA_963657005.1 bacterium | reverse complement strand
GGCTATCTAAAATAGAAAAATCACCGTAGGGGCGAACTGCGTTCGCCCGCTAAACTATAATTTACACTTTTGTTGTAAATTTATAACCTTGTTTCTGTGCCTCGTCTATTACATCACCGAGGATAGCGGCATTTGTTGAGCTCACTGCGTGGAGAAGCATAATTTCGCCGGGATGAAGATATTTTATAATTTCGTTATATGCTGTTTTTTCATCCGTTTGGTTTTGCGTATCCCAATCTGCATAAGCAAAGCTCCAAAAAACAGACTTGTAGCCGAGATTTTTTGCAAGCGCAAGAGTACTTTGGCTAAACTCACCCTTTGGAAAACGGAACAAAGTCATATCATAATTAAAATTCTTTTTTATATATTTATGAAGAAACATAATTTCTTCCGTTGCTGTTTGCTCGTCAATCTCATCCATGGTATAGTGGCGGTAAGTGTGGTTACCGACAATATGACCCTCGTCTATCATTCGCTTAATAAGCTTCGGGTTATCCTTTGCAAAATCATAAGTTACAAAAAAAATTGCTTTAACTTTCTTTTCTTTGAGCGTGTCTAAAATAGAGGGAGTGAAACCGTTTTCATACCCCTCGTCAAAAGTTAAGCAAATCGATTTTTTATCGTCGAGAATAAAGTGACTGTCAAGATTTTTATATTGAGAATTGAGCATAACCGGGTCGGTCGGCTGGGCGTGATTTTCGGCTCTGCCCGGCCCCCAAACTACCTTGTCCGTGCTGTATCCGTCAACGCCCATATTGTCCGCTTCAAGCTCGGTTTCGGCAACTGAAGTTGTTGAAGTTTCACTTTCGGCGATCGTGACGGTGGTAGGCTCGGTTGTTGTTTGGTTACTTTTGTTCTTTTTTGAACAGCCGTAAACTACTGCCAAAATGCATACTGCAGATATTATAATTAACAAAATTTTTTTCATAAAAAAACCTCCTAACAATATTTTTGTCAGGAGGTAATTTTATATGTTTGGTATTACTCGGTAATTTTCCAGCCGGCAGAAATGATACCTTCGTCTTTGCCGACATGAACAATAATACTTTCAACAACATCGTTATTCTTTTTTGCCGTTGTTATATAAGCTTTAATTTTAACATCGCCGTTTGGTGAATCGTTACTTTCAAGGTTGTGAAGAAGAACATCCTGCTTTTCCCTGATTGTTTTAATCAAATGTGAACGAATGTCAACTTCAGAGCTTTCCTTGCATAAAATAGAAATTTTATAAGTACACTCTTCCCTTTCACGCTTAACATTGTTGTAATGATTTTTCTTGTTAACATAATCTGAAAGAGGGTGCAAAACAAGATGGACAATAACTATGGCAACCGCAACAATAATCGCGTAATAAATATCTTCAAGCGTACACAAAATACCGACAGCGGCGGTTGTCCAAATAGTTGCGGCAGTTGAAAGACCGCTGACCTTTGCGCCGTCACGAATAATAAGACCGGCGCCGAGGAAACCGATACCGCTTACTACCTGAGCGGCAACACGGGTTACATCAATATTGTCCCCAAGCGCTATGTATGAAAATGCAGTATACGCATAAGCGCCCACGCAAACTATAACATTTGTAAGTATGCCTGCCTGATGCTTTGTCCACTGGCGCTCAAAGCCAACAATAAAACCGAGAAAAATTGCAAGCGCAAGCCTGATAGAAAAACCTGATAATGCAGTTATGTCAAGTATTTCCAACTTTATTCCACTCCTTCAACAGATTTCATTTTTAAATATGCATTAATGAAACCGTCGAGGTCGCCGTCCATTACAGCCGTAATATTGCCCATTTCAAAATTAGTTCTATGGTCTTTAACCATTGTGTACGGCATAAAAACATAAGAACGAATTTGACTACCCCAAGCGATTTCCTTTTGGTCGCCCTTAATATCTTCTATTCTTTCAAGATTTTCTCTTTCCTTAATCTCAACAAGCTTAGATTTAAGCATACGCATAGCAACTTCACGGTTTTGGTGTTGGCTGCGCTCAATCTGGCAGGAAACAACAATACCGGTCGGAATATGGGTGAGACGAACGGCAGATGAAGTCTTGTTAACCTTCTGTCCGCCTGCACCCGAAGCGCGGTAAACATCCATCTTGATATCTTCGTCACGAATTTCAACATCAACATCATCGTCAATTTCAGGCATAACTTCAACAGAAGCAAAAGAAGTATGGCGCCTGCCGGACGAGTCGAAAGGTGAAACTCTTACAAGTCGGTGAATACCCATTTCACCTTTAAGATAGCCGTATGCATTTTCACCCTCAACAAGAATTGTTGCGCTCTTAATACCGGCAACATCACCGTCAAGATAATCAAGAGTAGACACTTTGTATCCGTGGCGCTCGCCCCAGCGATTATACATTCTAAAGAGCATTTCAGCCCAATCCTGAGCCTCCGTTCCGCCCGCACCTGCGTGGAAAGTGAGGAGCGCGTTTTTACTGTCAAACTCGCCGCTCAAAAGAGTTGAAAGGGTTAACGATTCAAGTTTCTTTTCAATTTCTTCAACCGAAGCGGTGCAATCTTCAAGCAAGTCTGCATCTTCTTCCTCATTTGCAAGTTCAATCATAACGAGTGCATCGTCAAAATCGCTTTTAACATTTTCATATGAAGCAACTTTTGCCTTGAGCGAACCGATTTTTTGCATAACTTTTTGGCTGTTTTCCATATCATCCCAAAAATCAGCCTTACTGCTTTCTTCTTCAAGCTCACCGATTTCCTTCTTCAAGGTGTCAATAGCAAGCGCTTCTTTTAAATTTTTAACTGTTTTTTCAGACTCTAAAAGTCTTAATCTTAATTCTTCGTATTCTACCATATCGTTCTCCGAAATAAATATTTATCTGCTATATAGTTATTAATATATTATATACAGATTACTTAATTATTGTCAAGTTTAAAATAGATTTACAATATTTTAATTAATCTGTTGATTTATTGTGATAATTTGGATATAATAAATTGAATGGGTATCACCAAAATGAAAGGAAATTACTATGCCTTCATATGAAAATGAAAAATGCCCTGTATGCGGCGAAAAATTTAAAGACGGCGACGATATTGTAACCTGCCCGGACTGCGGTACTCCTCACCACAGGGAATGTTACAAAAAAATCGGTCACTGCATTAATGAGGACAAGCACGTTTCAGGCTATGAATTTAAAAAGACCGGCGTTTCAAACGGCACTCAAAACATACCAAATGAAAGCTCAGAGAAGCAAAGCGCTCCTGTCAGTACTTATTTTAACCCTAACGCTTCAAATAATGAAAATCAAAACGAACAAATCACCGCCGAGCCTAAAGGCAACACTAAAAAGTGTGTAAACTGCGGTGAAGAAATTAACAAAAACGCTCCGTTTTGCAACAAATGCGGCGCAAGGCAACCTATGCAAAATAACAATAACGGCAATGTGCCTCCGGCTCAACCGTTTATGCCTAATATTAAAACAGGCTTTGAAAACAGCGATTTAAAAATCGACGGCGAAAAGGCTGAAGATATTGCAGGTGTTGTAAGAAGCAATGTGCCGAGGTTTATGTCTAAGTTTGTATCCGGAAAAAAAGTCGGTTGGAACTGGGCAGGTTTTATCTTCGGTCCTTACTATCTTTTCTTCAGAAAAATGTATAAAGAGGGTTCGATTTTCCTTGCCCTTCAGCTTATTGTAACCCTTGTGGTTCAGGGAATTTATGCTAAGCCTTATGCAAAATTTATGAATTTTATCACTTCAAACGCAAGTGAAATTTCAGCAAACGGTTTAAGCGATAATTTACTTAATCAGTTCGACACGATATACGAGCAAATTTTGCCTATGGCTGTTATAATATTTGCGGCTAATATTATACTTCATATCGTCATTGCTTTGTTTAGCGACAGTTTTTACAAAACAAAGGTTGTCAAAACCGTTAAAGACATTAATCAAAAGCTTGACGAAGGCAGTATGTTTGAACAGATGATGCCTTTTGCCGGCGGTCAAAATGTTTCGCAAGACGACCTTAAAAAAATGTATCTCGGCAAAATGGGCGGAACGAGCATATTTACACCTGTTTTGGCATTCTTTGTGCTTGACATTATTACATCAATAATTTCACGACTTTAAGTGAAATCAATATAAAATAGGAGAAAAATTATGAAAATTAAAAAAGCCATCATTCCTGCCGCAGGGCTTGGCACCAGAGTTTTGCCTGCATCAAAAGCGATTCCTAAAGAAATGCTCAACATTGTTGACAAACCTGCAATTCAGTACATAGTTGAGGAAGCTTTTAATTCCGGAATTGAGGATGTACTTATTATAACAAACCGCGGTAAAGGCGCTATTGAGGACCATTTTGACCATTCAATAGAGCTTGAGCAAAGGCTTGCGGGCGACGAAAGCAAAAAGAGTATTTATGACGATGTTACCGCTTGCTCAAACTTCGGCAACATATATTTTATCCGCCAAAAGGAAACAAAGGGTTTGGGTCACGCAGTTCTTTGCGCCAAAAACTTTGTCGGTGATGAACCATTTGCAATTCTTTACGGCGATGATGTAATCATTTCCGAAGAACCTGTTACAAAGCAGCTTTGTGATGCTTACGAAAAATATGGCAAAGGTATTGTAGGCGTTAAGGAAGTTCCTGACAAATATGTGTCAAAATATTGCTCGTTAAAAGTTGACAAACTTGAGGGCAACTGCTATGAATGCACCGATATGATTGAAAAGCCTAAGCCGGAGCAGATTATGTCTAACTTTTCTATTTTGGGCAGAGTTATTATGCCGCCTGAAATTTTTGACATTCTTGAAAACACTCCGCTCGGTGTGGGCAATGAACTTCAGCTTACCGACGCTATGAAAACTCTTGCGCAAACCAAAGGCGTTGTTGCAGTTGATTATGACGGCATAAGATATGATATGGGCAACAAATTCGGCATACTTAAAGCTAATATCGAAGTAGGCTTAAAACATCCGGATACTAAAGACGAATTAAAGGCATTTATTAAAGAAATTAGTAAAAAATTATAGAAGTGTTCGAGTAGGGGTCAGCGTTCTCAACGACCCGTTTCTTCAAATTGGTTAAATTATAAAAACCATTCTATTAATTGCAAAAGAATGGTTTTACCAGGAAAGCAAATTAAGTGGAGTGATGCTTAACGCATCAAGTCCCCTTAATAATTCCCTTTATAAGGTGCGTGACTGCGTCACTATATTGATGTTTGTTTTCAATAATTATAATTTTTTGTTAAAAACTACAAATAGTAACTTATTTCACAAACTATTGTAATATTCTATACAAATATTTACTGTATTATTAGGCTGTCCGAAAAATAAAGGGCAGCCTAATATATTAGAATGAGAGGAAAATGTATGAGTCAATATTATTACAATCCTTTTCCAAACGAGCAAAATGATTTTATGAAGGCTCAGTTTGAACGAAACGAAAAAGCAAAGGCGCAAAAGCGCGAACTTAGAAAAGTGAGCTGTTTCCTCGGCTGTGCAGTGATTTTATATCTTGTTGTGCAGGTTGTTATGTCGCTTATTTTAACGAAAACGACCCTTTCAAGCGGCACAACACTTTATGCACTTTACCAGTCAAATGCCGCTTTCAGCTATGCGGTCAACATTTTGTTTATTTCAATTTTGGCTGTGGCAGTTCCTTTCGGCATTGTTGCGCTTATAAATAAGAAAAAATACAGAACTCCTATTGTGCCTACAAAGTCGTTAAAATTTTTTGACGCATTAATTTGGGTCTGCTTTGGTATGGGTCTTTGCATAATTGCAAACACAGGCACAAGCTACCTCGTAGCTTTTCTTAAAAATGTGGGCGTAACGCTTACTCAGGGCGAAACGGCAACACCAAATTCAATTTTTGACTGTATTCTTGACATTATCGGCATCGCCATTGTTCCTGCAATATGCGAAGAATTTGCAATGCGTTGCTGTTCACTCGGCTTGCTTAAAAATTACGGCAAGGCTTTCGGTGTAGTGGCTGTAAGCGTTGTTTTCGGTTTGCTTCACGGAAATGTTATTCAGTTCATTTTTGCTTTTCTTGTAGGTCTTGTTTTGGCTTATATCACAATTAAGACTGAGAGCATTATTCCTGCTATATGTATTCACGCGCTTAATAACGGTATGTCCGCAATAAACGACACAGTTAATTTTATAGCAGGAAAAGAAGTTAACATAACTGTTGCACTTTTCTTTTTCTGGCTTGTTGTGGGTATCGCCGCCGCAATTTATCTTGCAATAAAGCGCAAACTCACTTTGCCTAAAGACGACAGTGGCTGCGTACTTTCCACCGGTCAAAAAATCAACGCATTCCTTTTCCCCGGTATGATTTTGCCGTTTATAATTTTAATTATAATGACAGCTACTACTGTTCACATAGGATAAAATATGACAGACGAAGAAATTATGAAAGAAGCCATTGCCCTTGCGAAAATAAGCGGTGACGAGGGCGAAGTTCCCGTCGGTGCAGTTGTGACAAAAGACGGTGAAATAATTGCCACCGGCAGAAACAGGAGAGAACTTGGCAAAAACGCACTCTACCACGCAGAAATCGAAGCTATCAACAATGCGTGCGAAAAGCTCGGCGGCTGGCGACTTTGGCAATGCGAACTTTATGTTACACTTGAACCGTGTCCGATGTGTGCAGGCGCTATTATAAATTCAAGAATTAAGCGTGTGGTTTTCGGTGCAAGCGACAACAAAGCCGGTTCATTTGGCTCAGTGGTTGATTTTAATAATTTGCCGTATAATCATAAGCCAAAAATCGTATCAGGCGTAATTGAAGATGAATGTTCGGCGCTTTTAAGCGATTTTTTTGCAAAGCTTAGGGAAAAGCGAGCTAAAAATAAAAATATTGACAAGCAGATAAAATAGTTATATAATCTATCTAACTTAATAAGTCAGGGGTGCTTTGATTTTTCAAGGCTGAGATTATACCCTTCTAACCTGTTTGGTAATGCAAGCGTAGGAAGACGGAAGATTTTATAACAACAGCACCTTTGCGTATTTATGCTTAGGTGCTTTTTCTTTTGGCTTATTAAAATAATAAGAAAGGAGACCGGCTATGAAAAGTCAAGATAAAAATTAAGACTGAGGAGAAAAAGGAATATTAAATTTCAAAAGTTTGAAAATAACTCTGATAAGTTTAGAAGCAC
>CAVKLC010000067.1:0-7345 GCA_963657005.1 bacterium | reverse complement strand
CTTCGCTCCACTTCATATCCCTGCATAATCTTGAATTTATAACTTTTCAAAAAACTTACACACTTTTATTGACAAAACCTTATTTATTGCTTTGTTTACTTCTTAAGGTTAATACCGTCTGATTCAAGTTTATCAATAACTGTATTAACAATATCCATAACTTCTTCACGAGTAAGAGTTTTTTCAGGGTGAGAGAATGTTATACGAGTTGTGATAGACTTAGCGTCGCCGTCAGAATAAGTGTCAACAACTTCAATCTTTTTAACAAGCTGGCTCTTAGCGGCAAGGATAGCGGCTTTAATCGGAGCAAACTTATCGGTTACGAATGAAAGGTCAATTTCCATTGCAGGATATTTTGACGGTTCTTCATAATGAATACTGTCGTTAACAAGAGCGGCGAATGCTTTAACATCAATCTCCGCAAATACGATTGAAGCTTTCTTGTCAATCTTCTTTGAAACAACAGGATGAACGATACCGATAGTGCCGATTTGGACGCCGTCGCAGATTACAGAGTTAAGATTTCTTGGGTGCTCAAATGAATGAGCCTGAGCCTTTGGAGCAAAGTCAAGGGACTTATGCTTGATATTATCTGTAAATGTGGCAAGCATATCACGAAGTTCAAAGTAAAGCTTTTCAACGCTCTTGGTTTTGCTAAAGAGTGTGATTGCAAGCATTTTATGCTCGTCAACAAGTTTATCGCTGTTAAGACCCTTGGCAACTCTGCCGATTTCAAACACACCAAAATCGGTGTTGTAAGCAGTGTTATACTTAACCTGGCAAAGCTGAGTAGGAATGATTGAATTACGGATAGTTTCGATATTAGGGTTTGTTGCATTAACAAGCTTAATATTATCTTCAACTTCAATACCGAGTTGTTTATATTCGTCATAATATGCCCAAACATAAGAATGAAGTTCGTGAAGATTGAAATGGTTTACAAGAATATCTTTAATCTTGTCCTCATCAGTCTTTTCAACAGCAGGGCGAACAGGATAAAGAGGAGCAACAGCGGTATGAATTGCAAAGTTATCATAGCCGTAAATTCTTGTAATTTCCTCAATAATATCAGCCTTGATTGTAACATCCTTTGTCGCTCTCCAGCTTGGAACTACTACGCTGAAATTATCGTTTTCAACCTTAGCGTCAAAGCCGAGAGAAGTAAGAGTTGAAATAATAGTATCGTTATCAAGTTCAATACCTGTATATTTATCGACAAATGCCTTGTCAAAATCAAGTTCAACAGTGTCATAATGAAAAGCATATTCATCGGTAAGAGATGATACAACTTTAACGCCACTGTCAACATCGGTCATAAGCTTAACAAAACGGGCAATGGCAGGAACTGTCATTTCAGGGTCAAGGCACTTTTCATAGCGCATAGAAGCGTCGGTACGGTGAGCAAGACGAACGGTTGACTTACGAATTGAAACTGCATTAAATGTTGCAGATTCAAGAGTTAAAGTATGAGTATCGTCAACGATTTCACTATCAAGACCGCCCATAATACCGGCAATGGCAACAGGAGTATTGTCGTTGCAAATCATAAGTGTGTTTTCATCAATATTTCTTTCAACACCGTCAAGAGTTTGGAACTTGAAAGGAGTATCAAAACGCTTAATTCTAATCTTTTCAACTTTTCTTGAGTCGAAAGCGTGCATCGGCTGACCCATTTCAAGCATAAGATAGTTTGTAAGGTCGGCAAGGAAATTGATAGCACGCATACCGCAGTAGAAAAGACGGATACGCATATTAACCGGCGAAACGGTTGTGTTAATATTTTCAACCTGCAAACAAGAATACCTTTGGCAAAGCGGGTCTTCAATCTTCATATCAACCTTCGGCAAATCATTATACTTGCTCAAATCAACAGTTTCAAGAGGCTTGAGTTTTCTGCCTGCAAGAGCGGCAAACTCACGGGCAATGCCGTAGTGACCCCAAAGGTCAGGGCGGTTTGTAAGCGACTTATTGTCAACTTCAAAAATAATATCGTCAACCTGATATGCTTCTTTAATATCTGTACCGTTCGGTAAATCGTCGGTTATTTCCATAATACCGCTGTTATCGTCGGAAATGCCTATTTCCTTTTCACTGCAGCACATACCGTTTGAAGTGTAACCTGCAAGCTTGCGAGGAGCAATTTCAATTTCACCAATCTTAGCGCCTACTTTTGCGAAAACTGTTTTTAAACCAACCCTTACATTAGGTGCACCGCAAACAACATCTGTAAGTTCACCGTCACCGGCGTCAACTTTAAGAAGATGAAGTTTTTTAGAATCAGGGTGATTTTCAACAGATTTAATTTCAGCTACAACAATGCCGCAGATATCCGAACCCTTGAAGAAAATTTCGTTTTCAACCTCAGCAGTAGAAAGAGAGAAACGATGGATAAGGTCAACCTTATCAAGACCTGTAAAATCAACAAAGTCTGAAATCCAATTCATAGATAAAAACATAATTAATTACCTCCCTTTCTTAGTTTTCGTCGTCGGTAAACTGCGACAAATTCTTTAAGTTACCGCTGTTTAAATCACGAATATCTTTAATGCCGTATTTCATCATAACAAGCCTTGTAAGACCTAAGCCGAATGCAAAGCCTGTGTACTCGTCAGGGTCAATTCCGCCTGCTTTGAGAACCTCCGGATGAATCATACCGCAAGGGCAAAGTTCAAGCCAACCGCTGTGCTTACAGCTTGGGCAACCCTCGCCGCCGCAGATAAGACAGCTTATATCAAGTTCAAAACCCGGTTCAACGAACGGGAAGAAGCCCGGACGAAGTCTTACTTTAATATCCTTTTGGAATACTTCCGAAAGCATAGTTTTCATAAAGTAAATAAGGTTTGAAATAGAAATATTTTTGTCAACCATTACACCTTCCATTTGGAAGAATGTGTTTTCGTGGCAAGCGTCTGTTGCTTCGTTTCTAAAGCATCTTCCAGGGAAAATAGCCTTGATCGGCACACCGTCGTTAACAAGCGCATCCCTATACTTTTTATAAATAGCGTTTTGAGCGGCAGAAGTTTGACTCTTTAAAAGCTGACCGTTTGTAAGATAATAAGTATCCTGCATATCACGGGCAGGATGGTGCTTAGGAATATTAAGTGATTCAAAGCACTCATAGTCGGTTACAATTTCGCTGTAATCTTCAACAGTGAAGCCCATTGACTTAAATATTCTTTCACATTCCCTTTGAACAAGAGTAATAGGATGATATGAACCCCTGTCCATTTTCGGCGGCATAGAAAGGTCAAATTCAGGCATAAGTTCAATTTCTTTTTGAATTTCCTTTTCTTTAAGCTCCTGTGTTTTTTCACTAATTTTTTCGTTAACAAGACCTTTAAGCTCGTTAACCTTTTGACCGAAAGCTTTTCTTTCGTCGTTTGAAAGTTCTTTCATTCCTTTAAGAAGGTCTGTTACACTGCCCTTTTTGCCAAGGTAAGATACTCTGATATTTTCAATATCAGCAAGATTATCAATCTTGTCAAGCTCAGAAACAAACTTTTCTTTAAGGCTTAAAATTTTGTTATCCATAATTTCCTCCGTAAAATTTTGCAATAAAAAAACGCCTCAATAAAAATTGAGACGAATAAATCCGTGGTACCACTCAAATTGCATACATAAAATATTATGTAGCCACTCTTTTCCTTAACGCGGAAATACGCCCTGCTTTTAACAGGAAGCTCGTGAGTTGAAATTCGGCAAAAAAGATTATTAAGTGCTTTCAGCAAACACACCATTCTCTGAAAATAATTGCTTTATCGCCTACTGTGGCAAAGCCACTCAGTCATTGCATTTCATTTATTACAAAGATTATAAACCAAAAAAGTGTACTAAGTCAAGTATTTTTGCAATATAAATTAAAAAAAGGTATTGTAATTTTGGTTGAATATGTATATAATTAGAATATAATGCTTTACAGGGAGGTGACTTTACCATGACTGATAAAACTATGACATTTAGAATTGGTGACGATCACGAGGATGTTATGAAAGAAACCTTAACAGAGGTCTTTGATGCATTGCAGGAAAAGGGTTACAACCCTATTAACCAAATAGTGGGTTATATTCTTTCGGAAGATCCGACTTATATTACCACTCACAACAACGCAAGGAGTTTAATAAGGCGCCTTGACCGTGATGAGCTTTTGGCTGCAATGGTAAAGTCTTATCTCGACTAAAACGAAGGAGGGTTATCTTTGGCAGATAATAAAAAGGAAAAGTTCCTTGAATACAAAGGTAAGCCTTTGGTTAGATGCGGCAGTACAATTTACTATGGCAGTATGAGCGACCCATATGTAATTTGCCTTAGAATTCTCAGCGACGAGAATGTTAAGGGTCTTAAAGTTTCGGGCAAAGTTGCAATTCAGCTTATTAATACCGACCCTACTGTTACATCACCAAAGGAAAAAATAATTAAAAAGAGTGAAAAGGACGGTCTTTTCAACGCACTTGACTTAGGTGCTGTTTGGTTAGAGCGTGCTTTAAAAAAACAATAATCAAATTGTTAAGCGTCAGGTTTTTGCCCGGCGCTTTCTTTTCTTATTAAAAGCTTTAAATCGTTGAAGTCTTCCTTAAATTATGGTATACTATTATAACTGATATATTTAAGGGGAAAATTATGTCTAATCTAATTGAAACGGTGTACAACTTTCTTTGGGGAGATTTGATTACACTGAACATTAAGGGAACTGTTATAGGTATCCCTCTGCTCGTTATTTTGCTTATTCCTGCCGGTATTTATTTCACAATTCGGACAAGGTTTATGCCTATTCGCAAACTGCCGCAGATGATTAGAGCCGTTGGAGAGAAAAAGGACGACAAGAGCAGTCTTTCAACATTTCAAACACTGATTGTTTCAACTGCAACAAGAGTAGGTATGGGCAATCTCGTAGGCGTAGTTGCGGCAATATCCGTAGGCGGCGCAGGCGCTGTATTTTGGATGTGGGTATCTGCATTTTTAGGCGCTTCAACCGCTTATGCCGAGGGCACACTTGCTCAGCTTCACAAAAAGAACGACCCGCTTTACGGCGGTTATCACGGCGGTCCTGCATATTACATTCACGACTTTGTTGAGCAAAAAAGAAAGAAAAAGATTAAGAAATCTGTTTTAGCTTTGCTGTTTGCATTTTTCGGTTTAGTTTGTTGGTGCGGCATCAGTCAGGTAGTCAGTAATTCTGTTACTTCCGCTTTCAAAAATGCATTTTCGATTCCGCCGATTTATACAACAGTTGTACTTGTAGCCATTGCCGCAGTAATTGTTTTAAGGAAAAATGCTACGGTCAAGTTTCTTGATGTTGTAGTTCCGATAATGGCAGTATTATATTTTGTAATTACAATATTTATTATTGTTAAAAATATTACATTAATGCCAAGCGTATTTGACAGAATATTTAAAGAAGCATTCGGTATTAAACAGGTTGCAGGCGGCGGCTTCGGTGCAGTGCTTATGAACGGTATAAAAAGAGGGCTTTTTTCAAACGAAGCCGGCTCGGGTTCTGCTCCTTGCGCGGCAGCTGCTGCTGAGGGAAAAAAGCCTGAAACTGTTGGTATGGTTCAGTCACTCGGTGTACTTATTGACACTATTGTTATTTGCACCTGCACTGCTGTGATTATGCTTCTCGTTCCTGAAGATATAACTAAAGGCTTGCAGGGTATGGACCTTTTGCAATGCGCAATGAACTACCATCTCGGCTCTTTCGGTACAATTTTTGTTGCAGTGATTTTATTCTTATTCAGCTTTTCAACATTCCTCGGTATTCTTTTTTATGCAAGGAGTAATGTGGCATACATCTGCGGCAATAATTGGTGGAGCCAAACACTTTATAAAATCATAGCACTTGTTATGCTTTTTGTAGGCGGTTTGCAGGCATACACCATTGTTTGGGACCTCGGCGATGTAGGTATAGGTCTTATGACGATTATCAATTTAATTGTACTTATTCCTATGTCAAAAGAAGCAATTAAATTGCTTGATAAAAAAGAGAATAAATAGCAAACGGGCGAACAGATAGTTCGCCCATTTTTTATAGTAGTTTAATTTTTTAGCGGGTCGTCGAGGACGCCGACCCATACAGCTCTAAAATTATAACAGTTTTAAAACATATTGCGAATTTTCAATATTTACAAATTCACCGGATGATATCATTTGGTGAATTTTTTGTTTTGTCAACCAAGCTGCTGCATTAACTTCTTCTTTTTGAAGAATTAAATTTGAAACATTGACATCGCATTCGTACAAATAAACATCGACAAAATCTCTGTAAGCGCTTCTTTTAAAAGAAGTAAAAAGCATCATTTTTTCTTTATCAAGGTTTAATCCGAGTTCTTCCCTAACCTCTCTGATTGCACCGTCAAGACTGCTTTCACCCGCCAAAACAGAGCCGCCTGTCCAAGCCCATTTTAAAGGGTTTGTCTTATTTACACTGCGCTGTTGAATTAAAAATTCATTTTTGCTGTTTTTTATCCAAATATGAACTACAATATGATATTCGGTTTTATACGAATAAAACTTTTCACGCTCAGTCGTATAACCTAAGGAATTTTTATTTTCGTCATACGCATCCCAAAGTTCCATACTGTACCTCCAATTTTTCAATATATTCGTCAATTTGCAAATGTGAAGTAAAGGTTATAACCTTTTTATTTGGATATTTTTCAAACAGGGATAAAACAATAGGCTTGCAAACAGAATTGTAATTTTTAACATCATTTATCAATTCTTCATTTACAGGCAAAGCACACGGAAAATCTTTCTCCCTTTTCCTTGTTGTTACACCTTGAATACAAGTATCAACCGGTAAATCGAGGAAATAGATAAGCTCTGCATTTTTAATTCTGATTTCAAGCGTTCTTTTGAAATTGCCGTCAATTATCCATTTTTCTTTATCTATAATTTGCTCTTGTTTGAATTTAAATTTACTTCTGCTCAAATGGCTTGCGTCCGGCTTCCAATAAAGCATATCTAAATTATAATGCAGCAAATTTGTTATGGCGGCAAGCTTTTTTGAAAAAGTAGTTTTCCCCGAACCCGGGCAACCTATATCTGCAATTTTTTTGTACGGAAACATCATCTCCCTCTCCTTTCAAGTAAAAAATAAAGCCCTTGCAAACGCAAGAGCTTAACGACCGTGTTCGGAATGGGAACGGGTATTCATCTTTAATCAGTTTTTGCTGATAAAATATTTATAGCATAGTTGGTATTATTTGTCAAGGAAGAAAGAGATATCGAACTTTACGATTTTGAATTTAAAAGGAAGAAGTATAGAGTTAAAGTTGATAATGATAAATTATAGTTTAGCGGGCGAACGCAGTTCGCCCCTACGGTGATTTTTCTATTTTAGATAGCC
>CAVKLC010000066.1:0-7797 GCA_963657005.1 bacterium | reverse complement strand
TGCGTTGCTCCTCCTTTTCAAAATTTAATGTTCAGTGGTGCGTCAAATTTTGTATGAGAAAGAGGTTGACGGCTTACGCCACATTGTATATAAACTATAATTTAACATATTATATTTGACTTCTTAATAAAAACATAGTAAAATAAAGTGTATATAACTAATGGAGGAAAATATAATGGATAATTCAGAAAAAACATTAGACCAGCTTGTAGCTCTTTGCAAGGGCAGAGGTTTTGTATACCCAGGTTCTGAAATCTACGGCGGTCTTGCAAATACATGGGATTACGGTCCGCTCGGCGTTGAGCTTAAAGAAAATATCAAGAAAGCCTGGAGGAAGAAGTTCATTCAGGAAAACCCATACAATGTAGGTCTTGACAGCGCTATTCTTATGAACCCTCAAACATGGGTTGCTTCAGGTCACCTCGGCGGTTTCTCCGACCCTCTTATGGACTGTTGCGAATGTAAAACAAGGCACAGAGCAGACGATTTGATTGAAAGCTTTGACGGCACAAATGTTGCAGGTTGGAGCAACGAGGAAATGTCAAACTACATTAAAGAGCACAACATTCCTTGCCCTAACTGCGGCGCTCACAACTTTACCGATATTCGCCAGTTCAACCTTATGTTTAAGACTTTCCAAGGTGTAACAGAAGACGCTAAGGACGAAATTTATCTTCGTCCTGAAACAGCTCAGGGTATCTTTGTTAACTTTACAAATGTTCAAAGAACAACAAGAAAGAAGATTCCTTTCGGTGTTGCTCAGGTCGGCAAATCTTTCCGTAACGAAATTACACCGGGTAAATTCATCTTCCGTGTAAGAGAATTTGAGCAGATGGAACTTGAGTTCTTCTGCAAGCCTGGCACCGACCTTGAATGGTTTGATTATTGGAGAAGTTTCTGCCGTGATTGGCTTTATTCTCTTAACATCAGCAAGGATAACCTCAGACTTCGTGACCACGACCAAGAGGAACTTTGCTTCTATTCTAAAGCCACAACCGACTTTGAATACAAATTCCCATTTGGTTGGGGTGAACTTTGGGGTGTTGCTGACAGAACAGACTACGACCTTACCCAGCACATCAACACAAGCGGCAAGAACCTTGAATACTTTGACCAAACCACAGGCGAAAAGTATGTTCCTTATGTTATTGAGCCGTCACTCGGTGTTGAGCGTTTGTTCTTAGCACTTCTCACCGAAGCTTATGACGAGGAAGTTCTTGATGAAGAAAAGAACGACAAGAGAGTTGTTATGCACTTCCACCCTGCTATCGCTCCGTTTAAGGCAGCTGTTCTCCCTCTTTCAAAAAAGCTTAACGAGCAGGCTACAGAAGTTTTTGCCGCTCTTTCAAAGAAATTTAATATCGACTATGACGACGCAGGCTCAATCGGTAAGAGATATCGCCGTCAGGATGAAATCGGTACTCCTTACTGCATCACTTACGACTTTGATTCGGTTGAGGATAACTGCGTAACAGTTCGTGACCGTGACACTATGGATCAGGTAAGACTTCCGATTGACGAACTTGTTAACTTCATCGAGGAAAAAGTTGAGTTTTAATTTATCCAAAGGAGGATAAAGTTATGAACAACATCGACAGAAGCTTAGTTAAATCACAAGCTAAGCAAATCATCAAAAACAAAGTATTTGTCTTATTTTTAATCAGTGCGATAGTATTGATTCTTGTTAACGGCATTACAACCGGCGTAACTTTGTATTCAAGCAGTGACGAGCTTTTCGGTCCGAGTAACGATAACAGCTACAGCGACAATCAATCGGGTCAAAACACGCCGGATGACTTTTTTAAATATTTCAACGGCGGTGACAGCAGTAACGATTCGAGCAGTTTCAATTACGGCGGCGACGCTTCTGACAATCCGATTGAAAACTTCGGTCAAAACAGCAACCAAAGCTATTCAAACAATGATGCAAGTAAGCTTACAAATTTGAGCATTAAAACTGCACTCACTCCGTCAACTATCGGTGCAAGAAGTCTTACTATTCTTTCAATTATTCTTTCGCCGCTTCTTATTTCGCTTTGCGGTTTATATGTAACTCTTGTTAAGCGTGACCCTAATGAAGAATTTAAGCTTGGCGAAGAAATTAAGAATATTTTTAAAACTTCTTTTGACGCAAGCTACGGTCACAAAATTATAATTTTCATTTTAAGAAATTTATTTACAACACTTTGGTCGATACTTCTTATCATTCCGGGTATTGTGTACAACTACAGCACATACTTTGCATATCAAATTATGTGTGAAAACCCGAATATGAAGCCAACAGAGGCTCTCAAGCTTTCCAAAAAGATGGTTGTCGGCAACAGGGGCGAACTTTTTGCTCTTGACCTCAGCTTTATCGGATGGGGGCTTCTTTGTGCAATCACCTGCGGTATCGCAAGCATTTATGTAATTCCTTACTATTTCACAACTCAGGCTCTTTATTATGAAAACTTCAAAATAAGAGCATTGCAGGAGGGCAGAATTACAGAAGATGATTTCCTTACTCAGGAGGAAAAAGCTCAGAAATACGGTTTTGGCGGCAACGCAGGTTATTACAACCCAAATGTAAACAACGAGCAAAGCTACCAAAATGAGCAGACTTCACAAAACAGCGCAAGCTATTATTATAACCCTGCACAAAACAGCGAAGCTCAGGCTCAAAGCGAAGAACCTAAGACCGATGATACTACGCAGCAGTATGCATACCATCCGCAAAATGCAGAATCTCCGAAAGAGAACAAACCTGTACAAAGCGGCGAGTATCCGTCATATTCAAATACAGACGAAAATAATCAGTAAACAAAACCGGGGCGAATATAGTTCGTCCCGGTTTTGTTGTTGTAAATTATAGTTTAGCAAAAGGAGCCTAAAATATTGAAATAGATATCATTACCGTGACACAGTCACGCACCTTGTAGAGGGGATTATCAAGGGGACTTGATGCGCCAAGCATCACTCCCCTTGATTTGTTTTCTTGGCGCAACCGTTCTTTTGCAACCAAAAGAATGGTTGTGAGTAATAAAAAAGTTTTATCATTAAGAAACGAATCGTTGAGGGTGTCAAGCACTGATATAGCTGCTTATTCACAACAGCAAACTATAATTTATCATTCTGTCTTACCCATTACATCAAGCGGGTTAACATATTTGTTATCAAGCAAGGTTTCAAAATGAAGATGCGCTTCGTCGTCTGCTTCAAACTGTACCGTGCCGAGTGTACCGAGCGTTTCACCGATAGTTACATAATCTCCCCTTGCCACATTGACGGTATCCATTCCGCAGTACCTTGCAACAAGCTTGCCGCCGTGGTCAATCTCAACAACTGTGCCGAGCATTGCATCTTTTTCAACATCAAGCACAAGTCCGTCGTTAATCGCAACAACTTTACTGCCTGCCGCCGCCTTAAAGTCAACCGCCGTATGCGCCCTATAATCGTTCATCGTTTTGTTTTTAACAAGTTCTTCGCTGTAACCGAGGAGTACGGTTTCGTCGCAAGGGTACTTGTAAAACGATTTGTACGGAACATTTGTGTCAGATGATGCCATAGTTGACACTTCTGTGGTGGTTACGGTTGTAGCTTTGTTTTTATCCGCTTTTTTAGTTGTTTGCGGTTCTGTTTTTGCGACAGTAGTAGGAAATGTTGTTGTTTCGCTCGCTTTTACCGTAGTCTTTGCCTTGGTTGTTTCAACAACGGTTGTTGCTTCGTTAACATCTGTCGTGTTTGACGACTGAGTGGAAAAATAAACAATCAAGCCGAGTGCAACAATGCAAAGGCAGATGACGGAAAATAACGCTTTTAAATTTTTATTATTTGGTTTATCTTTTGTAGCCATAAAAAACACCTCAAGGGTAGTATTACCTTTGAGGTGTTTCGTTATACATATTATTCAAAAACGACTGTTACAACGCTGTTGGCAGGAAGTGAAACGCTCAAATTTTCGGCAGTTCCAAAATCGGTTTTTGCAATATCGTTATCCTTATCCGTTGTGTAAACCGTGTAATCGCCGTTTACATCGAGTTTGGTTTTAACTTTTTTTTCGTTATTATTTACATAAACAACAACGGTTGAATTATCTTCATTAACAAAAGCCGTGCTTTTAACATTTGCAACACCCGAAGAACAGGCTATTCTTACCGCACCCTCGTTAATAAATTTTGAAAAGTTGCCGAGGCAATAATATCTTTTTGAAAAGTCAAGCTTTTCGTGGTTATCCTCGTCAAGATAAATAAGACCGTCGGTATATGTGCCGTATGAACAAGCAGTCCACCAGTCCCATTCGGTCGCATTCATAATGTTTAAATCGTCGATAATTTTGTTTGCCATAGCAACACCGTACTTGATAGTTGTGCCGTTTGTACCGTTTTTCTCTTTTGCTATAGAATCAAACACACCGCTGTTTTCATCATTCGTCATTTGGCAATATTCGGTTGAAGCAACATTATAGCTTGAATATTTTTTTGCCATAGCTTGTGCGGTTGCTTCTTTTGTTTCGGTTGACGACCAGTATGAATGCATACTAACCTCGTCAAAATATTTTCTAAGCTTAGCATTTTTAAAAACATACTTTGATCCTCTGCCCAAAATACAGTCCATATAAGCCATAGTTGTTGAATCAGCGCCTTCCATAGCACCCGATTCAAACATAGAAACTTTTACACCTTTTTTGTCAAGCTCCGACTTGTTAAACTTTTTAACGAAAACTTTTAAAAGGTCGCACGCCTCATATTTTGAATAATAGCAACCCTCTTGATTTACAGAATATGTGTTATCGTCATTATACCAAGCCGCCCAGTTATACTGCGGTTCATTAATCGGTGAAACGCTTGTTACACGGTAGCCTTTGTTTACAAAATATTCGGCGCTGTTGTAGCAAAAATCTGCAAAATCGTTATATTTTGACTTATCAAGATTTGATATCCACGGCTCGTCATCACTCTTATATGCAGTGCAGTAAGCCGCACCATTTTTGGTTAAATAAACGGGAGCAGAATTTGAAAACAAAGTAACTCTCATATCTTTGCCTGCATATTTTTTTGCAAGGGAGAGACAGTTTTGAGCGTTTGCGTCAGCGTCAAAATTATATGTGCCGTCGGCATTTAAGAAACATTCTGTTCTTCTGTTTTCAGTCAAAATATGAGTATCATCCTTTGAACCTGCGCCGAGGTTATAACGATAAATATTAAGACCGATACCCTTATCCTTGTCATAAAGAGCCTGCATAACCTCGTCTGCATTGTCCCAAGCACCGACATCTTGGCTCCACCAACAAGCGGAAGCGCCAAAGCCGTTAACGGTTTGATATGTTGCGTTATCATCAAGAACGGTCACATTACTTCCGTCCTTGTTTGCGCTCACGCTCTCGCTTTGAGGGTATAAGCGCTTTTCATTTGTGCCTATAACGCCGAAGCCGATATAAAGCGTCACTGCAATTATTATTGCAAGCAAAGCGCAAATTACCGATACAATTATTTTTTTCTTTTTAGTATTTCCCATCTTTCCACCTGATTTGAAAAAAGGACGAATTGAAACCAACCCGCCCAAAATACTTTTTTAAATTTATACACCTGAATAAGCATTGAAACCGCCGTCAACAGGAATATTTACACCGGTAATGAAACCCGAATAAGTATCGTCGCAAAGAAAAAGAAGTGTGCCCTCAAGTTCCTCAGGCTCGCCGAATCTGTCCATAGGAGTTGCGGCAAGAATTTTGCCTGTTCTCTCAGTAGGAGTACCGTCCTCATTCCAAAGAAGAGTTGCATTCTGCTTTGTTGAGAAAAAGCCCGGAGCAATAGCATTAACTCTGATACCAAGAGGAGCAAAGTGAACAGCCATCCACTCTGTAAAGTTCTTAACAGCGGCTTTAGCGGCACTGTAAGCAGGAATACGGGTAAGCGGTCTGAACGCATTCATTGATGTTACCATAATGATTGTGCCCTTTTCCTTTTCAGCCATATCCTTGGCAAAAACCTGAGTAGGAATAAGTGTGCCGAGGAAGTTAAGGTTAAATACAAAGCTGATACCGTTAGGGTCAAGGTCGAAGAATGTTTTAACATTTTCATCCTTTTGAACAAGGTCAATCTTTTCAAGAGTGTCCTTAGTAGTTGTACCCTTTGGGTTGTTACCGCCCGCACCGTTTAAAAGAATGTCGCAAGTACCGATTTTTTCATTGATAACCTTGCGTGCGTTTTCCATAGAATCGAGTTCAAGAACATTACAGCCTACTGCAATAGCTTCGCCGCCGTCGGCATTAATTTCGTCTGCACATTTTTGAGCAGCTTCCTCATTAAGGTCAAGCACTGCAACCTTGCAACCCTGCTTAGCAAGAGCCTTTGCAAAAGCGCCGCAAAGAACACCGCCGCCGCCTGTTACAACAGCTACTTTACCTTTTAAATTTTCATGATTAAACATAGTGTTTACTTTTCCTTTCCGCTTTTTTCAACTGCTTCCCACAGTCCGTTAAGGTAGCTTACGCCGAGCGCTCTGTCATAAAGACCGTAACCCGGACGCGCAACCTCACCCCAAATCATTCTGCCGTGGTCAGGGCGGATATATCCGTCAAAACCAACTTCCTGGAGCGCTTTAACAATTTCATACATATCGAGTGAACCGCAAGCACTTTCGTGAGCAGTTTCATTAAACCATTGGTCGTTGATTGAAACATTGCGAAGATGAGCAAAATAAATTCTGTCGCCTGCTGTTTTAATAATTTCAACCATATCATTTTTAGGACTTGCACCGAGCGAACCTGTGCAAAGAGTAAGACCGTTATACTTGCTCGGAACCATATTAAGAAGCTTTTCAACTGCTTCTTTGCCTGTAATAATTCTCGGAAGACCGAAAATGCCCCACGGCGGATCATCCGGGTGAATAGCCATTTTAACATCGCATTCTTCGCAAGTAGGCATAATAGCTTCAAGGAAATATTTAAGATTTTCCCACAAATCGTCAGCCGTTACACCCTTGTACTTGGCAAAAAGTTCTTTAATTTCGCCCATTCTTTCGGTTTCCCAACCGGGCATAGCATAACCGTTTGAGTTGTCGTCAATCTCCTTGAACATATCCTCAGGTGACTTGCCCTCAACCTGCTTGCCGTCATAGCTAAGGCAGGTAGAGCCGTCAGGAAGCGGCATATAAAGGTCCGTTCTTGTCCAGTCAAATACCGGCATAAAGTTGTAGCATATTACCTTAACACCGACTTTTGAAAGATTGCGAATAGAAGTTTTGTAATTTTCAATAAGTTTGTCACGAGTAGGCAAACCAAGCTTGATATCCTCGTGAACATTAACGCTTTCGATACATTCCATAGTAAGACCGGCAGCAGTAATTTCGTCGTACATCTTCTGCACATCTTCCATTTCCCATGCTTCGCCCGCAGGGAGATAATGAAGCGCAGGCACAACGCCGACTACGCCCGGAATCTGCTTGATTTGCTCAAGCGAAACTGTATCAAGGTCCTTACCGAACCAGCGAAAAGTCATTTGCATATTTTTGCCTCCTTTTTAGGAATATTATTTTCTTTTAATTTTATCACATTATATTATCTGTTTCAAGACGAATGATTCAATTTGTTCTATAAATTATAGTTTAGCGAGCGAACGCAGTTCGCCATTCTCTCCTATCGACGGCGAAGCCGCCACCTTCTACGGAAGCCGTCCCTTTTGTCACTGCGTGACATTTCCCCACACTGTGGGGAATCACCCTCGTCAGAGGGAAGCAAAAAAGGTCAGGAAGATTGAGGTTGCGAAGAAGTAGTCAGAATTGGATTTTTAGGGAAGGGTGCTGTACGAGGGTACTGCC
>CAVKLC010000065.1:0-8413 GCA_963657005.1 bacterium | reverse complement strand
AAAGAAAAGATTACTGTCATTCATTATACTTTTGACCATTTATTGACCACTTACGAACGGAAGGCAGGATGAAAATACAGCGCTAAATTAAAAAGCAGTCATTTCAAGTTATAAAAGAAATGGCTGTTTTTCGTTGTTTTGGGAGTATTTCATATTTTTTCATCTGTTTCGTAAAAGGAAGTCTAACAAATCAACTGCAACTTGGTTTAATTCTTTTCTGTTGATTTTTTCTATGCTCATCATAATAATTCCTATTTATATCCTACCGACATAAAGTGCTGATTTATTTGGCATGGTATAGATTCCGTTTTTGTTATATTTAGCAAAAAATGATTTTACATCTTCTACATACGGGGAGTATGAGGCATCGGTTTCGGTTGGGGCATAAGAAGATGAAAGGCAGCGTTTTATGAATTTTTGAAGGGTGTAATCGAGCGGGTTATCAAATTCAAAATAGTCATATTTGCCGTCAAAAAATGCGTCAATTTCTTCTTTGGTAACTCTTGTGCCACCGTTAAAGCCTTTAAAGTTTTTGCAATGCTTTGCGGTTAAATTTGCAAGGTCAATCAAACTTTTATCGTTCGTATCACGCATATTCCAAATGAGTGCGACTACACCGTTTTGCTTCAATATTCGTTTAGCTTCAAGCTTGAATTTTGGTTCATCAAACCAATGAAAAGACTGGGCGCAAGTGATAAAATCAACGCTGTTATCAGGCAAAGTAGTTGCTTCGGCGCTAGCATTAACACTGATGAATTTGTCATAATTTGAAAGGATAGCAATGCTTTTTTGGCGCATTTCGTCGTTAAGTTCAACGCCGTAAACAGTTGCACCCTTTTCCAAAAGCTGACGAGAAAAAATACCCGTACCGCAACCTATATCGGCAACAATTTTTTCACTGTTCAAGCCGTATTCGCAAAGTTTATCAAGCAAAGCCGGTGCGTAACTCGGTCGAGCGCTGACATAATTATCCGATTTATTATCAAAAAGTTTCAAATTATCCATAATATCACCTCGTTTACAATTTTAGCATAGCATAACATCATTTGCAATTTCAATATGTCACAATAAATTTTGGAAAAATCGACAAAACTCAACATTTATTATTGAAAATAATACAAAGTAATATTATAATATATAGGACAAAATTTGGAGAAGGAAACTGCCATGAACATTTTTGAAGCTATTAAGTCATTGGTTAAGTATGCAATCGACAATGAGATGATTGAAAAAGAGGATGAAATTTGGGCTGTAAACGAAATTTGCGAAGCGCTCAAAATTGATTCTTTTGAAGAAAGCGAAACGAAGGAGAACGACCTTGAAAAAATCTTGGCTGTTATCCTTGACTACGCTATTCAAAACGGTCTTTGCGAGGACAGCGTTGTTTACCGTGACCTTTTTGACACAAAGATTATGGGTCTTATCACTCCGAGACCGAGCGATGTTATTAAAAAATTCAAGTCGCTTTATGAAAAGTCACAGAAAGAGGCTACCGACTTTTACTACAAATTAAGTCAGGACAGTAACTACATAAGAAGATACAGAATCAAGAACGATTTGAAATGGATAACAAATACCGAGTACGGCGACATTGACATTACAATTAACCTTTCAAAGCCTGAAAAAGACCCGAAAGCTATCGCCGCTGCACTTAAAATGAAATCGGCTTCATACCCTAAATGTTTGCTTTGCAAGGAAAACGAGGGCTACGCAGGAAGAATTAACCACCCTGCCCGTCAAAACCACAGAATTATTCCTATGACCCTTGCAAACACTCCGTTTTTTATGCAGTATTCACCGTATGTTTACTACAATGAGCACTGCATAGTATTTAACGCTGAGCACACCCCGATGAAAATTGACAAGGGTGCATTTGAAAAGCTTCTTGATTTTATTGAGCTTTTCCCTCATTATTTTATCGGTTCAAATGCAGATTTGCCTATCGTAGGCGGTTCTATTCTTACTCACGAGCATTTCCAGGGCGGCAACTACGAATTTGCTATGGCTAAAGCACCGATTGAAACAGAGGTTAAGTTCAGCGGTTTTGAAGATGTTGAAGCCGGCATAGTTAAGTGGCCTATGAGTGTTATCCGCATTGCTTCAAAGGACAAGGCAAAGCTTGTTGAACTTGCAAATAAAATACTTACCGACTGGAGAAGCTATACAGATGAGGAATCGTTTATTTATGCTGAAACCGACGGTGAAAAGCACAACACAATCACCCCTATCGCAAGGATGAGAAACGGTAAGTTTGAACTTGATTTAGTGCTTAGAAACAACATTACTACCGAGGAGTGTCCGCTCGGCTATTATCATCCGCACCCTGAATATCACCACATTAAGAAAGAAAATATCGGTCTTATTGAGGTTATGGGTCTTGCAGTTCTTCCAAGCAGGCTTAAAAATGAAATGGCGCTTCTTAAAGACGCAATGCTAAGCGGCAAAGATATAGCGTCTATCGAAGCTATCGCAAGCCACAAGGAATGGGCTGAAATGATTATGAATAAATACGACATTAATGAGGATAACTGCGAAGAAATTTTACAGCAGGAAATCGGCATTGTGTTTACTGCTATTCTTGAGCAATGCGGCGTTTATTCACGAGATGAAGATGGCAAAAAAGGCTTTATTAAGTTTATTGAAAGTGTAAAGTAAATGTATAATTTTCACACGCACACATTTCGTTGCCACCACGCTGAGGGCAGCGACGAAGATTATGTTTTGCAGGCAATTAAAAACGGATATGACACTATCGGATTTTCAGACCATGCGCCGTACCTTTTCCCGAGCGGATATGTAAGCAGTTTCAGGATGCTTCCGAATGACACAAAAGATTACGCCGACAGTGTTAACGCTCTTAAAAATAAATATCAAGGCAAGATTGACATTAAGCTCGGCTTTGAACTTGAATATTATCCAAAGCTTATTGACGAAGAAATCGAATTTTTAAAGAGTTTTAACTATGATTATTTGATTTTAGGTCAGCATTTTACAGACAATGAATACGAAGAATATGCGAAATATTCAGGTGCAGTTACCGAGTCTGTTGCGGTTTTAGACAAATATATAAGTCAAGTAATATTAGGCGCAAAAAGCGGGCTTTTCACTTATGTTGCCCACCCTGATTTGATTAAATTTAAGGGTGACAAAAATGTTTACAAGGCTAAAATAAGGTATCTTGCAACTGAGCTTAAAAAGATTGGTATTCCGCTTGAATTCAACTTTTTGGGCTTCACGGCAAAGAGAAACTACCCTAACCCTGATTTTTGGCAAATTGTTAAGGAAGTCGGCAACGATGTTGTCATCGGTCTTGACGCACATAAGCCGCAGGTTTACGCGGATAAAGAAAATCTTGCAAAGGCGAAAGATTATTTAAAAAGCCTTGATATTGCGCCACTTGATGAAATTGAATTGGTAAGGTAAATTATAGTTTGCGTCGTCATAAACTCTGTACATTTCAGACGAATCTCTTTAATCTGTAATTTGAAATTCATCACGAGTGATACGGAGTTTGTAATGACGCAAACTATAATTTATACTACAAAAAGGAGAGCCTTTCGGTTCTCCTTTTCTTTTGCTTATTTAGTTTTAACTGTCTTAGCCTTTGACCAAGAGGAGTAAACTTTCTTGCCGTCAACTGTTTTATATGTACGAATACGAACATAATATTTTTTCTTAGCCTTGAGTTTTTTAACTGTTTTTTTAGTCGTTTTTTGCTTTTTGATTGTTACGGTTTTCTTATTCTTTTTAAACTTCTTATCGGTAGCAAGTTGAATTTGATAACCGCTGACGCCTTTAACCTTTGCCCAAGTGAAAGTTATTGCCTTTTTAGACCCTTTCACTTTCTTAAACTTTGCAGACTTAGGCTTTGAAGTCTTTTTTGCCTTTGTGGTATTTGTTGTAGGTGATGCGGCAGGTTGATATGACGGAGCCTCGTTTGCCGAATTATCGACAGGTGTTACAGGTGCAACATATGCAGGTTCAGTCGCTGCCGGTTGAGGAGCAGGTGCCGCCGGCGCTACATAATTAGGGTTTGGCGTACCGCAGTTATAACAATTAGGAGTATTGTTTGAAAAATTGTGACCGATTGCACTTGTTCTGTCAATAATATTCGTAGCTCCGCAAGGACAAGCTAAAACAGTATATCCGCCCTCGGTACAAGTCGGTGCAACAACATTTGCCACACTCCAGCTATGGTTTTCCCAATGGGCATAAAGATTTACATTACCGTCGAGAACATTTACCGAAGTTGCCTTTTCTCCGCCGACACACTTTGTGTACCAGCCTGTGAAATGGCAATCTGCTTTTGTTTCGGTAGGTTGAGGTAAATCTGCTTCTGTAAGAGTATATTTGCCGTAATAATCTTTATAGAAACCGCCGCCGGTTACACCGATATCGTAATCATTTGTGTCGTCAACAATAGCAAGGTTATCCATTTGAATTGTGCATGCACGGTCAACCCAAGGGTGAAGATTACTGCCCGAATTTTGAGTACGAGGAAGCGCAAGAGTATAAGTTTGCCAATTTGTTGAAAGGGTTGCGGTAGCGATAGGAGTTGTGGAATCATATCCCCAGCGGAAATTAAGCTTTGCGCCGTTAACGGTTGACTTGGCTCTGAAAACAATAGTTTTTGTGCTAGTGTCCGCTTTTGCAAAATCGTAATTGCGAGAACCGTTCATACCAACGGAAAACTGCATATCTTTGCCGCTTGAACCCGCTTTTTTAGCCGTGATTGTAAGCGCTCTTTGAGGAGCGTTTACTTTGACTTCAACTGCAGAAGTATCCCTTGAAATAAAGCGGCTTGAAGCGTCGCTGTCAACTGTTGAAGCCAAATAGTTATTTGAAAGGTTATTTTTAAACCAAACTCGCCTTTTTGTATATTCTTCAACGGCAAATACTTGGTTTTTGTTGTTTGCTCTTTCGTCTGCCAAATAATAATAAGTTTGAAGCTGAGCGCCGTCGCCCGAAGTTGTTCCTGCCACATCAAGCGCTCTGCCCGTTGACTTTGAATGAATTGAAACAAACTGCGCAGAACTTATTGCAACATTGGCATTTTTGACTGCCGCCGAGCTTGACGCATACAAAAATGCAAAGCGAAGATTATCACTTGCCGTTTTGTGATAAATCTGCAAAGCTGTTTTTAGATTTGACTTACCGTCGGTCATATCAAGCACATTGTCGCCGTTTGCAGTATGAAGCAAATAATATGCGCCGTCTTTTTCAAGTCGCCAAATTTGATTTGCATTGCCGGTATACGCTCTTTGCTTAACAGGACTTCTGTCGCTTGAAGAATCAGGCTGAAGATAAAGTCCGCTGTGAAGCGCTCTTATAACATATGCGCCGCCGTTAATAAACGGAGTATCTGCATATTCCCAGCGTGCAGACAAAGTTGTGTTTGAATTAAAAACGGTATCCTGAGCGCATTTTACACCGTTTGCGTTATTATACCAGCCTTTGAAAACATAACCGTCTGTTCTTGTGCAGCTCGGCCAGCTTTCGCCGAGGCTCTTGCCCTTGTCGATAGAAAACGAAGAAGTACCCTTAACAGTACCGCCGTTGCCGTTAAATTTAACTGTTACCTTTGTGGTTGTTGTGCCGCTACTACCACCTTTTTTCGGGTTTATATAGCCTAAGCACTGGCGTCTATAAGCACTGCCGTATCCGTTGTCAGTATATTGACCTTTTTTCACCCAAGTGGTTTCACCCGAATAATATTTACCTTTATGTCCACCTTCGGAATATTTCATTTTACTACCACTGACAGATTCAACAAAAGCAACATGTCCGGGACTGCCGCTACTTGCTGTAGGACCATAAACAGCTATAAAATTGGCACTCGGAGTATCTGAAACCGGGTAACCCTGTTTTTTAGCGTTATCATACCACTCTTGAGCCCAACCCCAATCAGGAAGTGCAATACCTAATTTATTATATGTTCTTTGCCAGCAATAGGCTGTACAATTTTCATTTACGCTCTCTTTATATGGATACGGGTTATTCGCCGCTTGTGCCGTTATTGTCATACCGGAAAAGACCGACAAAACCATAACAAATGACAAGATTAAGCTAAAAAATTTTTTCATCTCTCTGTCTCCTAAAAAATATAAATTAATACATCAAAAGCATATCACCTAAAAGCGCGAAAGTAAACAAAAACGGTGTGTTTTGCTCTGTTTGGGGTGTGAAATGCAGAATTTTGTAAAGACATTTACAGCAAATTATGTTAAAATATAAACAAATAAAAAGAGGAGAAAAGAAATGACTAAAATACTCATTTGCGATGATGACGAAAAGTTTTGCAATTTGCTTAGCGAAAAGATAAAAAATGCAGGTGAAAAGCTTAATACTGATTTTGAAATCGGCACACTCAGCAATTTTGAAGAACTTGAAGAAGAAAAAGAAACGGCGGACATACTTTTTCTTGATGTTATGATAAACGGTGAAAATATGATAAACAAATTAGCCGAGGCAGGAGCGCAAAAAAATGGGGGGGTACTTCAGACAGTAATTATTACTTCTTTTCCCGGCGAAATATATAACATTTCTAATATCAAGCCCGACTGGTATATAGACAAAATAAAAATGACCGACAAGCATATTGAGCAGTGCCTTGATAACTGCATTAAGTCGTTAAAAAGCAAGAAGCAAAAACTGATAGTAACCTTACCAAACAAGTTAAACTTATTAATCAATCTTAAAGATGTTTTATATTTTGAAGCACAAAACAAAACGACTGTTTTTCATTTTGCAAACGGTAAAGAAATAACGACTGTCGCAAAGTTCGGTGACATAATCAAAAAAGTAGGAATTAATTTTCAGCAGTGCAGCAGAAGCTATGCGGTAAATTTTCACTACATTGTTGCATTTAAGTGGCACAAATACATTTTGAGCGATAACACGGAAATTACAATTTCCCGTTCTTCATACAGCAAAATGATAAATGAATATAAATCTTTTGTAGAAAACTGAGGTAAAAATATGTTTCAAACAGTTATGTTAAGCGGCTTTACAATATGGTTTTGGGTTTTGGTTGCTATTCGTGCGTTTTCGCATTTTGTAATTGTTCATTCGCTTTATAAAGACAGGTTCAATACTTTTACAACACTTTTGATGTCGTTCGGCTTTACCTTGTTTTATGAAATTTTCGCTTATAATTTCACCTACTTCCCTGTTAACGAATACGATTACAACTACATATTTGCCCAAGTAATAAAGCACATTTGTCTATTTGCCTTTGTGATTTTTGCAACTGAAAAGAGTACATTTAAAAAGACTGTATTCAAATGTATTTTTGTTGATTTTCTTATAATATGCCTAACTTACATCACAGGCATAGCAGATATGTTTATAATAACAAATATCAGCCCAAAACTTGCGCAATTTAGGGACGCGCTTTCCTACTACGAGTGGCCAAAGACGGAATTTATCCTTATGACAACATTAACTTTAATTATGTCATATCTCGTTGTATTTTTCGTCAAGCTTTTTAAAGTAAATCAAAGAAGTACATTTCAACTTAAATATTTATACTTTTATCTTGTACCGATTATTTGCTTTTTGCCGATGATTTCAATGCTTATTTTTTCTGACGATACTCTCGGAGATATTGACGAGCACTATATGTTTTTTTCAAATGCGACATTTGCAAACATAGAAATGATTACTTTTCTGCTTGACACTGTTATCGCCTTTACTGCAATTTTTGTAATTGACGCAATACAAAAGTCGGACGAAAAAATGAAAAAGCTTGCGCAAGCGGTTGCAAAAAATGAGTTTGAAGCCAAAAATATTGAATTTATCAACAGCGAAAAAGAGGAAACGAGAAAACTCAGGCACGATATGAGAAATATTTTGTCGTTGGCAAACGGTTTTATCGAAAGCGGCGACATTGAAAAAGCGCAAAATTTAATAAACCAAGCAGGCAAGGAGCTTTCCTCGGTTTCGGGTGTTCCGCTTTGCAGAAACAAGATAATCAACACCGCATTATACATAAAATCGAACGAAGCGAAGCAAGAAAATGTTTGCCTTAAAATTAACATTGATGAAAATTGCGACATTAAGGTTGATGATTTTGATTTAAGCAGAATTCTTTTAAATCTTTGCGACAACGCAATAAATGCCGCAAAAAAATGCGACGACAAAATTGTCAACATAAATATTGACATCAGCAGTAAAATAATTAAAATAAGTATATCAAATCATTTTGTTAAAATGAAAAAAGTGCCGAAACCGGGTCACGGAAACGGCGAAAAAATCATAAAAGAAACAGCAAAAGAATACGGTGGAAGCTATCAAAAAACATTTGACAACACCGTGTGCATGGTAGAAACAGTTATGAGGAATGTTGAGTTGATAAGATAAATTATAGTTTATAATCATTAAACCGATTAAGCCTCCCTTGTAAAGGGAGGTG
>CAVKLC010000064.1:0-8507 GCA_963657005.1 bacterium | reverse complement strand
TTGAAATTCGGGTGCGGTTATGGCTGCTTATTCACAACCGTAAACTATAATTTATAATATTAATTTTCTATTATCCCCACTGCAAAGTTTAATAACAGGTGTCAGATTTACATCTGCAAGGTTATCGTATTTAACAACAACTTCTTTTTCGTTACATTCTACCGTAAATTTAAGCTTTGTGCAGTGATTGTTTTTGTACTCATAGCTTTCGCCGTCGTCGGTAAAGAAAGTGTCACAAAATGTGCCCAATTTAACAGGATAAACGGTAAATTCAAGCTTTTCTTCTTTTCTGAAGCCGTATTCGCCCTCGTCAAACGGAAGAACACATCCGCCCTTAACGAAAAACGGTACTGCTTCATCTTCAGGAATATTCACTTTAACCCTCTGTCCGCCTTCAAAGCACTTGCCGCCGAGATACCAAATTTCGCCCTTTGGAAGATAAACGCTGACTTCATTTACTCCCTCGTCAAGAACGCATTTTGCAAGTATATCCCTGCCGAGCATAAAGGAAGTTGTGTTGATATCAATATTTTTATCTTCAAAATAAACGAACGGCGGAGCCTGAATGGGAAGTTCATCCTCAACAGCTTCGTATGCACAGTTATAAAGATAAGGCACAAGCCTTTTACGCTCGGCTAAAATCTTCTTTGCGCCGTCAATCGCTTCTTCATAACTCCAAGGCATAGTGGCGGTGTTGTCTTTATTCCAAGAGTGGATGGTAAACCTCGGTTCAAAAACGCCGTGCTGCATCCAACGAAGCAAAAGCTCCTTGCTCGGCATATCACCGCTGAAACCGCCGAGGTCGTGACCGTGAAAATACAAGCCGGATAGCGAAAGCGTCATTCCCACATAGTGGCAAAAACGCAAGTCATGGAATGAGGTGAAATTATCGCCCGACCAAGTTTGAGCAAGGCGCCTTACTGCACTGCTGCCGCTACGGGTAGAAAGGAAAGGACGGGTGCTCGGATACTTTTCCCTCTGCGCTTCGTATGATGAAAGCACCATAAGGTATGTCAAAATCGGTTTGATTTGCTTTGCACTGACTTCTTTTCCAAAACCGTAAGACTTTGCATCAAGCGCCTTTATGTCAAATTCGTTATTATCGTTCCAAGTGGCATCAATGCCGAAATCAAGAAGCTTTTGTTTAACCTGAGTGTTCCAAAACTCAAAGCCTTTTGGGTTTGTAAAGTCAATATAACTGCCGACCCCGTCCCAAAACTGAGTGACATAAGGTGTGCCGTCGGGGTTCTTAACAAACAAGCCTTTTTCCTTAATCTCGTCATACATCGGGTGCGAAGTTAAAAACGCAGGCTTGATGTTAGGAATAAGATGGATACCCCTGTCCTTAAAATCTTTTATAAATCTCTTAGGGTCGGGGAATTTGTCATAATTCCAGTGGAATACACAGCGAAGATTGCCGATTTGCGTGTAACCCGAGGAAAGATAAAAACCCTGACAAGCCATATCAAGGTCGCCGATTTTTTTAAGGAAGTTGTACATTTCCTCCTCGGCATTGTCGGCATCGGTGTAAGCCATTGTGCTTGCGCAGTAGTCAAAACTCCACTTTGGCGGGAATGCCTGCTTGCCGCAAAGGGTGTTATACTGCTTCATAACGGACAGCACATCGCCGAAAAATACATAGTAAACAAGATAATCTTCGTCCGTTTTGAAAAACTTAAAATGCTCGTAGTAGTTGTTTATTTCCCTGCCGAGGTCAACAAATGAAGTGTCGCTCGTGTCATAATAAATACCGTAGGTACACACATCGTTTTTGCAAATGTAAAACGGAATATGTTTGTAAAGCGGGTCGGTATATTCTGCGTCAAAACCCATACTGTCCGCAGTTTCAATTCTGAAGTTTTTGCCCTTTTTGTCCGTTTTGCCCGCCTTGTCGCCAAGACCTAAAATGTTTTCGTCGTCAAAGCGTGAGATGTAGTGGTATGAGCCCTCGCCGAATTCGCCCCCAATATTGTACGCAAGCGGAGCACGGTCAGCAAAAATTCGAGCGCCGTCCTTTTTGTAAGTCAAAAGGAAGTTGTTGAGGTCAACTTCAATTTCAACTCCGTTTGAAAGGGTGAATTTTTCGCCGTTTTGCATTTTTTCACTTTTCGGGCGGTACATTTCAAAGTCGTTTGACGAAAGCTTGTTTCTTCCCGTGTGTGACAAATCGCCGCTCGGGTTAATTGTAAAAGTCGGAAGCATTTCGCATCCTTTTTTATATATTGCAACCCTAAGTGCACTGCCGCTTATAAAGTCGATTTGAGCAATCGTGTCGTCACAAGCATATTTTCTTTCATAATCTGTTTCTTTAATTAAATCAAATTTATGATTAAATCTCATTAAATTTCAAATCCTCCGTGGAAAGTGTTGTTAATCAAAGTGAGCGTTTGCCAAGGTTTTGACTGCGTCTGCTCGCAAAATGTCATTATCTTTTTGCCGCCCTTTTCCCATTTAGGGATAGCGTTGCAGTTTGGGTCGCCGCTTTTTGCAAAGGAGATAAAAGATTTTGCAATTTGATTTGAAATTTCGTAGTCAATTTTTTCAAACGGGCGATAACTGTTTTTCAGCGTGCCAAACGCATAAAGCAAATCGCTCGAATGCCAAGCGCCCTTGCTGTCACCCGGCAAATCTCTGGCAAAAAGGTAGATATAGCAGTCGCTCCCCTTGTCGGCAGAAAGCCACTTTTGGTCAATTTTTTTAAGTATGATAGGGAACATATCATTTTTTGTAAGACCGATAATTTTTGGCATTTTAGGTATCGATTTCATATTAAAAGTTTCTTTGGTAAGGAGCTTTCCGTCATAAACGGGCATTGTATAAAGCATACTCATAGTCTTATTTTCCTTGCACGCTCTGTCCCACGCACGCCAAAGCACTTGTTTGTCAACTTTTTTAAGTTCAAAAATATTGCCGCAGTCGGCATATTCTATTATCTCGTTCCAAAATTCCCTTGTCTTTTCAGGTGAAAGCGGTCTTGCAACCTTTCTTTGTATTCCGCCGCCGCTCATCATAATCGCCCTTTGGAAAAGATTTTTGCAAAGAGGAGAGGACATAAGAATGTCTACGCTCATAGCCCCTGCACTTTGACCCGCAAGGGTGATATTGTTTGGGTTTCCGCCGAAAGATGCAATATTATCTTTTACCCATTTAATCGCCGCCACCTGGTCAAAAAGACCGAAGTTGCCGCAAACACCTTCATCATTTGCAATGTCCGGGTGCGAGCAAAAACCGAATGCATTAAGCCTATAGTTGAACGCTACAAAAATAACACCGTTTTTTGCAAAATTTGTACCGTCAATGTGGTGCTCGTTACTGCTTCCGCCCGTAAAACTTCCGCCGTGAATGTAAATAAAAACAGGGCAGTTTTGAGCGTTTTTAGGCGTGTATATATTAAGGTATTGGCAGTCCTCGCTGTAGTCAAATTTCAAACCCTGCCTAAATTCCTTGTGATAAAAAGCGTTTACCTTTGCGTCGTCAAGAAAGGCTCTGTGCTGAATTGAGCAGGCTTTAAACTCTGTCGCGTCATATGTGCCGTCAAACTTCGTTACCTGCTTTGGGTACTCCCACCTGCCTGCCGTGGCATAGTGAATACCTCGAAATTCAAATGAGTTTTCAAGTTCCAAGCCTTTGATTTTTCCGCAGTTTGTGTTTATTTCAATCGTTTTCATAAAATCACTCCTATCATCTATTATAATAGAAAATCGCCTATTTTTCAATTAGCTTGATATATAAAAAAATCGTTCCCATTTGTGCAAATAGCACAAGCAGGAACGATAGTTTTTACGTGAATCATTCGCAATATATCGGTGAAGTAATGGCAAGCGCTTTCTTTTCGCCGTCAACGGTACCCCAAAGTTCACACCTATACCAATGCTTAGGTTCAAGGCGAAGCCTTGTATGCCTTTCGTCATATCTTGTTTGCAAAACAACTTTGCCGCCGTTTGTTACAATTCTTATTTCTTTATAAACAACCGATTCGTCACCTGCGTCCTTGCTTCTTGAATGGAGGTCTGTAAAGAAACTGAAAGTGTAGTTGCCCTTTTTAACCGTGTCGCCGATAGTGCTTGTAACACCGTGGCGATGAACGCGGAAGATAAATTTTGCGCCGTGAGAAATTACGGTTTTGCCCATTCTTATTGCCCTGAGTGCGGAATGAGCGCTTACATCGTCAACATCAAGATATGTACAGCCGTAGTGACCGTGGTCTTCCTCTCTGTGCCAATCTCTGCCGTAGGTTGCGGCAATTTTGTAACCCTTGTCAAGGAGAGAAGTCCAAAATTCGAGCGCCTTGTCATTTTCCTTTTTCATAGAATAAAGGTTTTGATGCCATACCTCTATATAGTCAACATTTCTAAAATCACGGACATTAAACTCCCATCTGCCGCCAGTGCAAAGAGGTGAACCGAGCTGGAAAGGATGGGCAATGCCGACAAGTCCGCCTGCTGCCTTAACCTGCTTAATCTTTTCGTCAATATTATCGGGTACTGCGTCGCGCCAATCAACAAATTCATCAGCTCCGAGCACGAGCATATGACCGAAATAAGTTGTCCATTCAATGCCTCTGATAGTCGGGATAACGCTGTCGTCAAGTTCATCCCAACCTGAAAAAGTGTTATGGTCGGTCAATGCCATAATTGCAAGGTGGTCCTCTGCTGCGGCATTTTGAAGTTCTTTAACTGTAAAATCGCCGTCACTGTGAACAGTGTGGCAATGAAGTTCGCACGGTAAATAGCTCATTATTCTTCTCCCTCCACAATAATTTTATAATCTACATCACAGCTGACAGAGTGAACATTAAGCATAATATCCCACTCGCCCTGCTCAATCTCCGTCTTAACAAAACCGACAGATGAACTGTCTGCGCTTATAATATGCTCTTGCTTATTTGACTGCCTGTGAGCCGCGCCGATATACCTGCCGTTTGCGTCAAGCGAAAGGGTGACAAGATTTTTAATCGGCAAATAGTCAGCCGGTCTGCCCTCGCAAACCTCGTCATACTTTTCAAGGCAAGCCTTAACTTCTTCTATCGCCTTTTCCCTGTTTTCCAAAGTTTTTGGCGAATATTCATAGATGATTTCAAGCGCTTTTAAACCGCTTGGAACATCAAAGCGGTGAATTAAATTTGTTTTATTATTATCTACGGTAATTTTACCTTTTGCATCAAGTAATATCATAATTAGCCTTTCTTTAATTTATTATTTTTATTAACAAGCTTTGTTATCTGCTTACCGCCGTACGATAAGCACAAAGCGTTATTTTTTGATTTTGAAGAATAAAGTTTATTATTCTTAATTTCGACTGTGCCGAATTTTGTATTATTTGCAGGAACGCAAATTTTAACACCTGCGTGAAGTCCCTTTGCCGTGCTGTTACTTATTTTTGTAATACTCTTCTTTTTTTGAGCACTGCTGAGTTTATCGTCGAGACCGATATAAATTGCAGACGAAGTATAATCATCCTTTTTGCCGTTTGACTTGACACTGCACTTGCTTATTTTAACACCGAGCGTATCGTAAATATTTATGCCCTCGTTATCGCTTACAATCTTGCAGTTTTCAATATTTATATTTTCATAAAACGATTTGCCGATTCTGTTCGTTCCTATTCCCCTTGCAAAACGAATGTTGCAGTTTTTAACCGTAATATTCTTGCTTGCGGTGTCGTCCCACGGTGCGCCGACAGGTGAGTTTGAACTTGCATAAGTATTGTCAATCTGTATTGCTTCGTTTGAACTTTCGCCGATATAAACACTGCCTTTAACATTCATATTGCAGTTTGTTACCCTGCCGTTATTTACGCCTGTAAACTCAACAAAATGACCGTTATAATTATTTTTAAAACTGCACAAATCAACGCTTATATTTTCGCCGTGCATAAAAAGAAATGTTGAATAGCCGACATAGTAGCCGCTGTCTTTAAAAGTTTTTGACTTATCGGGCTTTGCTTTGCAGACCCAAGTGCCGCCGTTTACGCTTACATTTTTTAGCGATTTATATCCGCCCTTGCCTTTTTGCACACCGTCAAGCCGCCTTGCGTTTATCAAAATGCCCTTGCCGTTTGTATCCTGATAAACGGTTGCGCCGCTTGCATTTATATCGGTGTTGTTATAAAGCTGAAGCGTGGACGAAAGGTGATACTCACCCTGTGATAAAGTGAGCGAAAGCTTATTATCCCCGCAATCGTTCATAATTCGGTTTATAAGCGAAGTGGCGTCCTCATCCCCATTTGGTGAAACGCTTACTTGCCTTTCACCGTTTGGCAAAACAGCATCGCTCGTTATCTCCGCCGCATTTGAAACAAAACAAAACGCAAAAAGAGTAAAAACGAATGAAATAAAAAACAATGTAAATTTTTTCATATTTTCCCCTTATTATATATTATTAATCTAATTATAAAGTATATCGGCAATATTTTCAATATATTTACATTGATATTAATAGCCAAAAATGTTATATTATTTTTGGTGATATTTATGGAAACAAAAAATTGGATGAAAGACATTAATAATGATAACGAAGTGCTTAAACTTAATCTTATCGGCACACACGACTGTGTTACTCAGTATATTCAGTTTTCGCACATTTCAAAGTGCCAGGACAGGGATATTTACGAGCAGCTGCTCCTCGGTATTCGTGCGCTCGACATAAGGGTTGAATCAAGGGGCGACAGACTGAAAATGGTTCACGGCATTGCGAAAGCGTTTAACAAAAGAAGCCATTTTTCCGCTCAGATGGATATGGAAGATGTGTTAAATCATTGCTACCGTTTCCTTGACGAAAACAAGAGCGAAACCATTGTTTTCCAGTTTAAAAACGACAGCAGGAAAGAAATGGAAAAATGCTTCGACTTAATGCTGAATAACTATATTAAAAAGAACCCTGAAAAATGGTATTTGGAAAACAGAAGTCCAAAACTTGGCGAAGTCAGAGGCAAAATTATTTTTATCCGCCGCTGTGCTATGGACACAACAAAGGGATATAATATTAATGAAACCGGAATAGATTTTTCAAATTGGGTGGAGCAGGACACTGCCGTGCCTGAACCTTTAACGCTAAACACCTCCGGCGAATATGAGATAAAATTTATCATTCAGGACAGGTTTAAGTATAAACCTGAGCCGAGGTGGTACGAGTGCATCAAGCCGTTTCTTGACAGTATAGGCAAATTTGACGGCAAGTACATAATCAATTATCTTTCAACTGCCGGCGGACTTAAAGGGCCGAAAAACAACGCAAAATTCATCAACCCTAAGTTTATGGAATATGAACTTAAAAAGGGTTACTATTACGGCACGATTTACACCGATTTTCCGACAAAAGAGCTTAGCGAAAAAATAATCAAAACTAATTTTCAGGAGCAATAAGACTATGAAATTAGAGCAAATAAATATCCGTGACCCGTTTGTTTTGGCAGCAGACGGTACATATTATCTTTACGGCACAAGAGCAAAAGACTTTGGCTGCAAAGTGGGCGGTTTTGATGTTTACACTTCAAAAGACCTTATTAATTGGAGCGAGGCTCACGAATGTTTCAACAGCGTTAAATACGGCTTAAACAAGGAAGTTAACTGGGCACCCGAGGTGCACAAATACAAGAATGAATACTATATGCTTGCCACATTTACGCAGGAAAACGGTCTTAGGGGTTCATACATTTTAAAGTCGTCGTCCCCGCTCGGTCCGTTTGAGCCGTACAGTGACGGTGCGCTCACCCCCGAGGAATGGGAATGTCTTGACGCAACGCTTTACATTTCAAAAATCGGCGAACCTTACCTTGTTTTCTGCCACGAGCACACGCAAATTATTGACGGAACAGTTTGCTTTATCAAGCTTAACAAAGAGCTTAATGCGGCTATCAGCCTGCCGACAAAGCTTTTTGCCGGTTCAACTCCGCCTTGGGCAGACAAAAAGCCGGAGGGCGAGCACTACATTACCGACGGTCCGTTTGCATACAAAACAAACAAGGGCAAGCTACTGCTTATTTGGTCAACTTTTGTTAACCACAAGTATTGCCAGTGCGTTGCCCGTTCAAGCGACAACGAGCTTAACGGCGTGTTTGAGCATTTGCCGCTTCTTATCGACAATGACGGTGGACACGGTATGATTTTTAAAGCAAACGACAAGCTTTATTTAAGCTACCATACGCCAAACACCAACGGTAAAGAGCACCCAAAGTTTGTTGAAGTAAAAGATACCGGTGACAGTATTGAGATAGTTAAATAATGGCATTTAATAAAAAGTGGGAGGATAATATCCTCCACTACGATATTTGTTTCATATTAGGAATACTATCGTAAGGACTGACAATATCAGTCCGTCAAACAATTACAAATCATAACCACCAGTTGAACTGGTGGTTTGCACAGGCCCTAAAAGGGCCGCCTACTGGCTCGCCGACTGAAAGTCGGCACTGATAGTTTGACATCACATTACTTTTTCAAGCAGCCCCTCTTGTGGGGCTGTTTATTTTTGCTTATCTTTACTTTCTGTCGTCTTTCTTTTTATCCG
>CAVKLC010000063.1:0-8982 GCA_963657005.1 bacterium | reverse complement strand
AATCATTATCGGTAAGCCACTTTTTGGCTTCGTCCTCCGTGTCGCCGTAGCTGAGGATAACCTCTTTAACATATTTTTTGCCCGAGCTTGCCGCAAAGACACTTGAGCAGGTGCCGATGCAAAGTGTAAGCACCAAAATTACGCTGATAACCGCACTGAGTGATTTTTTAAGCAACCGAAATCTCCTCCTCTTTTTTGCCTTTCTTGCCGACTGCTCTGCCAACAAAGAACGCTATTGCTGCAGCAACGATTGCACAACCGCCTCCTACAAGCACATAATATGCACCGTCTGAAATAACAGAGCCTGCAAGAGCATTTTCATCATTGCCGAAGAAAAGATAAATGCCGCCTTTTGAATCAGCATATGTGTAGCCGGCTTTTTTGTTTGTAAGATTTTGTGCAACGCTTTCGCAGAATATTGAAAGAGCAGTGCGATCATCGGGAACATTTGTGTCTTTATACTGAACCTTAAAATCTGTGGTAATCGGGTCGCCTGCGGCAGAATCGGTTGTTGTATAAAGCGCCACCCACTGCTTGCCGACATCTCCGTTAAGGTCGCCGTAGTCGCCGAGAAGTTTGGTGTTATCCGTCACCATATTTTGTGCAACTCTGTTGCACTTAACGGCTTTATAATAGGTATATACTTTTTCGTCCTTATCATTCACACCCTGGTTTACCATATTTGACGGAATAGGTGTAAAGGTTGCGTTGTAATACTCTTTTAAATCTTGATATGTGCTCCAAATTGTAAACCCTAAAAGCACTGCTGTTATACAGGTTGTAGCAATACCGGCATATTTTAAAAATTTTGCTAAGCCTGTTGCATCTGTTTGTGCCATTGTTTGATATTTGCCTTGAAGTTGGTTCCACTGGTCTTCTAAATCATTTGCTTTTACTTTGTCGCCAATATTTAAAGCACTTTGTTGTTTCTCATAAAGATTCGTTAATTTTGTTCCCATTTCTGATATATCATTTGCTAATGCTGAATAGTGTGAACTTCTAGTCCAACAAAAAATCATTGACATAGTAGAAATTGAAAGACTTGCAAATAAGGCATATGTCGTTTTTGAAATATGATCCGTCCAATTATCCGTTGGGTTCTCGCCAGTAGAAGCCTGCATTTTATATGCATCACCCGTTAGAGCAACATCTTCACCAAATACAGAGCGGTCTACGCCGTCATAAATTGAAACATTCTTTAAAGTATCAATTGAATCTATATTTAATTCTTGCATTGCAGCTTCAATTGTCTTGTCATCATTGAGTCCGATTGCCATAAGTTGATATGTTGGGAGAAAATCGAGACACGCTCTTTGACCGTCACTCAAAACAGACACAAGTGGATAAAGCATATACATATCATCACCCGTAACATCATAATCATTGCTGGTGATTAAATCACAAAATGAGATATCATCATTTTTTAGCACCTTTATTGCTTCATACTGTGTACCTGCAGCGAACCATTCGGACAAATCAAAATCCTCGTGTGCTTTTTTATAAGCCTCTATTTCTGTATCTGAACTTTCAAAAGAAATATCGGCATTTATATATTTATCAAGATAGACCTTATAGTTGTCAAAATTTGCCGCAATTTTTTTTGCGTCGTCATTATATTTTGAAGCAAGCTCTTTTTCGGCTTCGTTAACGGTGTAATCTTGATTATCAACAAGTTCGTCAATCATTTCGTCGTAAGTTTTTGCCTCTTGATATCTGTTAGTCCAAGGGGTTGCACTTTCGTCAGTTGCAGTTGCAATAATCTGCTCCATGGCAAGCACGGCATTTGCATTGCCCTGCATAAGGATAGTTGTCATATCCGCAACTTTTGCCTGCTCCTCAGCCGTTAAAGCATTGTATTCCTCATCTGTATATTCTTCCCTAACTCTGTTAAGAAGAAGATCGCCGAGGCTTTGCTGAGTGTCGTCGTCATAAAGCATATTAAGCAAATCATGAGCGGCAATTGCACGCTGCTGACCCGCATTATAGTTATTGCGATATTCCTGAACTGCAACCTTGAAATTATCAAAGAACACCTTTAAGTTATCCTTTTGCTCGGAAAGAATCATTTGATAATCTTGAACGCTGTAGCCGCCCTTCATATTCATAAGCTTCATATCAGTGATAGCTTCATCAGCTTTATCAGTAGTCTTATAACCAAGGTAAACGGCACGCTTAGTTGAAAATGTATCGTCCGCGCCGTCGTTCAGATTGCTGTCCAGCACCTCGTAGTCGTTATCCGTAAGCCATTTTTTGGCTTCCTCGGCAGTTTTGCCGTAGCTGAGGATAACCTCTTTAACATACTTTTTGCCCGAGGTTGCCGCAAAGGCACTTGAACATGTGCATATGCAAAGAGTAAATGCTAAAATCACACTTATGATTGCACTGAGTGATTTTTTAAACATTTGCAAGTTCCTCCTTTTTCTTGCCTTTTTTGCCTGCATTTTTGCCGACAAAGAAAGCAATTACTGCTGCAACGAGTGCCGAAACACCGCCTACAAGCACATAATAACCGCCGTCTGAAATCACGGAGCCTGCAAGAGCATTTTCATCTGTGCCATAGAAAAGATAAATACCGTCCTTTGAATCGGCATAAGTATAGCCTGCTTTTTTATTTGTAAGATTTTGCGCGACGCTTTCGCAAAAGATTGAAAGTGCTGTGCTGTCGCCGGGAACATTGCTATTGCCCTGCTGAACAACAAAGTCTGTTGTAATCGGATCGCCTGCCGCTTTATCCTTAGTAGTATAAAGTGCCACCCACTGCTTACCGATATCACCGTTTAAGTCGCCGTAGTCGCCCAAGAGTTTATTGCTGTCCGTGACCATATTCTGCTGGACCCTGTTACACTTAACTGCCTTATAGTATGTATAGACTTTTTCGTCCTTATCATTCACACTCTGGTTTACCATATTTGACGGAATAGGAGTAAATGTTACGTTGTAATATTCTTTCAAATCTTGATATGTGCTCCAAATTGTGAATCCCAAAATCACTGCAGTAACACAAGTCATACCAATCTTTGCATAATTCATAACCTTTGACCAGGTGCTTGCAGAATTATATGCGCTGATTGCCTTGTCTTTTCTGGCAATCTGTTGCGAAAGTGCATTTTCTTTGTCATTGATTACAGTTGTTGCTGCCTTCTCCGTTGTTTCATTGCCAATTTCCCTTGCGGTTTTTAATGTTACCCTCCATGAGTCAATGCACTCTTCAGATTTTTTTACTAAATATTGTGATAGACGCTGTTCTTCGGCAGCATCTTTTAAAATCGAATTAAGGTGCGAGCTGTATACCCAGCTGAAAACAGTTGCTGCTGTTGAAACAACGAGAGCACTAAACAAAACGATGCTGGTGACGGAAATAGGCACATTCCAATTTTCCACTGCATTCTTGCCTGACGATGCTTGCAGTTTATATGCATCACCCGTAAGAGCAACATCATCGCTGAAAACTGTTCTGTCTACACCGTCATAAACTGAAATATTACTCATATCCTTGCTCGAAATTATATCAAACTTATCCATTGTTGCTTTAGTAGCAGAATCGTCATTAATGCCAAGACCGATAAGCTGATATGTAGAAAGGAAATCAAGGCATGCTCTTTGACCGTCACTCAAAACCGAAACAAGCGGATAAAGCATATATCTGTCAGTGTTTACAACATCATAATCATTGCTGAAAATCACATCATAAAGTGAAACATCGTCATTTTTCAAAGATTTTAAAATTTCGCACTGTGTAGCTGCCGCGCACCAATCGGAATAGTTGAAATCTTCATGCGCTTTTTGATATACATCTATTTCTTCGGCAGAGCTTTCAAGGGAAATTTCGTCAACTGTGTTTTGAGCAATATATTCCTTGTAATTTTCAAAATTTACAGCTATTTTTTTTGCGTCAACATCATATTTTGAAGCAAGCTCTTTTTCAGCTTCTTTAGCGGTGAAATCTTGACTGTCAACAAGTTCGTCAATCATTTCATCATATGTTTTTGCCTCTTGATATCTGTTAGCCCAAGGAGTATCACTTTCATCAGTTGCAGTTGCAATAATCTGCTCCATTGCAAGCACAGCATTTGCACTGCCCTGCATAAGGATAGTTGTCATATCCGCAACTTTTGCCTGCTCCTCAGCCGTTAAAGCATTGTATTCCTCATCTGTATATTCTTCCCTAACTCTGTTAAGGAGCAAATCGCCGAGATTTTGCTTTGTATCGTCGTCATAAAGCATATTAAGCATATCATGCGCAGCAATTGCACGCTGCTGTTTTGCTTTATAATTATTACGGTATTCCTGAACGGCTACCTTGAAATTATCAAAGAACACTTTAAGATTATCCTTTTGCTCGGAAAGAAGCATTTGATAATCTTGAACGCTGTAGCCGCCCTTCATATTCATAAGCTTCATATCAGTGATAGCTTCATCAGCTTTATCAGTAGTCTTATAACCAAGGTAAACGGCACGCTTAGTTGAAAATGTATCGTCCGCGCCGTCGTTCAGATTGCTGTCCAGCACCTCGTAGTCGTTATCCGTAAGCCATTTTTTGGCTTCCTCGGCAGTTTTGCCGTAGCTGAGGATAACCTCTTTAACATACTTTTTGCCCGAGGTTGCCGCAAAGGCACTTGAACATGTGCATATGCAAAGAGTAAATGCTAAAATCACACTTATGATTGCACTGAGTGATTTTTTAAACATTTGCAAGTTCCTCCTTTTTCTTGCCTTTTTTGCCTGCATTTTTGCCGACAAAGAAAGCAATTACTGCTGCAATGAGAGCCGAAACACCGCCTATAAGCACATAATAACCGCCGTCTGAAATAACAGAACCTGCAAATGCACTTTCTTCTGCACTGTAGAAAAGGTAGATGCCGTTTTTATCGTCGCTGTAAGTATAACCAGATTTTGCATTGGTTAAATTTTGCACGCTGCTTTCACAAAAGATTGAAAGCGGAATTCGGTCATCGGGAATTTTAGTATTATTGTACTGCACCCTGAAATCATTTGTGATGGGATCACCGGCTGCGGGATCCGTTGTGGTGTAAAGCGCAACCCATTGCTTACCCACGTCGCCGTTTAAATCGCCGTTATCGCCGAGTAGTTCGGTTTTATCCGTCACCATATTTTGTGCAACTCGGTTACACTTAACTGCTTTATAATAGGTATACACTTTTTCGTCATCATCATTAACGCCTTGGTTTACCATATTGGACGGAATAGGAGTAAAGGTTGCATTATAGTAATCTATCAAATCATCAACCGTGCTCCAAATAGAAGCAACCAAAAGAACTGTCATAACACAGATCAAGCCTACTTTTGCAACATTTATAATTTTTGCCCAAGTGCTTGCGGAATTTGATGCAGACAGTGCTTTGCTTTGTCTTTCTACACCGTCATAAAGTTCCTTTTTTGCTGTCTCTATTTTAGATGTATGGTATTCTACCTGTGCTTGATCCATAGCTCCTTTTGCTTTTGCCAATGATAATTCATTGCTTTTAATAATATCTTTTCGCACATTGGTGTAGTTGACTGCTTCTTTAACTTTACGCCCAAGATCACTTGCAACATTATTAAGATGAGAACTGTATGCCCAAGAAATTCCTGTTGCTATAACCGAAACAAAAAACGAACCGTATAAAATAAGTGTGGTTGATGATATCGAAGAATACCAATTTTGCATTGGATTCTTGCCGGTTGAAGCCTGAAACCTGTACGCCTCGCCCGTAAGGGCAATGTCGCCACCGAAAAGTGAACGGTCAATGCCGTCGTAGATTGAAATGTTATTAAAATTATCGTTTGAAGCAAAGCCAACTTGCTCCATTGCAGCTTTGGTAGTGGTATCATCATTGATACCGAGGGAAATCAGCTGATAGAGCGAAAGGAAATCAAGGCATGCTCTTTGACCGCTGCTGAGAACAGAAACAAGCGGATAAAGCATATACACATCGTCGCCCGCAACATCATAATCTTCGCCGAAAATCAGATCATAAAGCGTTACACCATCATTGGTTAAAACTTTTAAAATCTCACACTGAGTAGTAACCGCATACCAATCGGCATAATTGAAATCTTCGTGTGCTTTTTGATAAGCTTCAATTTCTTCATCCGAAGCGGTGAGTGAAATATCATCAAATGTGTTTTTGGCAACATATGTTTTGTAATTTTCAAAATTTGACGCTATTTTTTTAGCATCTTCATCATATTTTGAAACAAGCTCTTTTTCGGCGTCATTAACTGTGAGATCCTCATTATCCATAAGGTCATCAAGCATTTCGTCGTATGTTTTCGCCTCTTGATATCTGTTAATCCAAGGAGTTTCACTTTCATCGGTGGCAGTTGCAATAAGCTGTTCCATTGCAAGCACGGCATTTGAATTGCCCTGCATAAGAATAGTTGTCATATCGCCAACCTTTGCCTGTTCCGTGGCAGACAAAGCATTGTATTCCTCATCCGTATATTCTTCCCTTACTCTGTTAAGAAGCAAATCGCCGAGGCTTTGCTGAGTATCGTCGTCATAAAGCATATTAAGCAAATCGTGAGCGGCAATTGCACGCTGCTGACCCGCATTATAGTTATTGCGATATTCCTGAACTGCAACCTTGAAATTATCAAAGAACACCTTTAAGTTATCCTTTTGCTCGGAAAGAATCATTTGATAATCTTGAACGCTGTAGCCGCCCTTCATATTCATAAGCTTCATATCAGTGATAGCTTCATCAGCTTTATCAGTAGTCTTATAACCAAGGTAAACGGCACGCTTAGTTGAAAATGTATCGTCCGCGCCGTCGTTCAGATTGCTGTCCAGCACCTCATAATCATTATCGGTAAGCCACTTTTTGGCTTCGTCCTCCGTGTCGCCGTAGCTGAGGATAACCTCTTTAACATATTTTTTGCCCGAGCTTGCCGCAAAGACACTTGAGCAGGTGCCGATGCAAAGTGTAAGCACCAAAATTACGCTGATAACCGCACTGAGTGATTTTTTAAGCAACCGAAATCTCCTCCTCTTTTTTGCCTTTCTTGCCGACTGCTCTGCCAACAAAGAACGCTATTGCTGCAGCAACAATTGCACAGCCGCCACCAATGAGTACATAATATGCACCGTCTGAAATAACAGAGCCTGCAAATGCACTTTCTTCTGCACTGTAGAAAAGGTAGATGCCATTTTTATCGTTGCTGTAGGTATAACCGGATTTTTCATTCGTAAGATTTTGCACCGTGCTTTCACAGAAAATTGAAAGCGGAATGCGGTCATCCGGTATTTTAGTATTGTTATACTGCACCCTGAAATTAACCGTTATGGGAGTGCCTGCGGCAGAATCCTTAGTGGTGTAAAGCGCAACCCACTGCTTGCTCACATCACCGTTTATATCGCCGTTATCGCCGAGTAGTTCGGTTTTATCCGTCACCATATTTTGTGCAACTCGGTTACACTTAACTGCTTTATAATAGGTATACACTTTTTCGTCATCATCATTAACGCCTTGGTTTACCATATTGGACGGAATCGGCGTGTAAGTTGCATTATAGTAATCTATCAAATCATCAACCGTGCTCCAGATCGTTGTAATCAAAAGCACAATTGTGATGCAGGTCATTACAACGCCGGCATATTTAAATACCTTTGCCCAAGTGGAATTTGTGTTTTTTGCATTCAGCAATGCGTTTTTTTGGTTTTTAAAATCGTTAATTTTTTCGTTATATATACCAATCCACTTATTGTCGATTTCCGGATTGATACTTTCCAAATTTTTTATTTTCTGCTGGATTTCAGCAAGTTGCGCTTCACCGGCAACTATATCTTTTGTTAATGCTTGGATTTTTTGGGGAACCTTTGTAGCCCATTCGCTTGCCGCGGAACTGAAACGGGAGCTGAATTTCCAACACAAGCCAGTAACAACGGCACTACAGGTTAATGAGCCAAGCATCACAAGTGTGGTGGTTGAAATTGAAGAGAGCCAATTTTCCGTTGCATTTTTGCCGGTAGAGGCTTGCAGCTTATATGCATCGCCTGTCATAGCAACATCGCCGCCGAAAATGGAGCGATCCACATCCTCATAAACGGAAATGTTTTTAAGCGATTCGCTTGAAGTAAGCCCTGTTTGCTTTATGCCCTCTTTAGTGGCTTCGTCATCGTTTATGCCAAGAGCCACAAGCTGGTAAGTGGGCAGGAAATCAAGGCATGCTCTTTGCCCGTCTGTAAGAACGGAAACAAGCGGATAAAGCAAATACATATCATCGCCCGTAATATCATAATCCTCGCCGAAAATCATATCATAGAGCGACACATCATCGTTTGTTAAAACCTTTAAAAGCTCGTACTGAGTGCCGATGGCAAGCCATTCAGTTAAATCGAAATCCTCGTTTGCCTTTTGATAAGCCTCAATTTCAGCCTCCGTGCTTTCAAGGGTGACTCCGCAGTTTACATAGTTTTCATTCACATATGTTTTGTAATCATCAAAATTTACCGCAATTTGCTTTGCGTCGTCATTATATTTTGAAGCAAGCTCTTTTTCGGCTTCGTTAACGGTGTAATCTTGATTATCAACAAGTTCATCAAGCATTTCATCATATGTTTTTGCCTGCTGGTATCTTTCCGTCCACAGTGTGTCCGTTTCATCCGTTGCGGTGGCGATAAGTTGCTCAATGGTTGTAACCGCATTTGCATTGCCCTGCATAAGGATGGTTGTCATATCGCCAATCTTTGCTTTTTGCTCACTGCTTAATGCGTTATATTCCTCATCCGTATACTCTTCCCTTACTCTGTTAAGAAGCAAATCGCCGAGATTTTGCTGAGTGTCGTCGTCATAAAGCATATTAAGCAAATCGTGAGCGGCAATTGCACGCTGCTGACCCGCATTATAGTTATTGCGATATTCCTGAACTGCAACCTTGAAATTATCAAAGAACACCTTTAAGTTATCCTTTTGCTCGGAAAGAATCATTTGATAATCTTGAACGCTGTAGCCGCCCTTCATATTCATAAGCTTCATATCA
>CAVKLC010000062.1:0-9049 GCA_963657005.1 bacterium | reverse complement strand
TATTCTACCTTAGGCTCCCTTTTTTGTACTGTCTGCACAATCTGGGGCGGTTCAATTGACAGCCGCCTTTTGTTATCTTCTCCCCCTCATCAGAGCCAAGCCGCACTTCCCTCTGATAGGAGAAGTAACTGCTAAGCTGACGATAGGAAAGATAGAAGTATTCTTAAAGTCTAATCCAAACCGAATCATTACCGTTTATGTACGGATTTCGACAAGAAACATTGACAACATCAACCGTTTGACGAATCGACATTACAGGTGTTGTTTCTTGCTTACTGATAGATTTTATTGTGAAATTCTCACCTTCGTATGCCATATAGCCACAGTTATAACTGCAACAATTTCGTCACTTACACCAAAAAAATTGCTTTCCACATTTTGTACAATACATAATTTTCCTCAAATATAATCAAAAATTCAGTAAAGTATAGAGCCGACAGCAAAACCGTATATTAAACCTGCTATTATGCCAAGAATAATAAATGCCCATGCAATTTTAATACCTATTTCACACTTGTCAAAGCCCTCTTTTGCATCAGTGAATTTATCATAATAAGGCTCAGCCTTACCTTTACCGATATAACCGCAGATAAGACCGACAATCGGAATCAATATACCTAAAATAATAGAAAGAAGTCCGAGTGTTTTTGCTGTCGAAACATCCGACGGAATCGAGTCTGTTGCGTTGACGCTTACATCGCTTTGAGTAGCACAACCACATTTTGGACAAACAACTGCGTTATCATCAATTTGGTTGCCACAATTTGAACAATACATCCTTATATCCTTCTCAGGAATACATACTATTATAGTACTTATAAGTACTACCACAAATATATTAACACATTCTTATGATAAAGTCAATAGTACTGATAAGTGTTAGGAATGGTTAGATTGTATTTTCAAAGATTAAAAGATTTAAGAGAAGACAAAGATATGAAACAGGCTGAAATAGCGAATATGCTCGGAATAAGGCAAACTGTTTATTCAAGATATGAGCGTGGGTTTCAAAATATACCACTTGAGCATTTGCTTACTCTTGCAGATTTTTACAATGTTTCTACCGATTATATTTTAGGCAGAACAAATAACAGTAAAATCAATAAGTAAGGCGGTTGGAAATTTCCAGCCGCCTTTTGTTATCCTCTCTCTCAGTCAACAAAATTAACAGCTCCCTCGTCAGAGGGAGCCAAACATATTTAAGTCCGAAACGAGAGAAGATGTAAGCAAGCGGTACAAACATTATTGGCGGCGCAAGTTTTAACAAAAGTTTGCTTATTTTTTCAGTACCGAAATTTGAATTACTCTGTTCCATATAATCCCTTTTTTAGGGTATTATAAAACAGAGGTATTTTGTTGTCAAATTATAAAAAGTTTATATTGTTAGCCTGCTAAACCAAAACTTTACCGTTTCTTAATTATATATTAATTTCTTGTTTTTAGTTATTAAATATAGTATAATGACTGATGAATAAATATTATTATATAGAAATCGGTGCAAAATGAAAATACTTACTATAGGAGATATAGTTTCAAAGCAGGGGTGCGACTGGCTTAGGCAAACGCTCCCGAGTTTAAAGCGAAAACTTGGAGCCGACATTGTTATTGCAAACGGCGAAAACTCGGCAGTCGGAAACGGTATTCTCCCGCAAAGTGCAGAATATATACTTGACTGTGGCGTTGATTTAATCACGCTCGGCAATCACAGTTTGAGAAGACGGGAAATTTATTACTACCTTGATTCCCCGTCGCCTATCATCCGCCCGGCAAATTACCACAAAAGCGCACCGGGCAGAGGTATGGAAATCATTGACAAAGGCTACTGCAAAGTTGCCGTAATCAATTTACAGGGTGCTGTTTACCTTGACCCTATCGAAAACCCTTTTTCGGTTGTTGACAAAATGATTGAAAAAGCAAACGACGAGGGCGCTAAAATAATTATTATTGATTTTCACGCCGAGGCAACGGCTGAAAAAAGAGCAATGGGTTTTTATGTTGACGGCAGAGTTTCGGCAATTTTCGGAACTCACACCCACACCCAAACGAACGACAACCAAATTTTGCCAAACGGCACAGGTTATGTTACCGATATAGGTATGACAGGTCCGTACTACAGTGTGCTTGGCGTTGCCGTAGAATGTGCCATTGAAAAACTTAAAACAGGCTTACCCACAAGATTTGTTAACGAGGACGGAATTTGCGTGCTTGAGGGATGCCTTTTTGAAATTGATGAAAAAACAGGTAAAACTGTTAATACTATGCTTATCAGGAGGTAACTATGGCGAAAAAGATTATTTCTTTTATGCTGGCAATTATTCTTGTTGCTACGGTATTTACAGGGTGTGCGTCGCAAAACAGTGACGCACAGAATTCTAACGATACTGTTCAAACAACAAAAAAAGTTACCGACAATACTAATTTTAAACTGAGTTACACCCAGTCGGACAGTCTTAACCCGTTCAAGGCTAAAACTCAAAACAACCAAATACTTGCAGACCTTGTTTTTGAATCGCTTTTTGACCTTGACGAAAATTATGAGCCGATAACAAATATTGCAACGGCTTATGAATTTATTGACGGCAAAACGCTTAAAGTTAAATTCAATACAAAGCTGACTTTTTCAAACGGTTCGGCAATAAGCAGTGACGATATTGTTTATTCGTTTAATGCCGCCAAAAAATCGCCTGCCTACGGAAATGCGCTCAAATATATAAGCAGTGCTTCTGCTTCAAACGGGGGTGAAATTACTTTTTATTTAAAGAAAGCAAACCCCAATGCAGTCAATTTGCTAACTTTCCCTATCGCAAGCACAAAAAACGACAGCCACGGCTACCCTATCGGCTCAGGCAGGTACAAATACACCAAGTCAGAGAGTAAGGTTGTATTAAAAAGCGTTAAAAAAAATAATTTTAATCCTTATATAACAACAATTAATCTTGTTAACATTGCGGCGGCAGATTCGATTGACAATGCGGTTAACATAGGTAATATTTCATATGCTTTTCGTGATTTGAGTTCTTCCGTTTCAAAGCGAATGACTTGCACAAAGAAGCTTGTTAATATGAACAATCTTGTTTATATCGGCGTAAATTCTATGTCGGGCATTACCGCAAATGTTCAAATCAGAAAAGCAATATCCCTTGCGTGTGACAGAACGACATTTGCAAAAAGTGCATATAACGGCTATGCTCAGGCGGCAACTTCGCCGTTTAACCCGCAGGCTAAGCTTGCAGAAAACATCAAGATTTTTTCAGAGGAAGCCGACACTGCAACGGCAAAGCAAGCAGTTACCCAAAGCGGAATAAAAGCAAAAAAGTTGAAGCTTAAAATTCTTGTTAACAAAAACAACAACAGGAAAGCGGCGGCGACTTTGCTTAAAACTCAGCTTGAAGCGGTAGGTTTCAGCGTAACGATTGACGAAGAAAGCACAAAAGAATATACAAGAAAAGTTAAAAATGTTGAATTTGACCTTTATATCGGCGAGGTTAAGTTTTCGGACGATATGTGCCTTTATCCGTTTTTTGACGACAATGACGGCGGCGTAAGATACGGAATAAATAACAAGGAACTTACTTGTGACGACCTTTACAGCGCTTACCTTTCCGGTGAAAATGACCTCGGCAAATTTATCCTTGCATTTAACGAAGAAATGCCATATATTCCTCTTGTGTACAAAAAGGGAATGATATGTTATACTAAGGCTATGAACGGTGATATGCAGGGATATTACGGCAATTACTTTTCTAATATTGACACTTGGAATTTTGAATGATACTTACGGAGGTAATACTTATGATAAAGCTTGAAAACCCAAATGGATACATTGAAGTAACTAACAATTATTTTGCAAACCTTGTTGGCAGAGCAGCGCAAAGTTGTTTCGGTGTTACCGGTATGGTAAACTCTAACGCATACCAAAGTTTAAAATCCGTTTTAAAAAATAAATCAGCAAAAGAAAATTTAGACCAAGGCGTTACGGTTAAAAGCGTCAATGACGATTTAATTATTGAACTTCACATTTCTGTTTCTTACGGTGTTAACATCAGCGCCATTGTTGAAAGCATTGTTAACAAGGTTCGCTACACTGTTGAAGAAGCAACCGACTTGAAAGTTTCAAAAGTCAATGTATATATTGACGCACTCAACTAACATTAGGAGATTTAAACATTTATGATTACCGGTATACTTTTTAGAGATTCAATTATTTCTGCGGCAAACAATATTTCAAACAGCAGGCAGGCTGTTGACGCGCTCAATGTGTTCCCCGTTCCGGACGGTGACACAGGCACAAATATGAGTATGACAATTACCGCGGCGGCAAAGGAAATGGCTACGCTTGACGACAACTGCACCATTGAAGAAGCTTCGGCAAAATGTGCTTCTGCTCTTTTAAGAGGTGCAAGGGGTAACTCCGGCGTTATCCTTTCGCTCATTTTCCGCGGTTTTTCAAAAGGCTTTCGAGGCCTTGAAAGTGCCGACGGTGAAGCGATCGCAAACGCATTTAAAGAGGGTGTTGATGCCGCATACAAAGCTGTTATGAAACCTACCGAGGGTACAATTTTAACAGTAATCAGATATGCAAGCGAAGCGGCGGCTGAAATGGCTAAAATTCAAAACGACCCGCTTGAAGTCGGCTTTGCAGCTCTTACGGCGGCTAAAGAAGCGCTTGCTAAAACTCCTGAAATGCTCCCTGTTCTTAAAAAAGCAGGCGTTGTTGACGCAGGCGGTCAGGGTCTTGTGCTCGTGTTTGAGGGTATGGAGAGTGTTTGGAGAAACAATGTTATAGTTCAGCCTCTTGACGGCAGCGGTGTTACTCCTGTTTCTATGCCGTCAAAAGCAACTGTGGCAGCGGCAAGCGACGATATTGAGTTTGGCTATTGCTCTGAATTCCTTATTGAAAAGAGCAGCAGCGCTACGGAAAAAGACCCGCTCAAACTTCGTGCTTACCTTGAATCAATCGGTGACTGCGTTGTTGTGGTTGACGACAGCAATATTATTAAAGTTCATGTTCATTCCAACGAACCGGGTAATGTTATTCAGGCAGGTTTAAAGTACGGGCAGCTTATAAATATCAAGATTGACAATATGAGATATCAGCACGCTAACGCAGATGTAGGCGTTAAAGAAGGCGACAAAGTCATTGAGCCTGTCAGCCGTGAACCTGAAAACGAATACGGTTTTGTTGCAGTTTGCGCAGGCGAAGGACTTGAAGAACTTTTCATCGATATCGGTGCTGACACAATAGTAAGCGGCGGTCAAACGATGAACCCGTCAACAGACGATATTTTAAACGCAATTATGCAAACTCCGGCAAAGGTTGTTTATGTTCTTCCTAACAACAAAAACATTATTATGGCGGCTGAACAGGCAGGTCCGCTTGCTAAGGACAGAGATGTTCGTGTACTTCCTACAAAAACTATTCCGCAGGGTATTTCTGCAATGCTTATGTTTGACGAAAGTTCAAATGCAGAAGACAACCAGATGGCTATGCTTGAAGCGGCTGAAAGGGTTGAAACAGCTCAAATCACATTTGCCGCAAGAGACAGCGAAGTTGACGGCAAGCCTATCAAGCAGGGCGAGATTATGGGTCTTTGCAACGGCAAGATTAAATATATCGGCAAAGATATTATTGACATTGCTGTTAAATCGACTGAAAAACTCTTCAAAAAAGGCGAACATTCGCTTATTACAATCATTTTTGGCGAGGATGCAAAAGAAGAGGACGCAACCGCCGTCGAAGAAGCACTCAGCAAAAAGTACGGCAGTGATGTTGAAATCAGCATTGTAAACGGTCAACAACCTATCTATTATTTTATCATCTCAGTGGAGTAAGATATGCTTAGTTTAGATAGCAATATTCAATTTATTAAGGGTGTCGGTGAAAAGAGAGCCAAGCTGTTTAACAGTCTTGGCATCTTTGATGTCGGCAGCCTTATTCATTTTTATCCGAGAAAATATGAGGACTGGTCAAATACAGATGTAAAAAGCGCAAATTCAGGAGACACGGTTTGCATTAAAGCCACAATGATTACACCCGTCAGCGAAGCTATGATAAAAAAGGGGTTAACTCTTTTTAAGGCTCGTTTTTCAGACGGTGAAAATGTAATTGCAGTCACTATTTTTAACAACAAATACCTTGCAAAGTCGCTCAGGGTTTATAACGACTATTACCTTTACGGCAAGATTGACAAAAATTTCACCACAGCTTCTATGAGTTCGCCGAAAATTGAAAAATCGGACGAAGCGCTTGCAATTCAGCCCGTTTACCCTGCAAAGGACAAATTGACTTCTCGTGCAATTTCAAAAATCATGAAAACAGCGCTTGACGAACTTCCTGAAATTGACGAAACGCTAAGCGACGATATAATGCAAAAGTACGGTCTTGTCAGCCTTGACACGGCTATAAGAAATATCCATTTCCCAAAAAGCCAAAAAGATTATCTCCCTGCAAGAAAAAGGCTCATTTTTGAAGAACTTTTAGCGCTTCAACTCGGTTTATTAAAGCTGAAAAGCAACAAAAAAAGCGAAACCGCATTAAGAATAAACAAAACCTACAACAGTGAATTTGAAAAACTTTTGCCATTCACCCTTACAACCGCACAAAAGCGCACGATTGACGAATGCACAAAAGATATGCACAGCAAATACCCGTGCAACCGCCTTGTTCAGGGTGATGTTGGCTCGGGTAAAACAGCCGTTGCCGCTTCGCTTATTTATACGGTTATAAAAAACGGCTTTCAAGCAACTATGATGGCGCCGACGGAAATACTTGCCACTCAGCATTTTGAAAGTCTTTCAAAAATATTTGCACCGACAGAAATTAACATCAAACTTTTAACAGGCTCAACCCCTGCAAAAGAAAAAAGAGCGATAAAAAAAGCGCTTTTAGACGGTGAAATCGACCTGCTTATCGGCACTCACGCGCTTATTCAAAACGATGTTGAATTTAAAAACCTTGCACTCGTTATCACCGACGAACAGCACAGATTCGGAGTTAAGCAAAGAGCGCAGCTTGCCAAAAAAGGTGACGGAGTGCACACAATCGTTATGAGTGCTACGCCGATACCACGAACTCTCGGTCTTATCCTTTACGGCGACCTTGACATAAGTGTTCTTGACGAACTTCCGCCCGGCAGGCAGGAAATAAGGACGGATGTTGTTGACTCGCACTACAACAAGCGGCTTTACAAATTTATTAAAGACGCAATAGCTCGCGGCGAACAGTGCTACATAGTTTGTCCGGCAGTTGAAGAAAACGAAAATGACCTAAAAAGCGCCGAAGAATTTGCAGAAGAACTCGCAAACGGCGAATTTAAGGGCTACACTCTCGGCATACTTCACGGCAAAATGAAAGCAAGAGACAAGGAAAATATTATGAAATCTTTTGCAAGCGGCAAGGTAAGTATTCTTGTTTCCACGACTGTTATTGAAGTAGGTGTTGATGTGCCGAACGCAACGATTATGGTGATTGAAAATGCCGAGCGCTTCGGTCTTTCAACGCTTCACCAGCTTCGCGGCAGAGTAGGCAGAGGCAATAAAAAGAGTTTTTGCGTTCTCGTTTCCGACACAAAGAGCGAAACCGCCCGTGAAAGGCTTATGACAATGAAAATGTACAGCGACGGCTTTAAAATTGCCGATACAGATTTAAAACAGCGCGGACCGGGCGACTTTTTCGGCTCTCGCCAGCACGGTTTACCTGAGCTTAAAATTGCCGATATGGTTGAAGATATCGACACGCTCCAAAACGCGCAAAACTGTGCAAAGGAAATTTTGAAAGTCGACTTCAACCTCGCTTCTCCTCAAAATTCTGCGCTCAAACATCAAATGGATAAGATGTTTGAAAAGATGACGAGTTAATAATTGAAAATACAATCATATTTAATACGGGCGAATGGTATTCTCCCCTACAATAATTTAATCATTCAGATTCCTATACTTTCCTCTTTCTCCCGTTTAAATCAAGTACGCTTACAAAACAGCCGATAATAAGCAAAACTGAAAGAGTTATATTTACGCTTGAAAATTTTATCGGCGCATTTACAGGTGCAAAAACATCGACGCTAGTCGGAAAAATAAGAAGCAAAAGTTTCATAACAAAATATGAAATCACACCGCCTAATGCCCTGAAGAATAAAAACTCTATGTATTTTAAGCCGAGTTTTCGCATAACGGATGAAAGCTGAAGATGAATGCAAATTCCACCAAAAGAGAGAAATGCGGCAGTCAGCGGCAATGAAAAATCGGCATTGCAAACACCGTTTGTAATTTCTAAAATCGGAAGAAAAATATCGGGTATTTTAAAAATATTGCAAACAGCAGAAAACAAAATTATGTACGACGCAATGAACAAAACACTTTGGCATGATTTGTTTGTCGAAGCGCAAAGTGCGTCGCCTAAAGGCACATATTCTTCAAAAGAGTATGTGCCTTTTTTTATTCTTTTTTCTTTAAACGAAAGCATAAAGCCGAGCAAAACGGCGCTTATCACATTTGAAAAATAGAGTAATATTCCTATTTTTACATCATTAAAAACAACGCTTCCCACCGCTGTTATAATAAAACCGCAACCGCCGCAAAAATTAAAGCACATCATTCTTTTTGCCTGCTCGCGGCTCAAATCATTCGCATCAAACATTTCCTCGCAAAGAAGCGCACCGGTAGGATATCCTCCAAGCATACCAAAAAGAAAAGAAGAAAAAGCAGGCTCGGGCAAATTGAATCCCCACCTTGAAACAAAACCGAATATTTTAGAAAACAGCGATTTTGCGCCCGTTTTCATAACAGTTAAAAATATAATAAGAAGCGGCAAAAGGCTCGGCAAAACCGTGTTCATTGCAAGTTTTAACCCGTCATAAGCTCCCTCTCTCGCCGATTTGGAAAAAATAATTAAAAGCATTGCAAGTGTAAAAAGCAATATGCCTTGCAGTGTATTTATCGTAAAATTTACTACTTTCATTTTTACCACCATTAATAATATGCAAAATCAGGTGATAATATAAATTATAGTTTGCGTCGTCACAAACTCCGCATCACTCGTGACGAATTTCTT
>CAVKLC010000061.1:0-9214 GCA_963657005.1 bacterium | reverse complement strand
TTTGGAGTCTCGTGTCTCTTGTGCTTACGCACAATTCACTCAAAGCCGTCAACCTATTTCTCATACAAAATTTGACGCACCACTGAACATTAAATTTTGAAAAGGAGAAGCAACGCAGCGAATGAGGGATGAATTTCAAAATAAATATTAAAGAAATTCATCACGAATGATACGGAGTTTGTGACGACACAAACTATAATTTATCCTTTTAGTGCTTCCTCTGATTTTCTGATATTCGCTTCATACTCCCGAGTAATAAGTTTATATGTCTTATCCGCCAAAATGTTATATCTTTGCGAAAATATAGGTCTTTGCCCCCTACGAAACAGTATTGCATCGCCTATCGGCATATACATCACTTCATCAAGCGGAACATCGGCTCTCAGGCTGACATTTTTTGCTGTTGCCAAATCGTTTCCACCAAGGAAAAGGTATGAATCGCAGTTGTTTAGAATTGTTGTGGCATTATCGTCGCCGTACATTGAAGCAAGCTGACTTTCAGACTGAAGAAGCATGGTTGCACTCATTTTCTTTTCTCGAAAAATCGAGATATATTCCTCAAAATTGACTATCCTGCCGCCAACGGCGAAATCGTCAAACATCAACTCAAGCGGTCGAGGAAGTGTACTGTCGGGCATCATTTCGGCGTAATCGAAAAGTTGCTTTATTGCTGTAGAAAAAATGAAGTTTGCAAAGCTGTGAAGTGTCGGAGCGACTGCAGAAGTGAGGATAAATACGACTGTTTTTTCTTGCGCAATTTCAATGAAATCGAGCTTATTTTTTCCGCCCATCATTTCAACCAAAGCATCGCTCATAATTGAGTTTATTGACGAAGCGAGGGTTGAATAAACGCAACTTGCAGTCTTAATAGGTAATTGACGAAACGAGTTGAAAGCCACAACCGCCGGATGGTGGGGGTTATCGTCGGCGATATCGTCAAACAAATTGTCGAAATTTGTATGAATCTGACTTGTTTCGTCACTGATTTTGAATACTTTAATATATTTGATGACATCGGCAAGAGATGCATCCTCTTTAACAGAAATCGCCAAAAGAATCAGCGCTTTAACAAGAAGTATTGCCGTTTCATCCCAATAAGGGTCAGCATTAGATTTCGCTTTTTTTGAGTCTAAATTAACCAAAGCTTGTGCAAGGTACATAACATCCTGCTCACTCGTGACATAATCGAGTGCGTCGAATGAAACGGTACTGCGATTCGGATTTACTAAATCTAAAACCTTAACACTATAGCCGTTAAAAGCTAAATAAGGGGCGTACTTATCAATCAGCTTTCGTTTAGAAACTTTTATGATAGCATTAGAATTTTTCAAATCGATAAGCCTTTTTTCGATAAAACTCATAGTTTTGCCCGAGCCTGAACCGCCTACTATTGCGATATTATTGTTTAATTGAGTTTGACTGCTGTCGCTTGTGTATGAATAGTCGTTTGCGAATGTCAAAGTGTCATAATTTCTCTTACTCATGCTAATTCCTCCATAACTTCGGTAAAACTTACAATTCTGTCTGCAAGACCGTATTCAACGCACTCGTCTGACTGAAAATAATGGTCGTAACTGGTGTCCGAGTCAATCTTTTTAACAGTATGATGCGTGTGTTTTGCTATTATCTTATTAATTTTAATCTTAATAGTTATAAGCCGCTTGGAAACCGTTTGAACCGACGAAGAAGAACCTCCGACGCCGCTGCTGATTAACGGCTCGTGAAGCATAACTTCGGCATTTTCGGTTATTAAACGTTCTTTACCGCAAGCAAATATTACCCCTGCCATACTGTAAGCCTTGCCAAGGCACACTGTTTTTATCGGAGTGGTCAACGCTTCGATGATATCATATATCATCAACCCGCTTGTCACTTCACCGCCGCCGGAATTAACGATAACGGTGATAGGTTTGTCCTTGTTGTCGTTCACCAAAAGCATAATTTGTTTTGCAAAATTGCAAGCGAGTTCCTCATTAATCTCACCCGTCAAAAACACAATCCTTTTGCTTAAAAGTTGGCTTTCAAGTGAAACTGTTCTGATTCCCGAAGCTGATTTAATAATGTACTCCATAATATTCTCCTCGAAATTTTATTTGCAGAATTTTTTCTGTAATTATTATATACCATATTTTAAGAGGAGCGATTTTTACGGGTAAGACTTTTCAAGGGTTGCCGTGAGTTTTAAAATTGATAAATTATTTTCTTACTGCACTGCAAAAAAAGCGCAAAAAAAGCGAGAGCCTTGCGACCCTCGCTGATTTTTTATTAATTATAATCGATACAGATTAAAGAGCTTCTGCAACTGCAACTGCGCAAGCAACTGTAGCGCCAACCATAGGGTTATTACCCATACCGATAAGACCCATCATCTCAACATGAGCAGGAACTGAAGATGAACCTGCGAACTGAGCATCTGAGTGCATTCTGCCCATAGTATCTGTCATACCGTATGAAGCAGGACCTGCAGCCATATTATCCGGGTGAAGTGTACGGCCTGTACCGCCGCCTGAAGCAACTGAGAAATACTTCTTGCCTGCTTCAAGTCTTTCCTTCTTATATGTGCCTGCAACAGGATGCTGAAAACGAGTTGGGTTAGTTGAGTTACCTGTGATAGAAACATCAACATTTTCTTTCCACATAATTGCAACGCCTTCGGTTACATCGTTTGCACCGTAGCAGTTAACCTTTGAACGAAGACCGTCAGAGTAAGCCTTACGGAATACTTCCTTAACTTCGCCTGTGTAATAGTCCATTTCAGTTTCAATATAAGTGAAGCCGTTGATTCTTGCGATAATCTGAGCTGCGTCCTTACCAAGACCGTTAAGGATAACACGGAGTGGCTTTTGTCTTACTTTGTTTGCCTTTTCAGCGATACCGATAGCACCTTCAGCAGCAGCGAAAGATTCGTGACCTGCAAGGAATGCGAAACATTCGGTTTCTTCTTCAAGGAGCATTTTGCCGAGGTTACCGTGGCCAAGACCAACTTTTCTTTGGTCAGCAACTGAACCAGGAATACAGAATGACTGAAGACCTTCGCCGATTGCAGCAGCAGCTTCAGCAGCAGACTTAACACCCTTCTTGAGAGCGATTGCACAGCCTACAGTGTATGCCCACTTTGCATTTTCAAAGCAGATTGGCTGAATGCCTTCAACGATTTTATAAGGGTCAAAGCCTTTAGCTTGGCAGATTTCTCTGCATTCTTCGATTGATTTAATATCGTACTGAGCGAGAACATCAAGAATTTGTTTCTCTCTTCTTTCATATGATTCAAATAAAGCCATTGTCTTTTTCCTCCTTATTCTTTTCTTGGGTCGATAATCTTAACAGCGTCATCAACTCTGCCGTACTGACCCTGAGCCTTTTCAAATGCTGTGTTAGCATCGTCGCCGGCTTTGATGAAGTCCATCATCTTGCCGAAGTTAACAAACTTGTAGCCGATGATTTCGTTGTCAGCATCAAGAGCAAGACCGGTAACATAACCGTCTGTCATTTCAAGGTAACGAGGACCCTTTGCAAGAGTACCGTACATTGTACCAACCTGTGAACGAAGACCTTTACCGAGGTCCTCAAGACCTGCGCCGATTGCAAGACCGTCATCTGAGAAAGCACTCTGTGAACGACCGTAAACAATCTGGAGGAAAAGTTCTCTCATAGCTGTGTTGATAGCGTCACAAACAAGGTCTGTGTTGAGAGCTTCAAGAATAGTTCTGCCAGGGAGAATTTCAGCAGCCATAGCAGCTGAGTGAGTCATACCTGAGCAACCTACTGTTTCAACAAGAGCTTCCTGAATAACACCCTCTTTGATGTTAAGGCTGAGCTTACATGTACCCTGCTGAGGTGCACACCAACCTACACCGTGTGTGAAGCCCGAAATGTCTTTAATTTCTTTTGCTTTTACCCATTTTGCTTCCTCCGGAATCGGAGCAGCACCGTGAGCAACGCCCTGTGCTACAGGACACATTGTTTCAACTTCGTGTGAATAAATCATTTGAATTACTCCTTCCATATTTTAGCTTGTTATTGCCAAAAATAATAATTATTAAAATTATCACAAATATTATACCCAATTAGTGTTCTATCTTCAAGAGTAAATGACAAATTTTTGTCAAAACTTTTATGATTTGGGCACAATAATAAGAAAACTTGAATTTTTTTTGCAATTTTGGTACAATATTAATACGATTTAGCTATTTGAAAGGAATTATAAATATGAAAATAAAAAGCGGCTTTGCCAAAAGAAAAATTGCCGATTCAAATATTGTTGTGCCGGTCGGAAAAGCGACAAACGATTTTAACGGAATGATTACTCTTAACGAATCGGGTTCGTTTTTTTGGGACTGTTTTACAAGCGACACAAACATTGACGAAGTTGTGAAAAAAGTTACAAGCGAATACGATATTGACGAAAATACGGCAAGAAAAGATATTGAAAATTTTGTTGATATGCTTAGAAATAACAATTTGTTGGAGGAATGAATAAAGGCGAACACAGTAAGACTTGTCCGGATGGAGCAAGCCCCATTCCTAAAAAATTATTTCATTTTAGGCTCTCTAATTTAAGACTTTTCGTAGGGGCTGACATTGTCAGCCCTAACTGTTTATCCGAATCTGCCATTGATATATGCGTCGGTGCGTTCGTCAAACGGGTTTGAAAAAAGCGTTTGCGTTTTGTCAAACTCAATCACCTCGCCGAGGAGGAAGAACCCTGTTTTATCCGATATTCTTTTTGCCTGTTGCATTGAATGGGTAACGATAATAATTGTATAATCTTTTTTTAGTTCGAGTGCAAGCTCTTCAATTTTTGATGTGGAGATAGGGTCGAGTGCGGAAGTCGGCTCATCCATCAAAATGACATCGGGGTTAACCGCAAGCGTTCTTGCTATGCAAAGCCTTTGCTGTTGACCGCCCGAAAGAGCAAGTGCGCTCTTTTTTAGTTTATCCCCAACTTCGTCCCACAAAGCGGCTTGTTTGAGCGATTTTTCGACAATCTCATCAAGCTGCTTTTTATTTTTTATGCCGTGAGTTTTAGGACCGTACGCCACATTATCGTAAATGCTCATTGCGAAAGGGTTAGGCTTTTGAAAAACCATTGCGACATTTTTACGAAGTGTATTTATGTCATAATCGTAAATATCCTTGCCGTCATATTTTACACTGCCTGTGATTTTGCAAGTATCAACAAGGTCATTCATCCTATCAAGCGTTTTTAAAAGCGTTGATTTGCCGCAACCCGACGGACCGATAAAAGCGGTAATTTCATTTTTCGCAATAGTCATATTTATATTTTTAAGCGCCTTAAAATCGCCGTAATAAAGTTCTAAATTCTCTATTTCAAATTTGTTCATCTGTTTTCCCTATTTCATAATTTTTTTGGCTAGTAGATTTGAAAGCATATTGATAATAACCACAAAAACGACAAGCACCACTGCCGTTGCATAAGCCTGCTCGGTAAAAAGTCCCTCGTTTAGCAGGCAATAGAGGTGGACAGAAACGGTCCTTGCCGATGAAGTGAGAGAAGCGGCGGCATCGGGAACAGTGCCCGCAGTGTAAATAAGCGCCGCGGTTTCGCCGACTATTCTGCCTATCGCCAAAATTATGCCCGAAAGGATACCGGGAGTAGCCGACGGCAAAACTATTTTGAACACAGTTCTGAGTTTGCCTGCACCCAAGCCGTACGACGCTTCCCTAAAGCTCATATCAACGCCGAGCAGTGCCTCCTGAGAAGTACGAATAATGACGGGAAGCACCATAATTGCCAGCGTGATTACGCCTACGATAAGCGAATACCCCCACTTTTGCGAAATTACGAAAGCAAGGAAGCCGAAAAGACCGTACACGATTGACGGAATACCAGCCAAAGTTTCGTTTGCAATATTGATAAGTCTGACAAGTTTTGACTTTTTATTTGCATATTCCGCAAGGTAGATTGCCGAAAAAACACCGACGGGAACACTGATTAAAAGCGTTAAAAAAGTGATATAAACCGTGTTGATGATTGACGGGATCATCGACTGATTTTTTGATGTATATTTTAGAGCGAAAAGTTCCGGCTTTAAATTCGGCACGCCTTTAATAATTATATATCCTATAATAAACAAAACGACTGCGCCGGTTATAAATGCGCTCAATATTATGAGCAGATACACGATAAACGAAAGCGGTCTGTTTGCATATTCTTTTAATTTTTTTATCATTTACTCTCCTTTTTATGCACCAAAAGCGAAAAGCAAAGATTTATTATCAAAATAAACACAAAAAGCACGACCGCCGTTGCAATAAGCGCCTTGCGGTGCAGACCCGAAGCATATGCCATTTCAAGCACGATATTGCCGGTCAAAGTACGTACGCCGGAGGTGACAGATTTCGGAATAATTGCCTGATTGCCGGCTATCATAACAACCGCCATAGTTTCGCCTATCGCTCTGCCGATACCGAGGATAATTCCGCTGGCGATACCTGATTTTGCAACTGGAAAAACCGCTTTAAAAATGCTGTATTCCTTAGTTGCGCCGAGAGCGAGCGAACCCTCAAAATAGTGATTCGGCACGCTTTTAAGTGAAGCTTCGCAGGTATTGATAATCGTCGGCAAAATCATAACGCCCAAAAGAATTGAAGCCGTCAAAATTCCCTTGCCGCTTGTGTTTGTAAGCCTTTGAATAATAGGCACAACAAAAACGAGGAAGAAGAAGCCGTAAACAACCGACGGAATACCCGCAAGAAGATTTACAACAGGTTTCATTATTTTATAAAGCCTTTTAGGGCAATAAAAAGCAAGAAAAACGGCGGTGAGCACACCGAGAGGAACGCCGACAACCACTGCGCCCGCAGTAACATAAATACTGCCCAAAATCATTGGAAAAATGCCGAAAAGTTCCCGCCTAGGCTTCCACACTTTGCCGAAAATAAAGTTTGAAAAACCTATCTGTTTTATCGCCGGCACACCGTTTTTAAAAATAAACAAGCACACGGCGATTACCGCTATTATCGAAAGCAGTGCGCAAAGTAGAAACACCGTTTTCATAACAAATTCTTTAGCTTTTTTCAAATCATTCAACCTCGGACCAATCAGTTGTATTTGATGAAAAAACATCTTTTACCTGAGCGCTTGTAAGATTATCGGCAGGATTTTGCGAATTTACAATAACTGCGATACCGTCAAGCGCAATAGTCTGCGATTTCAAGGTTTTTACCTCGTCATCTTTAAGCTCACGCGAGGACATTGCGATTTCAACCGCACCGCCGATTGCCGACTCAATACCCGCCGACGAACCCGATTCCTGAATCTCGATTTTGACATCCGGATTAAGCTTTTTGTATTCGTCCGCAAGAACATTCATAACCGGTGCAACTGAAGTTGAACCCGCGATTGTAATTGTACCTTTAAGCGAGGAAGCGGTGTAATCAAGCGAAGACGCTTCGGCGATATAACCCTCCTCACCGATGATATTTTCACCCTGATTCGATGTGATAAACGAGATGAAATCTTTGTCAAGGTCGGTAAGATTTGCTTCGACATATGCTATTTTAAACGGTCTTTGAAGCTTATAACTGCCGTCCTTAACGGTAGCTGTTGACGGTGCAACGCCGTCAAGTTTAACCGCCTTAACATCACTTGAAAGCGAACCGAGCGAAACATAGCCGATTGAATTTTTGTTACCCTTAACCGTTGACATCATAACGGAAGTTGAGTTTGTAAGCTCTGCCATATCGCTTGTGGCGTCGTCGCCGTTTTCGTCCGTGATACCCATAATTTCAACAAAAGCATCTCTTGTGCCCGAGCCTTCTTCACGGCTGATAACATTAATTTGACCCGAAAAAGTCGAGCTGTCATTTTTATTTTCTTTTTTTGATGTGCAACCGTACATTGCAAGTGAAACCACACCGATAAGGCATATAACCGAGATTACGCTGATTATTATATTTTTTCTTGTCATTTCTATTTTCCTTTCATACGACAAATTGTGTACTTTTTAGTACGGTTTAAAGATACACCGCGCGTATTAAAATTTGCCGAAAGCGGTGTAAAAATCAAGAAAAAATCACGCAAATTTTCATTAATCTTGATTTAACACAAAATTATCATTTTTAACACCGTTTTGATAATTTTAGTATTTATCGTTTGACGGCTTACGAGTGAATTGCGCGTAAGCACAAGAGACACGAGATTCCAAATTCGACGACCTCAAGGAGCAACAAATTTGGAAGAAACAGTTCGGGGAACTGTTTCGTAGTGAGTAGTTTATTGCGGGTGGATAATATCCGCCCCCTGAGGTTGTCTTTTTAATTTAGATATTCATTTACCGTAACTTGATGTTATCGGGTCTTTGAAAAGCGGGATAATCGGCGGAGCAAATGTAAAGAGAATAAAAATTGCAGACAAAGCGGCAAGCAAAATTATTGCAACAACAGTTGCCGTTTTGTTTTGCAACTTATCACTTTTTATAATTACATAATCAACTAAAAACGCTATAAACCCTCCGACAAAGAATGACAAAATATTGAGCCAATCTACATTTTTACCGATAATGCCGGTGTAGGTATAAAAAAATGAGAGCGTTGCACTCATACCTGCAATAACGCCGACAAGTTTAGCAAAAAGAATATTGCCCCTTTTCATAATAATTGCCTGAATAGTGGTCCATATTAAGAAAGGAAAAAATATCAGTTTCAGATGTTCCCACGCGCTCTCGTTAATCGGAGTATACAAACCCACAGCCGTGCTGTTGCCGCTCCATTCATAAAAAAAATGCGAAAGCGTTCCGAGTATACTTACAAAAACGAAACCGATTATATCAAGTTTAAATAATTTTTTTGTCATATTATCACCGTTTATATTATATGTAATAAATTACTTTATAATAATATAAAAATTCACTTGACATTTATTGAAAGTTATGATAAAGTATAACACGCACGAGATGTGCAAAACTTAATCTTGACAGGTTTAACCCGTCAGCTTGCAGAAGTACTCAAGTTGGTGACGAGGCGCCCCTGCTAAGGGCGTAGGTCGGGTAACCGGCGCGAGAGTTCGAGTCTCTCCTTCTGCGCCAAAAAAAGAACATCCATTAGGGTGTTCTTTTTTTGATGTAAAGAACAGAAAACTAAAAAATAAGCAGGTGCAGTTAACCGGTTGCACCTTTGTTGTTTTGTAAAAAAGGGGGCTGTAAAAAAACAGTCTGAAAAAAAGATGACTGCAAGAACTCCAAAAGGAGAT
>CAVKLC010000060.1:0-9400 GCA_963657005.1 bacterium | reverse complement strand
AGTTGCTTGCTTTACTGTTTTTTCTTACTTTTTTCTTTCGTTTTGCTCATCACTATTAAATAAAAATAATGATATCAACAAATTATTATGAACATAGTGTTCAATAAATATCACCGATTCACTTAATTTTACAATAAATAATAGGCATTAGTCAATTATATAAATTACAAAATTGAAGTCGATTTTTATACGTTTTATGTATAATTTCACACAATAACTATGAAATCATTAACAGTTTTGCATAGTTATACTGTATAGTACGAATATTCATTTATATTTATGCATAGTTCATTTTGTCATTAAACAGGCTGACAATGTCAGCCCTACGGTAATCTAAATCATTAAAAATTTCGTTGGGGTAAATATTATTTAACCGTCAAAACAAGGCTATTATTAAAACAACTAAAAAACAAAAGAGCAAGATTGCAAAACAACCCTGCCCTTTTTCGGAAGAAAATTATATTTAATAAAGTAATTTATACATCATCTTCGCCTTGAAGTGCGTCGTATCCTCTTTCTCCGGTACGAACCTTAACGGCGTCCTCAACATCATAAATAAATATTTTGCCGTCGCCAATATTGCCGGTATAAAGAACATCTCTTGCCGTTTCAACAACCTTTTCAACAGGAACGGCTGAAACAACCATTTCAAGTTTCATCTTAGGGTTAAGGCTCATTTCTTCAATTTCGATACCACGATATTTTCTGATATGACCTTTTTGAGTACCGCAACCCATTACATTTGTTACAGTCATACCCGTGATACCGATTGAGTTCATAGCAGATTTAATATCTTCAAACTTTGCAGGGTTAAAAATCATAACAACCTTTGAAAGAGCCGGTGATTTCTTTGTGGTATAAGTTTCAACTTCCACTGCTTTTTCAACAGAAGCAAGTGGAGTTGCAGGGGCAGAAGTTTTAGGTGCAGATTCTTTAATTGACGAAGAAGTTGCAAAAGCCATAGCAGGCATAAAGTCGGCATATGCTGACGGAAGATTATGCTCTGTAGCGTCAAGACCTTTAATTTCTTCTTCTTCAGATACTCTGAGACCGTTAGTCTTTTTAATAATTGTAAATACGATAGTCATAGTAACTACAGTCCAAGCAGCTACACAAACAAGACCGAGAAGCTGTTTGCCGAGAAGCGAGAAACCGCCGCCGTAGAAAACACCGTTAAACGAATCATTACCCGGAACAGAAGTTGTTGCAAACAAACCTACTGCTATTGTGCCCCACATACCGTTTACGCAGTGAACTGCAACAGCACCTACAGGGTCATCTACTTTAAGCTTAATATCGATAAATTCAACTGCAACTACTACAAGAATACCCGCAACAGCACCGATAATGCAAGAACCGAGTGCGTCAACAACATCACAGCCTGCCGTTACAGCTACAAGACCTGCAAGAGAAGCGTTGAGTGACATTGAAACATCAGGCTTGCCGTTCTTTATCCAAGTGAAAATCATAGTTACACAGGTAGCAACAGCAGGAGCGCAAGTAGTTGTTACAAAGATAGAAGCGAGCTGTGGACCGCTTGTTGCCGCAGCGCCGTTGAAACCGTACCAACCAAACCAAAGAATGAACACACCGAGAGCACCGAGAGTAAGTGAGTGACCCGGAATAGCTTTTGCCACCTTTTTGCCTGTCTTTTTATCATCAACATATTTACCGATACGAGGACCTACCATAAGTGCACCGATAAATGCAGTGATACCGCCAACCATATGAATTGCGCAAGAACCTGCAAAATCGTGGAAGCCGAGATTTGTAAGCCAGCCGTTAGGATTCCATATCCAGCCTGCTTCAATAGGATAAACAACAGCCGAAATTACTGCCGAATAAATGCAATAGCTTGAAAACTTTGTACGCTCTGCCATAGATCCTGAAACGATTGTTGCCGCAGTTGCACAGAAAACAAGGTTAAACACAAAGTTTGACCAGTCAAAGTTTTGATAATTTGTGAAAACGCCGAGGGTAGGCATACCGCAAAAGCCGCCCAAAACTTCTTCGCCCATCATAAGACCGAAACCGAGCAAAATAAACATAGGAGTACCGATACAAAAATCCATAAGATTTTTCATAATAATATTGCCCGCATTTTTTGCTCTTGTGAAGCCCGTTTCTACCATAGCAAAACCGCATTGCATAAAGAAAACGAGCGCCGCACCGATTAAAAACCATATGCCGAACATTTCACTGTCGACTTTTTCAAGAATAGATGATAAGTCCATATATTCTTCCTCCTCAAGTTAATAGTTTGTAATGAATAAAAAGAAATAAAAAAGAGGCACGACAACATCACCATTGTCGCACCCCATTGTGCTAAAAATATAAGCCAAACCGACGCCGAAACGACATCGGCTTGGCAAATTGGCATAAAATGCCATAAGAGAGGGCTCTTAATTGCCGATAAAGTGGCTAAACACGCCATTTCAAATTCTAAGTCAAGCTATTCGTAGGGCAGGGGCTTACTCCTGCCGAAACAAATTCTAAAAATAGGATTATTAAAAATGTCAACGGCATCTAGCCATTGCCATTGGGGGCATTTTTTGTCTTTTGTTCAGGGGCAGTACCATCGTACAGCACCCCTCACAAAATACAAAATTTAGCTCACTTTCTCGACATTTAATAATTAACTATTACTTATTAGTTATTACCTATTAATAGTTAACCATATATCTGTCGATTTCCCACTGAGAAACCTTAGTTCTGTATTCATCCCATTCAGCTTTCTTACCTTCGGTATAAGCGTTGAATACATGGTCGCCCACTGTTTCCTTAACAAATGGATCAGCTTCAGAAGCCTTAACTGCTTCTTCAAGTGAACCAGGAAGACAATCAATACCGTTAGCTGCAAGTTCTTCGTCTGAAAGGTCAAATACATTGTAATCAACTGCAGGAGCAGGAGCAATCTTGTTCTTAATACCGTCAAGACCTGCTGCAAGGCAAAGAGCCATTTCAAGATATGGGTTGCAGGTTGGGTCCGGGCAACGAAGTTCTACACGAGTACCCATTCCTCTTGCTGCAGGAATACGAACAAGGCAAGAACGGTTAGATGCAGACCAAACAATGTAAGTAGGAGCTTCATAACCAGGTACAAGTCTCTTATAAGAGTTAACTGTTGGGTTTGAGTAAGCAGCGATGCCCTTAACATGCTTTAAAAGACCGCCGATAAAGTAATGTGCTACTTCGCTGAGACCGTCTTCGCTTTCAGGGTCATAGAAAGCATTAACTGTGTTACCCTCAGCATCCTTTGTCATAAGTGACATATTGGTGTGCATACCTGAGCCGTTAATACCGTAGATTGGCTTTGGCATAAATGTTGCGTGAAGACCGTGCTTTGTAGCATAAGTCTTAACAACATGCTTAAATGTCATTACACGGTCGGCAGTTGTCATAACTTCGTCAAACTTGAAGTCGATTTCGTGCTGACCTTCTGCAACCTCGTGGTGAGATGCTTCGATTGTATATCCCATTTCTTCAAGAGCAAGGCAAATATCACGACGGCAGTTTTCACCGTGGTCGATTGGGTTAAGGTCAAAGTAACCGCCCTCGTCACCTGTTGTAGTTGTCGGGTTGCCGTCCTCATCAAGTTTGAAAAGGAAGAATTCACATTCAGGACCTACATTAAAGCTGTAACCCATTTCTGCTGCTTCGTTCATAACCTTTTGAAGTACATTTCTCGGGTCGCCGAGGAACGGTGTCTTGTTATCTGCGCAGTAAACTGAACAAATAAGACGAGCTGTCTGAGCGTTCTGGTGCTTTCTCCAAGGGAAAATGGTCCATGTGTCATAATCAGGATGAAGGTACATATCACTTTCGTTAATTCTTACGAAACCGTCGATTGATGAACCGTCAAACATACATTCATTGTCAAGTGCTTTTTCAAGCTGAGAGCTTGTGATAGCAACATTCTTCATAATACCGAAAACATCGGTAAACTGAAGTCTGATAAACTCAACGCCGTTTTCCTGAGCACTTTTAAGGATGTCTTCTTTTGTGTACTTACTCATAGTAAATACTCCTCTCTTGAAATAATTTTTGAAATAAAAAAGGGCGCTCCGATATCTAATCGGAACGCCTTTGTTCTTACTACACCCTCATTATATCGATCGAAAGCAAGATTGTCAACGATTTTATGCAATTTTGTCAATTTACAGTGTGAGTAATCAGTCACGCTAAAGATTTTTGGTAAGATTGACAAAAACCGGGTCAATAATAAAGGGCGAACAGTGTTCGCCCATAGAATATTTATTTAACTTATAAATATATTATTTTGACATATCCAAATACTTTTCATCAATAACTTTATTTACAAGTTTATTATAGTATTCAGGAGTGCCGCCCGACTGCGAATGAGAAGCGGCAAGTTCGTCGGTATAATCTGCAAGCTTATAAACATCAAATTTGAACTTGTTATCCTCTCCCCTGTTATAATGAGTAACAATAGGGATAAACTTACCGTTAATGGTAATCTTGCCGTCTTTCTTTTCAATATCAACGCTTGCGATACCGCCGCAAAGCTGGTCAATCTCAATTTGGTGAGAAATGAAGTTGCCGAGCGAATAGTAAACAAGCATTTTGTGGCCACTGTCATTTGTAACTTCCTTAACCGGCTGAATAACATGAGGGTGACAGCCGATAACAAGGTCAACACCGAGTGAGCTGAAAAGGTCGGTATATTCTTTTTGATAATCGGAAATATCAAAGCTGTTTTCAGTACCCCAATGAGGAAATACGATAACGACATCTGCATTTGCCCTTGCTTCTTTAATATCTTTTGTAACTTTATCCTTGTCCAACATATTAACTATCCAAGGCTTATCAGACGGCAAATCAATACCGTTTGTGCCGTAAGTATAGTTGAGAAGCGCAAAAGTAATATTATTTTTCACATAATATTTAATTGTGTTATAACTCTTTTCATCCTCGTTAATACCGAGATAAACAATATCTTTTTGCTTTTTGAAATATTCAATTTCATTCATTATACCCTGCGAACCTTTATCCATAATATGGTTGTTGGCGCAGTTAAAAATATTGAAGCCCGCTTTTATTGTCGCATCGCCTATTTCCTGCGGTGAGTTAAACACCGGATAACCGGTATATTCAAAATCGCTGCCGCCAAGAACAGTTTCCTGGTCGATAACAGCTATATCGTATTTTTGAATTACAGGCGAAATATTTTGATAAAGAGCGGTATAGTCATAACTACCGTCACTTTGCTTGCCCGATTCAATCAATGTATTATGAATAAGATTGTCACCGACAGCACAAAGGGTAACCTTACCGTTTGTGTCCTGACTTGTTTGAACGGTAGTTTCTTCATTAACAGCGGAAACAGCAGTAGTGGCAGTAGGATTTTTAGTGTCCTCACCTTTTGTTAAATGACCGCTGACCGCAAGAAAAATCAAAACGAATATTGCAACAGCAATGGGAATAAGTATTAAAAGGTTAAATTTCTTTCTTGCCATATTTTTTCACCTCATAAAATTTTTCAACTTATTATATTATTATAGCATAAAGAAAACAGTAACACAATATAAATTTGGTGGTTAAATGAGTAGTATAGTTATATACATATTATTTATTATAGGCCTTATTCTTATAATAAAAGGCGGAGATATGTTTGTTGACAGTGCGTCAAAAATAGCCGAAATGATGAAAGTGCCGAAATTTATAATCGGTGCCACTATTGTATCTATTGCCACGACCATGCCTGAAATGATAGTAAGCGTTCAGGCGACGCTCGATAAAAATGTTGATATGGCAACAGGAAATGCAGTCGGTTCTGTTACTGCAAATACAGCTTTAATACTCGGTTTATTCATAACATTTATGCCGTTTGAAATTAAAAGAAAAGAATTTTCGTTTAAAGGAATTTCAATGATATTTGCCGTTGTTTCGCTTATAATCGGCTGTGTTATCACAAACAAAAAGATACTTACTTTTAAAGGCGAAGAAAACGAATACTATTTTTTATCGGCGCTCGGCGTTACACTTCTGATAATAGTATTTACATTCTTCTTTTTTGAAAACATAAAATGTATGAAAGAAAAAAGCAGTGAAAACGAAGTAAACGAAAAATGCAAAAAAGGCGAAAAGATAAAATGCTTCACCGTATTTATTGTAGGTGCGATATCAATAGTAGTCGGCGCAAAAATGCTCGTTACCTACGGTACTGAAATAGCAATGAGTTTAAATGTTTCGCAACGAGTTATAAGCGTTATTGCTGTAGCAATCGGCACTTCACTGCCTGAGTTCGCAACGGCAATCACGGCACTTAAAAAGAAATCGGGCAGTTTATCGGCAGGCAATATTCTCGGTGCAAACATAATTGATTTAACTTTGATTTTGCCGATATGTTCGCTTATATCAATCATCAACGGCACAGGAGAACTTGCAATATCGGTTTCAAGCGTTATGTTTGATATGATATTTTGCTTGGGTGTAATAATCATTGCGGTTTTGCCTACAATAATCAACCAAAAATTTCACAGGTGGCAAGGCATTTTGCTTCTTACAAGCTACGCAGTTTATGTTTATTTTGTTGTAAAATAAAATTTTATCGGTTATAATTTATAATTAAAGAAGTAAAACAAAAGAGGTACAATATGACACTTCAACAATTAAAATACTTAGTCACGGTTGCCGAATGTAAAAATATAAGCGAAGCAGCCGAAAAGCTTTATATATCTCAGCCGAGTTTGAGTGCGGCAATTCATAATCTTGAAAATGAAATGGGCGTCACTGCTTTTGCAAGGTCAAACAAAGGCGTTACCGTTACGCGTGAGGGTGAAGAACTCCTTTCGCTTGCAAGGAATTTGCTTGAGCAAGCCGATATTATGAAAGAAAGATTTTGCAAGGAAACTAAAAGAGAGCCTAAATTTTCGGTTTCGTGCCAGCACTACTCTTTCGCAGTCAACGCTTTTGTTGATGTAGTTAATAAATTTGACGCAGATAAATACAGTTTTATTCTTCGTGAAACGCAAACGGGTGAAATCATTGACGATGTGGCAAACGGAAACAGTGAACTCGGAATTCTTTATTTATCAAATCAAAACGAAGAAGTGCTTACTAAACTTTTTAAGAAAAACGATTTGATATTTGAAGAAATATTTGAAGCGTTACCTCATATATTTATCAGCAAAAATCATCCGCTTGCAAATAAAGATATTATCACGCTTAACGAGTTAAAGCCGTATCCTTATTTGGTTTATGAGCAAGGAGAGAGAAACTCGTTTTATTTCAGCGAAGAATTTTTGAGCGTACTCGATATGCCGAAAAACATTCAGGTTCGCGACAGAGCGACACTATTTAACCTTGCAATCGGCTTGAACGGTTTTACCGTAAGTTCAGGCGTTATCGATAAAGAACTCAACGGCGAGGATATTATCGCAAAACCGCTTGATATGGATGTTACTATGCATATAGGCTTGATTAAAAAGAAAAACATTATGCTTTCAAGGTATGCCGATTCATATATTGAGGCTTTGAAAAGAAATTTGAAATAATAATTTATCCACGGGCGAACAAAATTATAAATTACAAATATCGTAGGGGCGAATATCATTCGCCCTTTTTTTGCTTCAGTCTATAGTTTCAACCTATATCATACTTCATTTTTAATGTATTTTACTAAATATTCTTTTCGTGATAGACTGTAATCATCAAACACAGGAGGATATTTTTATTATGAGTACATTAAAAACACCATTCAGATATGATTTTGTAGGAAGCTTTTTAAGACCGCAGGCATTGAAGGACGCTAAGGCAAAGCTTAACAAAGGCGAAATTGAACAAGCTGAATACGACAAAATCGTAAACGACGAAATCACGAAATTAGTAGCAAAACAAAAGAAACTCGGTTTTCACGCAATTACCGACGGCGAATTCAGAAGAACATTCTGGCATCTCGATTTTATGTGGGGACTTGACGGAATTGAGCACGAAGCAACAGGCGGCGGAGTTCCTTTCAACGGCGAACTCGCCGTTCTTGACGACACATATTTGGTAGGTAAAATCAAAGCAAAGGCTCACCCATTCGTTGAATATTTCAAATTTTTAAAGCAGTTTGAGGATGAAAACACAATCGCTAAATATACTATTCCGGCGCCGGCTCAAACTCTTTTGCAGTTCATTGTTCCAAACAATATTGAGAGCACAAGAAAATTTTACAAAACAGATGATGAACTTATAGAAGACCTTGCAAAGGCTTATCAGGATGTAATCAAGCAGTTTTATGACGCAGGCTGTCGCAATCTTCAGCTTGACGACTGCTCTTGGGGTTCAGCGCTTACAGAGGACAGCTCTGATGTTTTTGGCATTACGGCAGAGCAATTTAAGAGTGAACTTCTCAAAGTCAACAACCTTGCGCTTGAAAATAAGCCTGAGGATATGGTAATTACCTCTCACATTTGCCGCGGCAATTACCATTCGACTTTCTTCTCAAGCGGTGCTTACGACCCTGTTGCAGACTATGTTTTTGCAAGGGAAAATGTTGACGCACTTCTCTTAGAATATGACGACGAACGCTCCGGCAGTTTTGAAGCACTCAAAAAAGTTTCACCTGACAAAAAAGTTGTTTTAGGCTTAATCACAACCAAGTCGCCAAAGCTTGAAGATAAATACGAGGTTATAGCAAGAATTAAGGAAGCAAGTCAATATGTTCCGCTTGACAGACTTTGCCTCAGCCCTCAGTGCGGTTTTGCTTCCTGCGAAATCGGCAATAAACTCACCGAAGAAGAACAGTGGGCAAAGCTCAAACTTGTTAAGGAAATTGCCGAAGAAGTTTGGGGATAAAATATGAAATATAAATTATAGTTTAGCGGTCGAATAGTATTCGCCCCTACGATATTCATTTCATATTAGGATATCTAAATTAAAAAAACAACCGTAGGGGGCGGATATTATCCGCCCGCCCTACAATGTGGCTGAAAGCCGTCAACCTATTTCCCATACAAAATTTGACGCACCACTGAACATTAAATTTTGAAAAGGAGGAGCAACGCAGCGAATGAGGGATGAATTTCAAATTAATTATTATAGAAATTCGTCTGAAGTGTACGGAGTTTGTGACGACGCAAACAATAATTTATTTCCACAAAAAAGTTGCGTTATTTTTAATTTATTGTATAATAAAATCAATATATTGTTTAAGGTGATATTATGTCTCTTTTTAATATTGATTGGAATAGCGACGGTAAAATGATTTTAAAGACACAATATTTGATTTGGCACTTATCGATTCTTTTGATGATGACAACAGCAACGATGATGACGATTGTGAAGATAAGGAGACCGGCTATGAAAAGTCAAGATAAAAATTAAGACTGAGGAGAAAAAGGAATATTAAATTTCAAAAGTTTGAAAATAACTCTGATAAGTTTAGAAGCAC
>CAVKLC010000059.1:0-9750 GCA_963657005.1 bacterium | reverse complement strand
ATTCTACCATAGGAGGTCCCTTTTTTCTATTGTCCATTTTTTACGGACTTGTTCAGTTTTCTAACTTACACACTTTATTTTACAAACTCGTAGGTTGCTGAATTTCGGCACCTACTTTTTTTGACTGATTATTGAATCGACTTCTAAATTTAATAGTTTACTTATTTCGAGTGCAATGTCGTTTAAATTGCAATCAAGTTCACCTAAAAACCACTGTTTATATACATTTACTATACCGCCCGCAAAATATGAGATTCGTAATTTTACAGTCTTTGTATTTTTTAAATCTTTCGGTATATCGGTATCAGAAAGCATATGGTTTGAAAATAATTTCTTTAGCTTTTCAAGAAATATTTCTGAATTGTTTGACCTGATAAGAACTTTGTAAAAGTCTTCGTCTTTTTCCAAAAACCTGCTTATTTTGAGAAGTAACGGCGTTGGGTTTTGAAAGAAATTATCATATTTAAATTCAGCTATTATATTAAGCATTTCACTTATAAATTCATTTTCAATTTCTTCCGTCACTCCCCTGACATCGGGATAATGAGCGTAAAATGTACCACGGTTGATATCCGCTCGTTTTACTATATCCGTAACTGTAATTTTATTTAAATTTTTTTCTTTCAAAAGCTGTGTATAAGCTTGTCTTATTAAAACTTTCGAACGCTTTGCGCTCCTGTATTCAGCTTTTTCTCCCATAAAACCACCTCAAACTCCGTCAATTATTCGTGATGTGTACGATTTTGAATAAATCTAAAATTATTGATGATTGATAGTTTTTTCACATTTATTATAATGAAATCAAATAGCAAAGTCAAACAGTTGTTTGATTTCTGTAATAAATAATTTTGAAAGGAATTAATCGTTATGAAAAACTATGACAGAGTACACCCTCGTAAACCCGAAGGAATCGAAAACAGAAAAGCATACATTATCGGCGGCGGAATCGCCGGTCTTTCTGCGGCTGCATTCCTTGTTCGTGATGCGCAAATGCCGGGTAAGAATATAACTGTTTACGACAGTTTACCTGTATTCGGCGGTTCAATGGACGCTTGCGGCAATGCTGAAACTGGTTACATTTCCCGAGGTGAAAGAGAACTTGAACCGTATATGGAATGTCTTTGGGACTTGTTTGGTTCGATTCCTTCAATTTATGAAGAAGGCAGAACGGTTCTTGACGAAACAAGAGAATGCAACAAAGATTTTGAGATTGATTCAAAGCACAGATTGTGGGAAAAAGGCTTTGTACCACATGATGAAACCACTTTCGGTGTGACTCCTGAAATTCAGGAGCAATTCATTCAAATGATGATGACGGACGAAAAAGAACTCGAAGATGTTACTATCGAACAGTGGTTTGCACCTGAATTTTTTGAGAGTCAGCTTTGGTATTATTGGTGCGCGATGCTTGCATTTCAGCCTTATCACAGCTTGATTGAAATGAAAAGATATGCTGTAAGATTTATGCATCAGATTCATTTAATAAGAAGTTTGCGCGGTATTCTCCGTACAAAATACGACCAATATAACAGTCTTATTTTACCGCTCCAAAAATATCTTGAAAATAACGGCGTTAATTTTGTACCTGCAACGACAGTTGAAGATATGGAATTTGAAGATGTTACCGATAAAAAATCTGTTAAAACGCTTCATATGGTTCAAAACGGTGAAGCAAAATCAGTTGAAGTTAGAAAAGAAGATTTGGTTTTCTTTACAAATGGCTCAATGACACAAAACTCAACAAGGGGCAGTATGAGTGAAGCTCCGGTAATGAATAAGAGTACCGATAAAAGAGGTTGCTTTACTCTTTGGGAAAAGATTGCAAAGAAAAGCAACGATTTCGGTCATCCTGAAAAATTTGTCTATTCCCCTGAAAAGAGTAATTTTGTCAGCGTAACGGTTACCGTTAAAGATTACCCTCAGTTCTTTGAATACTTGGAAAAGAAAACAGGCAATCCAACCGGCAAAGGCGGCGCAACAACATTCGTTCATTCTCCTTGGTTTATTACCTACGGTGCGGCACTTCAGCCTATTTGCCCTGACCAACCCGACAATGTTCAAGTTCTTTGGTTCTACGGTCTTCACTCAAATGAAAAAGGCGAATACATCAAAAAGCCTATGAACGAATGTAACGGCGAGGAAGTATTAAGAGAATTCTTATATCACTGCGGTCTTGAAAACGAAATGGACGAAATAGTGGCTCACTCAATTTCAATTCCGACAGTTATGCCGTATATTACTTCTCAATTTATGCCTAGAAAAACTACCGATAGACCGGAAATTATACCTCAAAGCAGTGCAAATCTTGCATTTATCGGTCAGTTTGTTGAGCTTGAAGGGGATGTTGTATTTACAGTTGAAACAAGTGTAAGAACGGCAATGACAGCAGTATATAAAATGCTTCATCTCGACCGCCCTATTACCCCACTCTTTAAGGGACAATATGACATTAGAATGGTTAATATTGCACTTAAAACACTACTCGGCAAAGATAAAATCGAGGTATACGATTTACCTAAAATCAGTCCGCTTAAAATTAATGCTATGCAAAAACAGCTTGTTGATTTTATTAATTCTATCCCGCCTGTACCTGAATATTACAGTGAAAGATATGAAAACAACTAAAAATACATTATAAACATAATAATGCAGCTGATTGTTTTATACATTCAGCTGCTAATTCGTTAAGGAGAATTTCAATGAAAAAATCAATTTAAATAATTTTAGCAATTTTGTTAGTTTTTAGCTTTGCAGCTTGTTCAAAAGCACAAACTAATAATGCTGAAACCACAACTAAACAAATAGAATCTCAAACCACAACTACTTCAACAACTCAATCTACTAAAGAAGCTGCAAGTGAAACCACTACTGAAGCTACTACAAAAAAATCGAATAAGGATAAAGACAATTCAGACGGTAAGAAAATATCTATGAATATTAACGGTGAAGAAGTTATTATATCACTTGATGATACCCCTGCCGCAAATTCATTTTATGATATGTTGCCGATTGATGTAAATTTTAAAAATTTCAACAGTGAAGAAAAAATGCCGTCAGTTGAAGAAGTTTTGAAAAATGCAGATAAACCCGAAGCACCGTCGTTTGATATAGGTGATTTTGGTTTGTCAGAAGAAGACGGAAGCCTGTCGGTACTTATAAAATACGGTGAACAGGCAAATATATTTAATAAGCTTGGAACAGTAGAATAGGGACTTGACACAATTTTAAAACAAAATGGCAATTTTACCGCAACCATTGAAAAGGAAGAACAACAATAAACCTAAATACCCGCTTTAATCATTTTATATTTAGTTTAAATTTGCTTTAATTATTGTTTAGTTGCGAAACATATTATAAGCATATCAAATCAAAGGAGATTACGAGATGAAAATAACTAACACCGAGCATTTCGGTATTGCAAGAAAAATTGTGTCCAATATGACAAGCGAAAGCTGGGAAACAATTCCGCACGCTTGCGTAACATATGACGCCGATGTGACTAAACTTTTTGAAGTATTAAAAGAAATTAACAGCGGTAAAGACAAATCGCAAAAAATCACCGTTAACACCGCTATGCTCAAAATTCTTGTTGAAGGTTTAAAAGCGTGTCCTAAAATGAACGGTCACATTGAGTTTAACCGTAAACTTGTGAGAGGTAAAGTGACTACTCTTGAAAACATCGATGTTTCTATGCCTGTTGTACTTAAAACAGGTGAAATGATGACGATAAATATGCATGCTATGGAGTCAAAATCTATGAGTCAAATGAGAGATGCAATAGCAGGTTCTATGCGTCGTGCGAACAACTCTGATATGAACGAAGTTATGTTTGAAGTTTCTATGGACAATACAGTTCAGGGACTTAAAAAAGGTAAAATAGCACAAACTCTTTATCGTCTTATAGGTTCAAAAACAGGAAAGCATAAGGTTAAAACCCTTTCAGGCAATGCAAAAAAAGAATATTATTCAATTCCTGTAAGTGACCGTTTAACTAAGCACGATATTGAACAAGGAACTATCACAATCTCCAACCTTGGTTCAATTTATCGTAAATGGAAGGGAGAATGTACAATTCTTGAAATTATCCCTCCTCAACTCGTGGCAATCGGTGTCGGTGCATCGCAACAAAAGCCTGTATGTACCCCACAAGGCGATTTTGCATCGGCATTGATTTTGCCACTCACAGTTGCATTTGACCATAGAGCGCTTGATATGGGCGATATGGTACCTTTCTTTGAAAAACTTGACGAAATCTTTGAAAACACAGAAATGATTAAGGAGTGGGTTTAAATGATTAGAACAGCGATTAACGGCTTTTTTATGGCGCTTGCCGACAGTGTACCGGGCGTTTCCGGCGGTACAATAGCTTTAATATTAGGCTTTTACGATAATTTTATCGGCTCAATAAATAAAGTTATTTACGGCAAAATGGAGGAGAAAAAAGAAGGTATTATTTATCTTCTAAAACTATTTGCAGGCTGGGCAGTGGGTATGGTACTCGCAGTTCTTGCTTTAACAGCATTTTTTGAGAAAAATATTTATGCCGTTTCTTCTCTCTTTTTAGGTTTTGTAATTCCGTCAATATTTGTCATTGTAAAGGAAGAATACAAAACAATAAAAGATAAATGGCAACATACACCTTATGTTTTGGTCGGAATAATAATTGTTGCAATGCTCACATATTTCAATGGAAAAGTAAGTATTATGTCGCTTGATATGAGTCGTTTTTCGTTAGGTTCAGCCGCATATCTTTTCATTGCGGGCGCAGTTGCAATTATAGCTATGTTCTTGCCGGGTATTTCAGGTTCAACAATTCTTCTCATCTTTGGCGCATACATCCCTGTTATTAACGCAGTTAAAGAAGTTTTGCATCTTAATTTTAAAGTTATTCCTATGATAATTGTATTCGTTTTAGGAATTCTCACCGGTGCACTTGCTTCGGTAAAAGCAATTCAAAAATGCCTTGAAAAATACAGAGCACAAACTGTAATGCTTATTATCGGCATGCTTATCGGTTCACTTTACGCAATAGTTGCAGGACCGACAACGGTAGCAGTGTCGAACGAAATTGTAAACACAAGCAATTTCAGCATTCTCTTCTTTATTGTAGGAATCGCACTTATTGCACTTCTCGAATTTACAAAGTACCAATTTGAAAAGAAAACAAACTGATAAAATGATTAAAGAGCATCCCACGAGGATGCTCTTTTTTATAATTTATTAATTTTCTTTTTTACTACCAATTTTGCTTTCGGTATTGTTTATAAGTTTTTTTATGTTTTCCCTATGCGCTACAACAACTATGATTGTAAATACGGCAGAGATAACCGTAAGTGGAAGTGACTTATAAAACACGAAGATTAAAATCGGATAAAGAACTGCCATTATTATACTGCCGAGTGAAACATATTTTGACACAGCAACTGTTACAATAAAAATTGCAAGCAAAATAAGTGCTATTCTCCAATCAATCATAAACACCATACCGCCGGCGGTAGCAACGCCCTTGCCACCCTTAAAGCCAAAGAAGCATGGGAAAATATGACCGATAACGCAAAAAAGACCTGCAAAAGACTTTGTAAACATTTTAGCATCAACGCCGAGTATTTGAGCGCTACTCCCCTTTGAAAGTGAAGTATGACCCAAATATTTCATTACTAAATATGCAATGAGTATTGCAACCGCAACTTTGAGCATATCACCTATAATGGTCATTACAGCGTATTTTTTGCCGTAATTACGAAGCATATTTGTTGAACCTGCATTGCCGCTTCCGTGGCTTCTTACATCGTCTTTATTAAGTGATTTTGAAATTATTATACCGAAATTAAGACTTCCGAGAAGGTATGATAAAACCGCAATAACGATTAAAGCTAAAATCATTTTTTGCCTTCTCCTCGTTCTCTGATAATGAACCTAACCGGAGTACCGTCCAAACCGAAAATATCCCTAATTTGATTTTCAAGATATCTTTGATAAGAAAAATGGAAAAGCTCAGCATTATTGACGAAGAAAACGAATGTTGGCGGTCTTGTAGAAGCTTGGGTCATATAGAATATTTTAAGCCTTTTACCCTTATCGGTCGGCGGCTGAACCCTTGCTGTAGCACCTGCCAAAACTTCGTTAAGCTTACCGGTTGAAATACGCATTGAGTTTTGAGAATGAACGAATGAAATCATTTCATAAAGTTTATCAATTCTCTGTCCTGTTTTTGCAGAAATAAACATAATAGGCGCATAGCTCATAAATGAAAAATCATTTGCAAGCTTATCCCTATATTCTTTCATAGTATTGCCGTCTTTTTCAATAGCGTCCCACTTATTAACAGCGATAATGCACGCCTTACCCTGTTCAAGTGCTATACCTGCAACCTTTGAATCTTGCTCTGTAAAGCCTTCAACAGCGTCAATCATAATTACGCAGACATTTGCTCTCTCAACTGCCATTCTTGCACGGATGATACTGTACTTTTCAATAGCGTCGTCAACACGGCTTTTCCTTCTCAAACCGGCTGTATCAATAAAATTAAACTTACCGTACTCATTATCAATATAAGTGTCGGTGGTATCTCTTGTTGTGCCCGCAATGTCGGAAACAATAGCCCTGTTAACACCACTGATTTTGTTAACAAGCGAAGATTTGCCTACATTAGGTTTGCCGATAATCGCAACTTTGATAACTTCATCATCGTCTTCCTCATCTTCACATTCCGGAAGATATTTGAGCACTTCGTCAAGCAAATCACCTGTACCGTGACCATGAGCCGCAGATACTGCAACAGGGTCGCCCAAACCAAGATTATAAAATTCGTAAAAATCAGGGTCAGGGTCGCCGATACTGTCACATTTATTAACGCACAAAATGATAGGCTTGCCGCTTTTTTGAAGCATTGTTGCCACATCGTAGTCGCTTGCCACAACACCGTCGCGAACATTAGTGACAAGAATTATAACATCGGCAGTAGAAATGGCAATTTCAGCCTGCGTTCTCATTTGACTTAATATAATATCGGAAGTGTTAGGCTCAATACCGCCTGTATCAACAAGCAAAAATTTATGGTTTAGCCATTCGCAGTCGCCGTAAATTCTGTCCCTTGTCACTCCGGGAGTATCATCAACGATTGAAAGCCTTGTTCCGATTAATTTATTAAATAAAGTTGACTTGCCGACATTAGGTCTGCCGACAATGGCAACAACGGGTTTTGCCATAAGCTAACCTCCTATTTTTGTTAAAAAAGCAAGAAAGGCGGACAAACTGTCCGCCAACAAATGTAAAATCTTACGCTTCCTTGCTGATTACTTCTTTACCGTTGTAGTAACCACAGTTGCCACATACCTTGTGAGAAACAGTGTAACCACCACAGTTAGAACATTTTACGAGTGTTGGAGCGTCCATTTTCCAAACGCTTGATCTTCTCTTGTTCTTTCTTGCTTTAGATGTTTTTCTTGCTGGTACTGCCATTTTAATTGCCTCCTTTTTATTAAAAAGCCATATTATTCATCTTCGAGCAACTGCAACAAAGATGCCATTCTTGGGTCAACATCTTTTTTGCAGTCGCATAGTTTGACATTCAAATTAGCTCCGCACTTAGGACAAAGCCCCTTGCAATCATATTTGCAAAGAATTTTGTTTGGAAGTGACAACGAAACTTCTTCGTTAACTAATTCGTCCAAATCAAGTTCCCTATTGCTTACAATAATGTAATCATCATCGTCTTCTTCATTTTCGAGCTTTTCAACAACAATGCGCTTAATGTTGAAGTTAAAATCTTTCTTAACTTCTTCAGCGCACCTGTCGCAAAAACCAAAAAATTCAAAACTGATGTTAATGTCAAGGTAAAGAACATCAGCCTTAGAATAAAGACTACCGACAACGCTTACACCGTTTTTAATAGGATTATATGTGCTGTAAATGAGATTACTTAAATCAAGCTTATAATTTATGTCTAAATGTTTTTCATTTCCGCTTAATAAATTATTAAGGTTAATTCTCATAAAATCACCTCGCACTTGCACTTTAAGTATTATATATATAAGGCGGCTTTTTGTCAATAGTTAATTTGAAAAAGCCGATTAAATTTATTTTTTGTTTATCATGGTAATGGAAATATCTACCGAGTTGTGTCTATAAGTTAACAAATTTTAAATTGTTTTTATTAATTTTATTTTAATTATTGATAATTAATTGTCAATGTAGTAATATTTAACTATGGAAATTAATTTCCAGCATATATCTATTATTTAAGGAGATAAAATTATGGCTAACAGATTTGTATTAAACGAAACAAGCTATCACGGTGCAGGCGCAATTAAGGAAATTGCAACAGAAGTTAAAGGTAGAGACTTTAAAAAAGCTTTTGTTTGTTCTGACCCTGACCTTATTAAATTCGGCGTAACTAAGAAAGTTACAGATGTTCTTGACGGCGCTGATATTGATTATGAAATCTACAGCGAAATCAAGCCAAACCCAACAATACAAAATGTACAGACCGGTGTTGCTGCATTCAAAGCATCAGGTGCCGACTGTATTATCGCTATAGGCGGCGGTTCATCTATGGATACTGCAAAAGCTATCGGTATCATTATTAAGAATCCTGATTTTGCCGATGTTCGTTCACTTGAAGGTGTTGCGCCTACAACAAACAAGTGCGTACCAATTATTGCAGTTCCTACAACTGCCGGTACAGCAGCAGAAGTTACAATTAACTATGTAATTACCGATACTGAGAAGAACAGAAAGATGGTTTGCGTTGACCCTAAGGATATTCCTGTAGTAGCAGTTGTTGACCCTGATATGATGTCATCAATGCCTAAGGGTCTTACAGCAGCTACCGGTATGGACGCTCTTACTCATGCTATTGAGGGTTATATTACAGCTGCTGCTTGGGAACTTTCCGATATGTTCCATCTTAAAGCTATTGAAATCATTTCAAGAAGCCTTAGAGGTGCAGTTGAAAACACACCTGAAGGCAGAGAAGGTATGGCTCTCGGTCAGTATGTAGCAGGTATGGGCTTCTCAAATGTAGGTCTTGGTATTGTTCACTCAATGGCTCACCCACTCGGCGCACTTTATGATACTCCTCACGGTGTTGCTAATGCTATCATTCTTCCTACAGTTATGGAATACAATGCTCCTGCAACAGGTGAAAAGTACAGAAACATTGCTAAGGCTATGGGCGTTGAAGGCGTTGACGATATGACACTTGACGAAGCAAGGAAAGCAGCTGTTGACGCAGTTAAGAAGCTTTCAAAGGATGTTGGTATCCCTGAGAATCTTAAAGATATCGTTAAACCTGAAGATGTTGACTTCCTTGCTCAGTCCGCTTATGATGACGCTTGCCGTCCTGGTAACCCAAGAGAAACAAGTTTTGAGGAAATCAAAGAACTTTACCTTTCACTTATGTAATTTAACTATATACAAAAAATGAGGCTGTCAATTGAACCGCCCCAGATTGTGCAGACAGAACAAAAAAGGGAGCCTAAGGTAGAATAATTAAATTTTAAGCAACAAACTGATTTCGTTTTTCAAGCGGAGTCAGTTTTGTTTTAGTTTGAATACGGTAGTTGTTGTAGAAGTTGATGTATTCGGATATGATGAGGCGAGCCTCATCATATCCGGAAAGTTTTACTCTGTGGATACATTCCGTTTTGAGTATTGAAAAGAAATTTTCGGCTAAAGCGTTGTCATATGGATTACCACGCCTTGACATTGACGGCGTTATGCCGTATGATTGTGTTAGATTAAAGTATG
>CAVKLC010000058.1:0-9752 GCA_963657005.1 bacterium | reverse complement strand
AATTTTCAAAGATTAATCGCTTATGAGAAAATTTATTCAAACACGAAATTTCTTTTGACGAGGGTGCGGTTATGGCTGCTTATTCACAACCGTAAACAATAATTTACTCTTCCACTGTCTTATTTGAAAAAAGAAGACTGATGCACCAAATTGCGGCAAGACCTACAAGGCTGTAGATAATTCTTGCGAAAACAGAATCTTGACCGCCGCATATCCATGCAACCAAATCAAACTTGAAAAGCCCTACAAGTCCCCAATTTATGCCGCCTATGATATTTAAAATAAGCGCAATATTGTTAACAATTTTCATATTTTTTCACTCCAAAAATAAAAGTCATTAGTAGTATCGCACTGCTAATGACTTTTATACATTTTAAATTTAATTTTTTTAAATATTAGTTACAATAATTTCGCACTTGCCGCTGATTTTGTAATCTCCGTATGATGCAGGAACGAAGAAACTGTCACCCTTTTTAAGCTTTTTACCGTCAATATTACCGTCACCGTCAATAACAAGAATGTGGTTAAACGATTTTTCATCGGCAGTGAGAGTTAACTCTTTTTCAACATCATAATGATTAACCGTAAACAAATCGCATTTTGTAAGAAGCGTTGAGTCGTAACCGTCAGCCTCAACCTTTTCGCCCATAGGCTTGATGTCATACTTAGGCGGCTCGGTAACGGAAACATCAACTGCTTTTTTAATATGAAGCTCTCTCGGTTTGCCGTCCTTGCCGATTCTGCCGTAGTCATAAACACGGTATGTAGAATTAGAATTTTGCTGAATTTCAGCTATAAGTACGCCCTTGCCGATAGCGTGAACAGTTCCAGCTTCAATAAAGAATAAATCGCCTTTCTTAACCTTAACTGTGTTGAGCACATCGAGTAAAGTGTTATTTTCAATCGCTTCTTTAAATTCTTCCTTGCTGATTTTTTCTTTAAAACCGTAAACAAGCTGAGCGTCGTCGGTAGCGTCAATAACATACCAAATCTCGGTCTTGCCAAATTCTTGCTCAACTCTTTGCGCATAATCATTGTCAGGGTGAACCTGAATTGAAAGATTATCTTTAGCGTCAATAAGTTTGATAAGAACAGGAAAGTAAGGGAAGTCAAGGCTTCTTGTGCCGACAACCTTTTCCTTGCCGAGCTTTTCAATAACTTCTTCAAGCGTTTGACCGTCAAATTCGCCGCCGTCAACAGTGTTTTTGCCGTCCTTGTGGCACGAGAGCATCCAACCCTCAGCCAAAACATCCAAATCGCTCTTAAAACCAAAATCGTTTTTTAGTCTCGTTCCGCCCCAAATGTAATCTTTAAAAACAGGAGCAAGCTTTAAAATATCCATTTTAATTACCTCAAAATTCATCTATAATATGTATATAGATTTTAATTATATTTATATAATATCAAAAAATAACTATACTTTCAATCAAAAATAGTGTAAAATATAAACATTAATTTCGGAGATATGATTATGAATGTTTTAGATGTTCAAAATTTAACACTTTCTTTTGGTGAAAATACACTTTTTTCAAACCTTTCTTTTGATGTTCAGGATAAGGAAAAGGTGGGTTTTGTCGGCGTTAACGGCGCGGGTAAAACTTCACTTTTTAAGGTTATTACCGGCGAATACACACCTGACGGAGGTAATTGTTTTATTTCAAAAAATGCAACGCTCGGTTATATGCAACAGCACACTTGCTCCGATAATAAAACTATTTGGAACGAACTTGTATCTGTTTTTGACGATTTAATTCAAATTGAAATTGAACTTGACGAAATAAACGAAAAGCTTAAATCTGACCATTCTAAGGAACTTTTGGAGAGGCAAAGTTATTTGACAGACGAGTTTAATTTAAACGGCGGTCTTACTTATAAATCTATGACGCGCTCTGCTTTGCTCGGTCTCGGTTTTGGCGATGAAGATTTTGATAAACCTACTTCTAAGCTTTCAGGCGGTCAAAAGTCGAAGCTTATTTTGGCAAAACTTTTGCTTTCAAAGGCTGATTTTCTTCTTCTTGACGAGCCTACAAACCATCTTGATATCAGCGCTATTGCCTGGCTTGAAGATTTTTTGAAAAATTTTAACGGTGCCTGCCTTATCATTTCTCACGACAGATATTTTCTTGACCGTGTGACGGATAAAACTATCGAACTTGAAAATAAAAAAATTCGCTCGTACAAGGGCAATTATTCCGAATTTCTTGTTAAAAAAGCGGCGGAGCAAAAGGCTATTGAAGAAAAATATGAAAATGATATGAAAGAGATTGAAAGGCTCGAGGGTATCATTGCTCAGCAAAGGCAGTGGAACAGGGAAAAGAATATAAAAACCGCCGAAAGTAAAGAAAAAGTTATTGAAAGAATCAAGGCTCAGCTTGTTGTGCCGGATAAAAAGCTTGAAAAAATCAGGTTTGACTTCACTTCTAAATGCGTTTCGGGCGAGGATGTGCTTGAAGTTGACGGTCTAAAGAAATCGTTTGGAAATCATACTGTTTTTGAAAACGCAAGTTTCAATGTTAAAAGGGGAGAAAGGGTTTTCCTCTTGGGTGATAACGGTTGCGGCAAAACAACGCTTCTTAAAATTTTGATGGGCGATTTGAGCCGTGACGACGGTACTTTTAAATTCGGCGCAAGCCTTATGACAGGCTATTTTGACCAGGTTCAGGCTAAACTTGATTTGAGCAAAAGCGTGCTTGACGAGGTTTGGACAGCGTACCCGTTTATGACTGAAACCAAGGTCAGAAACGCGCTTGCCGCTTTTCTTTTTAAGGGCGAAGAAGTTTATAGAAAGCTTGAGGTTTGCTCGGGCGGTGAAAGGGCGAGAGTAGCTTTGCTTAAACTTATGCTCGGCGGCTACAATTTCCTGCTTCTTGACGAACCTACAAACCACCTTGACGCATTTTCCCGCGAAGAACTTGAAAATACGCTTTTAAACTACAGCGGCACCATGCTTATTGTTTCTCACGACAGATATTTTATCAATAAGCTTGCTACCCGCATTGTTGAACTTACGCCGAACGGTTGCAAAAATTTTCTCGGAAATTATGACGATTATAACGAGCATAGGTTCATTGCTAAAGAGGAAAAGCAAGTTAAAGAAAAACCGAAGGTTAACGACTATAAGCTTAAAAAGGAAAGGCAGAGCAATTTAAGAAAGCTTAATACTCTGCTTAAAAAGCTTGAGGTTGAGATTGAAGATGCGGAAAGGGAAATCAGCGAATTTGAGCAAAAGCTTACCGACGCTTCTTATGAAGAACTTATGGAGTATACTTCAAAAATAGATTCTCTTTCAACTCACCGTGACGAACTTTACGAACAGTGGGAAGAAGCTTCGCTTGAACTTGCCGAATTAGAGGAACAATAATATGTCAAAAATCGTAGTAATCGGCGGCGGTGCGGCAGGACTTCTCTGCGGCGCTAAATCTGCCGAAAAAGGTAACGATGTAACTATAATTGAAAAAATGAACAGACCCGGCAGGAAACTTATGATTACCGGCAAGGGCAGGTGCAATGTGACTAATGCAAGTTTTGAGCTTGACGATTTGATTTCAAATGTGCCGACTAACCCTCGTTTTCTTTATTCCGCCTTTTCAAATTTTATGCCTTATGACACTATGGCTTTGTTTGAAGAGCTCGGCGTGCCGCTTAAAATTGAGCGTGGTAACCGTGTTTTTCCTGTAAGTGACAAGGCTGTCGACATTGTTGACGCACTTGTAGGTTTTGTAAAAAACAGCGGTGCAAAAATAATTCACGGCAGTGCAAAAGCATTTGAACTTGAAGAAAATAAGATTAAAGCAGTAGTTCTTGAAGATAAAACTAAAATTGAGTGCGACAAGATTTGCCTTTGCACCGGCGGTAAAAGCTATCCGCTCACGGGTTCAACGGGTGACGGCTATATCCTCGCTCAGTCGGTAGGTCATACGGTGACAACGCTTAAACCGAGTCTTGTACCGCTTGTGTGTTCAAATAATTTTATATCAAAGCTTCAAGGCTTGTCGCTAAAAAATATTGAGGTTACGCTTTATGAAAACGATAAGGAAATTTACCGTGATTTCGGCGAAATGATATTTACTCATTACGGCGTATCGGGTCCGGTTATTTTGTCTGCTTCAAGCCATATAAAAAGTATGGGCAAAAAGCAGTACAAAATTAAAATTGATTTAAAACCGGCGCTTGATTTTCACACACTTGATAAGCGTGTTTGCCGTGATTTTGAAGAATTTGCAAATAAAGATTTTGTTAATTCTCTTTCAAAGCTATTGCCGAATAAGCTTATTCCTGTTATAGTTTCATTAAGTGGTATTCCTGCGAGTGAAAAGGTTAACCAAATCACAAGGGAACAAAGGCTTAAACTTGTTGATTTGATAAAGAACTTTTATGTAACAGTCAGTGATTTTCGACCTATTGATGAAGCAATAATCACTTCGGGCGGTGTTAATGTTAAAGAAATTAACCCGAAAACCATGCAGTCAAAAATTATTGATAATTTATATTTTGCAGGAGAAATTATAGATGTAGATGCATACACCGGCGGTTTTAATTTGCAAATTGCTTTTTCAACAGCCGTTTTGTGTGCCGATAATATGTAAAAATGAGAGGTAAAATTATGATTAGTGTTGCTATTGACGGTCCTGCGGGTGCAGGTAAATCGACTATAAGCAAGGGTGCGGCTAAAGAACTCGGTTTCATTTATGTTGATACAGGCGCTCTTTATCGTACAATCGCTTTTTCGGCAGTGAGAAAGGGCATTATCGACAACAGTGATGAAGTTGTTAAAATGCTTGACGAAATTGAAGTTAAGTTAGGCTTTGAAAACGGTGTTCAGTGCGTGTATCTTAACGGCGAAGAAGTTTCGCCATATATCCGTACACCGGAGATTTCTATGGGCGCTTCAAAAGTTTCCGCCATTCCAAAGGTTAGGGAATATCTCCTCGATTTGCAGCGCAACATTGCAAAGGAAAATAATGTTATTATGGACGGCCGTGACATCGGCACTGTTGTTTTGCCAAATGCCGAATGTAAGATTTTCCTTACCGCTTCTCCTGAATGCCGTGCCAAAAGAAGATATAAGGAACTTATCGAAAAGGGCGAAAATGTTAAGTATGAGGATGTTCTTGCAGATGTAAACGAGCGTGACTATAACGACTCTCACCGTGAAATTGCGCCGCTCAAACCGAGCAAAGAATCTGTTATTGCCGACACATCCGAGTTTACTCTTGATGAGTCAATAGCGCTTATCGTAAAAATCATAAAGGAGCATATGTAAGTTGAAAGAATTTGATTACTCCGAGGTTAAGCACTATAAGCTTTATAATTTTATTAAAGTTGTGTTTCGACCTCTTGTAAAAACTGTTTATCATACCAAGTTTAAAGGACTTGAAAATGTACCGGCAGACGGTACAAAATACATAGTCGCAATAAACCACACTTGTGCCTTTGACCCCGTTTTTGTTGCGTGCCCAAAGGAGCTTCCGCCGCTTCACTTTATGGCAAAGGCTGAACTTTTTAAAAACCCTATTGCCGCTTGGTTTATGACCCATATGTACGGTTTCCCTGTTAAGCGCGGCAAGGGTGACACTTCTGCTATTGAGTACGGCGAAAAGATACTCAACGAGGGTCATGTAATGGCAATTTGCCCTGAGGGTAAGCGTATTAAGGATAAAGACGGCGTACCTCAAAAGGCTAAGGCAGGCGTTGCGGTTATCGCTAAGGCTACGGGCGCGGATATTTTACCTGTTGCAATTTGTTGCGACGGCAAGATTAAAGCTGGCAAGCATGTAACGATTTCTTACGGCAAGCTTATCAAAAACAGTGAGCTTGGTTTAGATGGCGAAAATGTTGCGCCGAGCGATATTAAAAATGCCGCCAATATGGTTATGGGTAGAATAACAGAGCTTTGGGAGGCTGAACGCAGTGGAAGTTAAACTTGCCAAAACAGCAGGCTTTTGCTTCGGAGTTGACAGGGCGGTTAACCTTGTTTACGATTTGATAGAAAAGGGCAACAAGGTTTGCACTTTGGGTCCTATTATTCATAATCAGCAGCTTGTTGATGATTTAATCAGCCGTGGAGTTAAAATTATTGATGACATTTCCGAGTGCCCGAAGGGTTATACGGTAGTTATTCGTACCCACGGTGTTGAAAAAGAAGTTATCGACAAGGCAAAAAGCGACAATGTTGAGTATATAAATGCCACTTGTCCGTTTGTACTCAAAATTCACAAAGTTGTGTCGGAACAGCAGGAAGGCACAATTACTCTTATTGCTGGTGACGAAAATCATCCAGAGGTTTTGGGTATTCGTTCTTACTGCAAGGGCAAAAGTTTTGTGTTTAAAAACGAAAATGAGCTTGAAAATATACTCGAAAATTTAGACAATACCGAGCAAAATGATATAATTTGCGTTTCACAAACCACTTTTTCGTTAAAAGAATGGAAAAAATGCGAAAAAATAATAAAAAAACTATGTACAAATTGCAGAATTTATAGTACAATATGTAATGCTACAGCAGATAGGCAAGAAGAAGCAGCCGATTTATCAAAAAAGTCGGACGCTATGATTGTAATCGGAGGTAGACATTCATCAAATACCTGCAAGCTTAGGGATGTATGCAAAGCGAGTGCCGATACTTTTCTTATTGAAACGGCAGACGAGCTTAAAAATATCGACCTTAGTTCTTACAGTTATGTTGGTGTTACTGCCGGGGCGTCAACGCCATCGGTAATTATCAAGGAGGTACTAAAAACCATGTCCGAAGAAAAAATTGAAAAGGAAGTTGAAGTAGCTAACACAGCTGCGGAGACAGCAGAAAACGCTGATAAGGCCTCAAAGGCTGCTGTCAATGCATCTGCTGATGGTGAAGCAACCTTCGAAGAAATGCTTGAAGAATCATTCAGAGAAGATGAAAACAGCAAGGTCGTAACAGGTACTGTAGTTAACATCACTCCTACAGAAGTATTTGTAGATGTTGACGGTAGAAAGCAGACAGGCGTTATCGCACTTGATGATCTTTCTGCTGAACCTATCAGCGACCCGAGCCAAGCAGTTTCCATTGGCGACAAGCTCAGCCTTGTTATTATGAAAACTGATGACAGCGAAGGCGTGCTCAAGCTTTCTAAGAAGCTTGTGGATGCATTTCAGGGATGGGAAGAAATCGTTAAAGCAAAAGAAAACGACGAAATTCTTGAAGGTGTTGTATCAGCAGTTGTTAAAGGCGGCGTAGTTGCCGTATCAAAGGGTAGCAGAGTATTTATCCCTGCATCTCAAACAGGTGTTCCTCGTAATCAGGAACTTGACATTCTCAAGGGTACAACAGTTCGTTTCAGAATTATTGACATTAACCCCGCAAGACGCCGTGCAGTCGGCTCAATCAAGGTTGTAGCTAACGAAGAAAAGAAGGCACAGCAGGAAGCTTTATGGGCAACTCTTGAAGAAGGTCAGAAGCTTACAGGTACTGTTAAGTCATTAACAAGCTACGGTGCATTCGTTGACATCGGCGGTATGGACGGTATGATTCACATCAGTGAACTTTCATGGAACAGAATCAAGCATCCGTCAGAAGTTGTTAATGTTGGCGACACAGTAGAAGTTACTGTTAAGAAGCTTGACCCTGAAACAAGAAAGATTTCTCTCGGCTTCAAGAAGCTTGAGGATAACCCATGGGAAATCTTAAAGAGAGATTATCCTGTCGGTACAGACTGCAAAGCTAAGATTGTCGGTCTTTCATCATTTGGTGCTTTTGCTAATATCATTCCTGGTATTGACGGCCTTATTCATATCAGCCAGATTTCTTGGGAAAGAATTAACACACCTGCTGATGTACTTAAAGTAGGCGACGAAGTTGATGTAAGAATTACTGAAATCGACTTTGACAAGAAGAGAGTTTCTCTTTCGATGAAAGAGCTTCTTCCTAAGCCTGAAGCAGATACAGCAGATGCAGAGGACGCTGAATAATCTTTTTCAAAATATTAAGGACTTCACTTTTTGTGAGGTCCTTTTTTATATCCTTATTTTTTGTTGTTTGATGTGTTGAATATAATTTAATAATATGATATAATGGCAGTGCCAAACAAATTCAATATGTATTATCGGTAACGGGTGAATTCTATCTGTAAAAAATGCAGGCTCTCATATTCACACCGTTTATTGGTAGTGCATTGAATTTGTTTGGCGATAATCGGAGCTATGCGTTTTTGTGCGTACAGCTTCGGCTGTGCGCATTTTTTTATTTTAGGAGGTAAAATTAAACTATTTTCAACCAAAATAAACAATAAATTTTAAAGGAGAAATTCAATGAAAAAAGTTATAAGTTTCTTAATGTCAGTGGTTATGCTTCTCAGCATAACCACGGGTTTAAACCTTACTGTAAATGCTCAAGATTATTCTTCAGCCGCAACCGATTTACCTTTGAACGGTCAATGGAGTTGCGATTACTGGATAACCGCAACAAATAAAGAGCATTGGTACCGTATAACTATTGAGTCCGACGGCTATTTGGAATTTAGATTAAGGTCGTATAGTCGTGCAAGGCTCGTTTTTTACAATGATGACTTATCAAAACAATTAATCGGTGATTTTGGCTTTGATGTTTCAGGTACTGAAGCAAGTCCGAGCACATCGACTTATGGAATATCACTTTCAGCCGGAACATACTATGCTAAAGTATTTGGTGACGCAGGCAGATATAATCTTTACGCTTTATACACATCCTACGGTGTAAACGATAATGACGCTGTTTCTTTTGACAGTCCGCAAGATTTAGCTCAAAATTATGAAATTGTCGGTGCAATTACTGCTACAGACACAGAAGATTGGTTCAAAATTGAAGTTCCGACAGATACTCGCTATATTTTCAAATTGACAAGCTACACTTATAATAGAGTAAATCTGTTCAATTATGATTTATCAATCAAATTAATTGGCGATTTTGCATTTGATGCAGAGGGTTCTGAAACCGCTCCGGATACATCAATATATAATATAGCTTTATCAATGGGAACATATTATATTAGAGTGTTTGGTGATCAAGGAAAATATCTCTTATCTTGGTATGAGCTCACCCCTGAAAACTGCTCGCACGAATATGAAACAGAAAAAGTAAACCCTACTTGTACAGAACAGGGATATACGCTTCACAAATGTAATATTTGCGGCTATACATACAAGAACGACTATATTGACGCAAAGGGTCACGATTTTGGCAATAATTTAAAAAAATGTTCAACTTGTGGCGCAGTTAACCCTAATTATGTTGCACCTACAACAATTTCACCTACTACAACAGCGGCTCTTACAGTTTCTCCGACAACTAAAGCAGTTTCAAAGCCTAAGGGCGCAAAGTTTAAAAAGGTGAAAGGCTCAAAGAAAGCAATCGTTCTCACTTGGGCAAAGGTTAAGGGTGTTAAAGGTTATCAAATTCAGGTTGCGACTGATAAGAAATTTAAGAAAAACAAGAAAACCGTAACAATCAAAAAGCAGAAAACAACCAAAACCACCGTTAAAAAGCTTAAATCAAAGAAAAAATATTTTGTTCGTATCCGTACATACAAAACAGTAAACGGCAAAAAGATTTATTCTTCTTGGTCAAAGGCTAAAACAGTTAAAACAAAATAGGCAAAAGAAAAAGGAGAGCCGCAAGGTTCTCCTTTTTCACATATAAATAATAATTTATAATAGGTTGACGGCTTTGAGTGAATTGTGCGCAAGCACAAGAGACACGAGACTCCAAATTTGGCGACCCCAAGGAGCAACAAATTTGG
>CAVKLC010000057.1:0-9897 GCA_963657005.1 bacterium | reverse complement strand
TTTGGAGTCTCGTGTCTCTTGTGCTTACGCACAATTCACTCAAAGCCGTCAACCTATTTTCCTATACAAAATTTGACGCACCACTGAACATTAAATTTTGAAAAGGAGGAGCAACGCAGCGAATGAGGGATGAATTTCAAATTAAATAATATAGAAATTCGTCTGAAGTGTACGAAGTTTGTGACGACGCAAACTATAATTTATCTGCAAAAGCAAAGTGATAGAAGTTTGAAAGCTTCTATCACTTTTATTATATCTTTTTATTATTATCGGTTCTGTCAAGAAGATAATCGATATTGGTATTAAAAAAATCTGCCAAAACAATAAGCGTTTCGGTCGGTGGGATACGCTCGCCGTTTTCATATTTTGAAATGAGTGCCTGTTCGATTCCCGTTTGCATTTGAAGTGCAAGCTGTGTCATTCCCCGCTCTTTTCTGAGTTTTCTTAAATTATTTCCCATATAATCACCTAATGACATTATGTCATATTTATTATTGACAATTATGACATATTGTCATATAATGGTGATATACAATTTAAAACAGAGAATGAAAAAAGTAGCAAAAGAGGCAAGCCGACAGTGGCTCGCCTCTTTTGCTTTAAAGGGGTTAGTTATATATAAAAACTACTTGTCGTATTCGCAAATAGTTTTTCTTGTTTGTAAAATACTACCCGGTGAAACGGAAAATTCGTCAAGTCCCCATTCGATAAGAAGCGGGATAAGTTTTGAATCTGCAGCCGCTTCGCCGCACATACCTACCTGAATACCTGCTGCTTTTGCATTTTTGATAGTAGTTTCAATCGCACGCAAAACAGACGGCTGAAACACATCATAAAGATTTTTAACATTTGCATTGCCGCGGTCAACCGCCATTGTGTAACCTGTAAGGTCGTTTGTGCCAATTGAGAAAAACGATACTTCTTTTGCAAGCAAATCGGAAATGAACACTGCCGACGGAGTTTCAATCATAACGCCGAGCGGTGCTTTTCTGTACTCTTTGCCCTCGGATTTGAGTTCGGTTTCACATTCTTCAATAATATTTTTAGCCGCCCTCACTTCCTCAATACATGTTACGAGCGGAAGCATAATTTTTATATCGCCGTAAACTGCGGCACGAAGAAGCGCGCGAAGTTGCTTTTTGAAAAGTTCTCTATTATCAAGGCAGTAACGGATAGCTCTGTGACCGAGGAAAGGGTTTTCTTCCTTTTCAATATTGAGATAAGGAATGTCCTTGTCGCCGCCGACATCGAGAGTACGAATGATAACCTCTTTGCCGTCCATTGCCTTTGCAACGGTAGAGTAAGCCTCAAACTGTTCTTCCTCGCTCGGTTCGGTTGTACGGTCCATAAATAGGAATTCCGTTCTGAAAAGACCGATACCCTCACCGCTGTTTTGAAGCACATTTTGAACATCCTCAGCCTTGCCGATATTGCCGTAAACCGCTTTTTTGATGCCTGATTTTGTAACGGTCGGCTTGCCGAAATAAAGCTTCAAGCTTTCCTTTTCTTTAAGATATTCACTCTGCTTTGCTTCAAATTCTTTTATCTCATCCTCGCTCGGAGAAACGATTACTTTGCCCTTAAAGCCGTCAACCGCAACGGTGTCGCCGTTTTTAACAACACTGCAAACATTGTCGATTGAAAGCACGGCAGGAATACCCATGGCCCTTGCCAAAATTGCGCTGTGGCTTGTTATTCCGCCAACCTCTGTCAAAATTGCGCTTACATTATCTTTATTAATTTGACCCGTCATTGACGGAGTAAAATCTTTTGCGATAAGAACGGAACCCTTAGCAACCTTTGAAATGTCAACCGTATTTACACCGAGAAGAATACTCAAAAGGCTGTCTTTAATATCTTTAACATCCGATGCTCTTTGCTGAGTGAGTTCATCGTCAACGCCCGAGAACATATCAATAAACATTGAGCAAACGGTGTCTACAGCTTTTTCCGCAACCGAGCCGGCGTCAATATTGTCCTGCATTTGAGAAAGCATAAACGGGTCGGAGAGCATAACAATATGACCCTCTAATATCTCCGCTTCCTTGTCACCTGCCGACTTTTTAACTTCCTCGGCAAGTTGCCTTGTTTCCTTAATAAATTTGTCTACAGCCTTTTGAAGCCTGTCTTTTTCATTTTCTGCCGTTGTAAATTTTATATGATTATAGTCAAGCTTGGCATCGCTTATTACCACTGCTTTGCCGATGCCGTAGCCCTGACTTGCGCCTATACCTTTTAACATAGCTATTCCCCCTCAGTAGAAAAAAGGTGCAATACTTTTTTGCCGCACTGCACCTTTTAAAAATCAATTATTCGCCAAAGCCTGATTCGATAAGACTTACTGCCTCGTCAAGCATTGCCTGTTCGTCGGCGCCGTCACATTCAACCGTAAGCTCTGTGCCGCACTTAATACAAGCCGCCATAATATTCATAATACTTTTGCCGTTGATAGTTTTGTTGTCAACGATAAGATTAATGTTTGACTGATACTTTGTCATAGCTGTTACAAAAACATTTGCAGGGCGCATATGAAAACCCATTTCATTTGTAATTTTAGTTACCTTTGATACCATAATAATATTTCTCCTTAATCTATTTATTTAGCTTTAACTTCGCTGTTAACATTTTTCTTTAAGAGTGCGAGCATAAGAGCACCTACAACCGCACCTGCTGCAAGAGCAACGATGTAAAGAAGCGGATGGTCGCAAACAATGAATGTAAAGATACCGCCGTGAGGAGCAGGGCAAGTAACATTAAAGATTGATGTAAGCGCACCTGCTACAGCAGAACCAACCATACAAGAAGGAATTACACGAAGCGGGTCAGAAGCAGCGTAAGGAATTGCGCCCTCTGTGATGAAGCAAAGACCCATAAGGTAGTTAACCGGACCGCTCTTGAGTTCTTCTTTAGTCCACTTTTTCTTATTGAATGTTGTTGAAAGAGCGATTGCAATAGGAGGAACCATACCGCCAATCATAACAGCCGCCATGATCCAAGTGTTGCCGTCTGCAATAGCCGCAGTACCGAATACATAAGCCGCTTTGTTGAAAGGACCGCCCATATCAATAGCCATCATAGCTGCAAGAACTACTGAAAGGAGAAGCTTACTTGTGTCGCCTAAAGATGAAAGGAAGTTTGACAAACCTGTGTTGATTACACCAACAACCGGGTTGATAAGGCACATAAATATACCCATAAGAAGTGTGCCTAAAAGCGGATAAATAAATACCGGCTTGATACCGTCCATCGACTTTGGAAGCCAAGAGAATGCTTTTTTAAGAAGATTTACAAGAAGACCGGCAACGAAACCTGCAAGAAGCGCACCGAGGAAACCTGATACCGCACTGCCGTCACCGACAAGGTCTTTGTTTTCCGCAAAAGCCTGGAAAGTGTAACCGTTAGCGGCAAACACACCGCCGACAATACCCGGAAGCAAGCCCGGACGGTCTGCAATAGACTGAGCAATGAAACCGGCAAGGATAGGAAGCATAAGAGCAAATGCTGCTTTACCTATCCAGAACACAGCGGAAGCGATAGGGTTTGTGAAACCGAATGTACCGCCGACATCCGCATTACCTGCGATTGTATCGATAAGGAAGCCGAGTGCGATAAGCACACCGCCGCCAACTACGAACGGAAGCATATGAGATACACCGTTCATAAGATGCTTATAAACCTTATGACCGAAGCCCTCTTTTTCATCATCGGCTGTTGCTTCAAGTTCGTCACCCTCTGCGTGATAAACTGCGGCTTTGCCGTCAACTATTCTTTGAATAAGTTCTTCAGGCTTGTTAATACCGTTTGAAACAGAAGTTTTGATAACAGGCTTGCCGTCAAATCTTGCCATTTCAACATTCTTATCTGCGGCAATAATGATGCCATCACATTCTTCAATTTCTTTTTTAGTCAAAATATTTTTTGCGCCGCCTGAACCGTTTGTTTCCGCTTTAAGAGGATAACCCATCTTTTCGCCTGCTTTTTCAAGCGCTTCGGCAGCCATATAAGTATGAGCAATACCTGTCGGGCACGCTGTTACGGCAAGAACTCTGTAACCTTCTTTTTTAGGTTCCTCTGCTTTTGGCTCGTCTGGATACTTTTCAGTTTCCTTTTTGTCGATTATTGAAAGGAATTCATCTGCTGTTTTTGCACCTCTTAAGGCGGCACAAAATTCAGGTTCCATAAGCATAACCATAAGGCGTGAAAGAATTTCAAGGTGGAGGTCGCCGTCAAGCGGAGCGGCAATCATAAATAAGATATCACTGTTTTTTCCGTCGGGTGCTTCGTAATCAACACCGCTCGGAACTGTTATAGCCGAAAGACCCGGAGTTTTAACGCTCTCGCTTTTTGCGTGAGGCACTGCTATTCCCTCTCCTATAGCAGTTGAGCCCTGAGCCTCTCTTGCAAGTATAGCCTCTTTGTATGCCTTAACATCGGCAAGGTTACCTGCTTTTTCATGAAGAGCAACAAGCTTATCAATAGCATCACTTTTTGATGCAACCGATGTGTTTAGCTCTATCGCATCTTTTTTAAGCAAATCAATGATTTTCATAAGTATTACCCCTTTTCTTATTTTAAATATTCGCTTTCAAGCATTTTGTCGATTGTGCCCCTGTCAGCCAAACCTGAACAAAAGGCTGTTGCATTTCCGCAGGCAGAACCGAGCTTCAAAGCGTAATAATAATCATTAGATTTTGTGTAACCGGCAACAAAACCGGCTACCATTGAATCGCCACAACCAACCGGGTTGATAACCTTACCCGGAACATTACCCATTGAGTGAACCTCTCCAAATTCATCAACAAGCGTTGCGCCGTCCTTTGAACGGGAAACAAGAACATTTCTTGCGCCCATTTCCTGAAGCTTCTTTGCGTAATGAGCAATTTCGGCTTCGTCTTTAACTTCAACACCAAAGATATCGCCGAGTTCGTGATGATTAGGCTTAATTAAAAACGGCTTGTATTTAAGCACATTCAAAAGCAAATCACCCGTTGCGTCAACCGCAAAATTAACGCCCTTATTTTGAAGCTTTGCAAGTATTTCTTCATAAATATCGTTAGGAAGCGAATTAGGAATCGAACCTGCAAGAACGAGATAGTCACCCTTTTCAAGCTTTTCTAACTTGTCAAACAAAGCGTTAATTTCGTCAGCTTCGATATCAGGACCCTGAGCGTTGATATCGTAGTCCTTTTCGGCTTTGATTTTCACATTAATTCTTGTGTATCCTTTTTTAAGATAAACAAAGTCGTTATTAATGTTTTCCGCATTAAGCATTTCTTCAATTTTTTTGCCCGAGAAACCGGCAAGAAAACCGAGCGCCTTATTTTCAACACCGAGCCTTGAAAGGATAACCGAAACATTGATACCCTTACCGCCGTAGTAAAGCTGTTCACTCTCTGTTCGGTTAATATCCTTTGACTGTAGCTCTTTTAAATTCATAACATAGTCAAGCGCCGGATTAAAAGTTACTGTGTAAATCAAGCTACAACACCTCTTTAATTACTGTCAGCTTTTTAAGCTTTTCATTTTCGCATTTGTCGGTTACTATGCAGGCGCAGTCGATTGAGCCGAAGCTTACAGCCGAAACCTTATCAAACTTTGACCTGTCGGCTAAAACATAAGTTACAAAACTTTTTTCAATCGTTACCGCTTTTAGCATTGCTTCTTCGGTATCCGGAGTTGTGTAACCCTGCTTTTCGCTTATGCCGTTAGCACCGATAAATGCTTTTGTAAACGAATACTTTTGCAAATTTGTGGCAGCTACCAAACCGATAATCGCTTCGGTTGACTGCTTCAACTTGCCGCCTAAAACAATTACATTGCAACCGTTTTTTGCAAGTTGCTTTGCGTGGTCAACACCGTTGGTGACAAAAGTTGCTTTTGAATTTTTCAAAAATGTTGTCATCAAAAGTGTTGTCGTTCCTGCGTCGATAAATACAAAATCGTCATCCTGTATTTGCTCGGCCGCATACTGTGCAATTTTTGTTTTTTCATCAGTATTTTTTGTCAATTTTTCTTCAATATTATCTTCAAGCTTAATAAATTCTTGGTTTAGCGCCGTTGCACCGCCGTGAACTTTGTTAATCTTGCCTTTATTTGCAAGGTACGATAAATCTCGCCTTACTGTCGATTCGCTCGTTTGCAAAATCTCCGTAAGCCTTGTTACCGTTATTGAACCCTGCTCCTTGATAATATCAAGAATAGCCGACTGTCTGTCTTGACTTAGCATGCTTAATCTCCCTTTGTGAAAGTCAACTTCTTATTGCACCCTAAGTATAGCAATTCTTTCATAAACAGTCAATATGTTTCATTTATTTTCGTCATATTGCTCGTTTTTGCCCTTTTCGCTTGTGCAAATCGGTATAAATACGGGTAAGCTGTGACTGTTTTTGATTGTTTTGATTATTTCATTCATTAAATCGGTCATTGTTATTTATTATTTATTCATATTATTTTGATATTATCTAGGCGAATTAGGCGAATAAGGAGTTGGTTTTATAAAAAAGAAAACTAATTTTGCAATGCTTATTTTCAGCATTTTAGTATTTTATCTATTATTAATATTATTAAATCAAGTAAATAAACATATAAAAAGCATGCAAATGATATTCGCCCCTACGAAAATCTTATCATTTTGAAACAAATATCAATATCGTGACACAGTCACGCACCTTGTAGAGGGAATTATTAAGGGGACTTGATGCGCCAAGCATCACTCCTCTTAATTTGCTTTCTTGGCAAAACCGTTCTTTTGCAACCAAAAGAATGGTTTTTATAATTTAACCTATTTTAAAAAGCTTACGCTTTCCGAGGCCACCATAAAAAGAAAATATTATTATATTTATAAAAAAAGAACCGTGAAAATTCACGGTCCTTAACATATCCAAAAACATTATTCGGTAGGAGTAAGGTTTTTAAGGCTCACATCCATAATCATTGCTGAGTGAGTAAGTGCGCCGCAGGAAACGAAATCTACGCCGATTTCTGCGATAGACTTGAGCCTCTCCTTAGTAACATTACCGGAGCACTCGGTTTCAGCCCTACCGTCGATAAGTTCAACTGCTTTTTTCATAGTATCATTATCCATATTGTCAAGCATAATGATATCTGCGCCTGCTTCAACTGCTTCCTTAACCTGGTCGAGAGTTTCGGTTTCAATTTCAATCTTTCTTACAAAAGGAGCATAAGCCTTTGCCATTTTGATAGCCTTAGTGATAGAGCCTGCTGCGCCGATATGGTTATCTTTAAGAAGAACGCCATCGGAAAGGTTGTACCTATGGTTGGTAGCACCGCCGACTTTGACAGCATACTTTTCAAACGGGCGCATATTAGGAGTAGTCTTTCTTGTGTCAAGAAGGGTTGTATTTGTACCCTCAAGTTCTTTCATATATTCCCTTGTCATAGTGGCAATACCGCTCATACGCTGAAGATAATTAAGACCTGTGCGCTCACCGCTGAGGATAGCCTTAATATCGCCGTAGATAATACCCAAAAGGTCGCCTTTTTTAACTTCGTCGCCGTCTTTAAAATTAACTTCAAAGCGAGCGGTTTTGTCAAGAAGTTCAAAGGTGCGTTCAAAAATACCGAGACCGCAGATAATACCGTCCTGCTTGCAGATAAGTTCAGCCTTGCCCTGCTTATCCTCCGGCATAACAGCGTTTGTTGAAACATCTTCGCTTGTGATATCTTCTTTAAGTGTATTTAAAATATAATCGTCAACATTAACCTTGAGTGTTACACCATTTATCATAAAAATCTTTGTCCTTTTCTTTTATTTCATCCATAATGAGCTTTTTAAATTCCTTTTGCCTTTCCTCTTTATTCGGATAAGATGAAAGGTCGACCTCATCATAGTATACTTTCTTTTCTTCCTTATCATTTTCAATAACGCCTGCCGCCCGCTTAGCGAAAACAAGGCTTTCAAGAAGCGAGTTTGAAGCAAGTCGGTTTTTGCCGTGAACGCCGTTGCACGCAGTTTCACCGACTGCAAAAAGGTGAGCCATTGAAGTTTGACCGTTTAAATCGGTTTTAACGCCGCCCATCATATAGTGCTGAGCAGGAGTAACAGGAACTTTATCCTTAGTAATATCGTAACCCTCGTCCATACAAGCTTCAAAAATGTTAGGAAAACGCTCAGCCGCCTGCTTTGTTGTCATAGTAGGGAGAGTGATGTAAACATGGTCGGTGCCAAATTTCTTCATTTCCTCGACAATAGCGTTTGTAACAACATCCCTCGGCTGAAGCTCGTCCGTGAATCTCTCTCCGTTTTCATTAAGAAGAATTGCACCCTCGCCCCTTACACTTTCGCTAATAAGGAATCTTCTGCCCTTTTTCTTGCTGTAAAGAGTTGTTGGGTGAATTTGGATATAGTTGATATCTTTAAGTTCAACACCGTGCTTAATAGCAAGAGCGAACGAATCGCCGGTGATATGCGGATAGTTGGTTGAATTGAGGAAAAGACCGCCGATACCGCCTGTTGCAAGGATAATATCCTTTGCGATAACGCATCCCATTTCGCCGTATTCATCCTGGCAAACAATACCTTGACAAACATTGTCCTTTTCAATAAAATCAATCATAGTAGTTTTTGCAACTATTGTGATATTTTCCTTTTGCTTTGCAATGTTGAGAAGTGTATCGGTAATTTCCTTGCCCGTTTCATCCTTATGGTGAAGAATTCTGTTTCTTCTGTGAGCGCCCTCACGAGTGTAATCGTATTCGCCGTTTTTGTCGGTATCAAAATCAACACCGAGGTCGATAAGTGTGCCGATAACCTCCTGCGATGATTCAATCATAACACGAACGGAGTCAGGGTCATTTTCCCAGTGACCTGCTTTCATGGTGTCTTCAAAATAACATTTAAAATCGTTAACATCTTTAAGCACGCACACACCGCCCTGTGCGAGCATTGAGTCACATTCGTCAATATGTTCCTTGGTAATAATAAGAACATCCTTTTCCTTAGGTAAGCAAAGCGCCGCAAAAAGACCTGCAACACCGCTGCCGACAATGACTACATCTGTTTTAATGTATTCCTTATTTTTCATCAAATTTATTAAGAGCGTATGCTCCCTCTCCTATTAGTTAATAATGATAGAATTAAATATAGCTAAAATTTAACTATACTTATTTTAATATATAATTATTTTTGCAAAATGTCAAGGTTGATAAGTAATATTAGTTATGATAAAATACAAAAAAAGACTGTTTTTTGCCGAAAGGAACAGAAAAATGAATGTTTACGATTTTGACAATACAATTTATGACGGTGAAACGCTGATTGACTTTGCGCTTCATTATGTTAAAACAGACCCTAAGATTTGGAAATATATACCAAAACTTTTAATCATCTGTTTTAAAGACGCATTCCACCTTTTCACCGTTGAGGAAGCTATTGAAGCTTATGCAAGCTTTCTTGAAGGATATTTTATTCATATAAAAACGCTTAACGAGGATGTAATCAACTTTTGGAATAAAAACGAGAAAAAAATAAAGCCTTGGTATAACGAGGTTAAGCGTGACGATGATATTATTGTGTCAGGTTCGCTTGATTTTTTGCTTGACGAAATTATGAAAAGAATCGGCGTAAAAAACTATGTCGGCTCGTCAATCGACCCTAAAACAGGCAAATTCAAGCGCCTATGTTTCCTTGAAAACAAGGTTAAAATATTTAACGAACTCTATCCAAATGCGCACATCGACAATTTTTATACCGATTCTATGAACGACAAGGCAATGATGGACATTGCAGACCATGTTTACCTTGTTGACGGCGACAAAATCGAACAAATAAAGTAAGGAGACCGGCTATGAAAAGTCAAGATAAAAATTAAGACTGAGGAGAAAAAGGAATATTAAATTTCAAAAGTTTGAAAATAACTCTGATAAGTTTAGAAGCAC
>CAVKLC010000056.1:0-10651 GCA_963657005.1 bacterium | reverse complement strand
AACGATGCTGTTATCATACAAATCTCTGATAATTGATAAGTACAGAAAGCCTTGTCACATTGTAATTTTCCATTAATTTGTCAATGTCACTTTTTCTATATAATGCAAAAATTTCATTAGGGCTTGAATAAGCATGAAAATTATCATCTATTAAACCTTTGTCGATATAATCAAGTATTCTTTTCTTATAAAACATTTTGTACATCACAGTATCGTTATTGCAATAAGAAGAATATATAATTCCACCGATTTTTGTAACTCTAATTGCCTCGCTCAACGCTTTGTGTTTGTCGTTATCATTAAACAAATGATACATCGGACCGAGAAGCAATACTATATCGTATGTATTATCTTCTACAAACGACAAATCGCACGCATTGCCCTCATAAACAGTTATGTTATGCTCAGGCTTAATTTTAGTTTTTAATATTTTTATATTATGTGCTACAAGTTCAACTGCTGTTACATCATATCCCATATCTGCAAGAGTGATAGAATATCTGCCCGTACCTGCACCTATTTCAAGAATTTTTGATTTAGGCGTCAGGTACTTTTTTATGTATTTCATAGTTATTAGGTATTCAGGCAGATGTGTTTTGCTTTTTAGCCTGTTATCTTCGTCGTAATTGTTGTAATATTCAATTATATTATTCATCACTTATCTCCTTTTCAAATTCAATTATTGTCATTTTATCGTTGATGATTTTTTCTTTACCATTGGGTTTATATCCGAGTTTTTGATATAGGTGGACATTTTTCTTTTCCTCTTTAATTGTATCGAGTTGCCAATGGTTATAATGTGAATAAAGTTTTTCTATATTAATAATTGCATTTGTTGCATAGCCTTTATTGTGGTATTTAGGAAGTACGAACACTCTTGCAAGAATTGCTGTTTCATTTTTAGTCGCAACCCAAATTTGACCGATTTTTATATCATTTTCAATTATCCAATACATTTGAAAATTTGGCTTTGATACTCTTGACGTAAATTTCGCAAAAGAATCTTTATTAGGGCTTGTTTCATCTTGATATTTTTCATATATGGGTTTAAAACATTTCTTTTGCATTTTAAATGCTTTTAAAAGTTCATAATTTTTAATTTCGATAACCACATTATTACCTCCCAAAAAAATAACTGCTGACAAACTATTATGTTCATCAGCAGTTTAATAATTTATATAAATAAATACTATTATCTACCTTTGAACACAGCGCAAATAAACCCAAGCATAATACTTAGGCTGTTCAGGCTGTGCAAAGGTATTGAATTTTGAAATTGAATTATTCATAACGATTACCTCAAATTTAGAATAACACAAGAATTTAAGCTTGTCAAACAAAAATTGAATAAGCCTTGTAATATCGAAAATATTATTTGCATATGTATTGATAGAAACTGAAAAGGAGATTCGTTATGGAGCTAAATAAAGAATTCAGAGAAATTAACTGCAATGAAACGAGAGAGAAAATAAACGAAAGCTTTGATATTGATTATCAGCTTAATTTGCCGCAATACCTTGACGATATTGATAAGCTTGTAAAATGTTGTGTTAAAAATGTTGTGACCGACTATGATTTGTCGTCATCTTCAATTATAGTCTACGGCAGAAGCATTGTTACGATTATGTATAAAACTGCTGATAATATGACGCTTTCAAATATTTTTGAAGAGGAATTTTCAAGAGCATTTGACATAACAAACTGTAATTTTCCCGATTTTGCTGAAGTTAATTTATGCACGGCTTATTCGAACAGCCGACTTGTTAATCAAAGAAGAATCGATGTGCACACATCCCTAAATGCTCAAATAAACATTTTTTGCAAAAAATGTATTCATTCTTTGTCAAAATGTGAAAACGCGTTTATTAAGAGCTTGGAAGCCGATATACTCAATATAAAAGCTTGCTCGGTTTGCTCTATAGAATTTGATGAGGCTTTTTCACTGAGTAAGGGCGAAAATCAAATAAAAAATATAATAAACACTTATGCAAACACGGTAGTGTCGGATAAGAAAATAATTAAAGACAAAATGCTTGTTAAAATTGACTGCGAAATTTCGGTAGTTTATTGTGATGAAAATTCAAATATAGATAAAATCAAACATTCGTTTTCGGTCAGCCGCATTATTGATATTACCGGTTGCGACGAAACTGATTATTCGCTTGTTGACGCAAAAATCTGCCAGCTATATATTAAGCCTAAAGCCGATTCAAACAACAAACTCTGCGACATTGAAGCAGTAGGCAGAATAGCGATTGACTACAAAATCTGCTCTATTGAAAAAGAAAATATTTCTGTTGATTCATACATTCCTCATTTTAAATCAATCAGTCAAAATGAAAAACTAACGCTCAAATCTAACCCGATTTATTATTTTAATTCTAAAAATTTTGAAATGACATTTGAAAATGAGAAAAGTATTATTGAAATTATCGATCTAAATGCTCAGGTAGTTCGTGCTTTTGTTGCTTCGTCAACCCTTAATTGCGCCGTGCTTTTAAGATTTTTCTATCACGACGAAGAAGGTATGCTTAGCTACTTTGAAAAAGAGGAAATGTATACGCTTAAACTAAACGATATTGAGTTTTTCGGCGAAGCTAATGTAAATGTTTTGAGTTATGATTTTGTTATTAACAATACAAACAAAGTTAATTTGAGGCTCAATATTGAGTATTCGGCATTTCTTTACAGAGAAGAATCAATAGAATACATAACCGATATTGACGCCGAAGAAAAGGAAAATGACTGTGACTCCTGTGAATTAACGCTTTATTTTGCTCGGAAAAACGAAAGTGTTTGGGATATTGCCAAAAACTTTTCAACGGATTCAAGGCTTATTATTGAAGAAAATGAATTAACATCTGATATTATTGACACCAGACGAGTTTTGCTTGTTCCGGGAATGTGAGGTAAGAATATATATGTATAATGATATTTACAGTGATATTTCCAAAAGAACAGGCGGAGATATATACATAGGTGTCGTGGGACCGGTAAGGTCAGGCAAATCAACTTTTATAAAAAGATTTATGGATACGCTTGTTTTGCCGAATATTAACGATGAATATGTTAAGCAAAGAGCAATGGATGAACTTCCGCAATCAGCCGCAGGCAGAACGATTATGACTACAGAACCGAAATTTATACCCGAAGATGCGGTAGAGCTTACTATGAGTGATAACATCAAAATGAAAGTAAGGCTTATCGACTGCGTAGGCTACATAGTTCCAAGCTCAGTAGGGTATATTGAAGAAGAACATCCGAGAATGGTGATGACACCGTGGTACAACGAAGAAATACCGTTTAATATGGCGGCTGAAATCGGTACTAAAAAAGTAATTACCGAGCACTCGACTATAGGTTTAGTGGTAACAACTGACGGTACGATTACATCAATACCGAGGGACGAATACGAGGAAGCGGAAGAAAGGGTAATTGACGAACTTAAATCACTTGATAAGCCGTTTATAGTTCTTATGAATACCGATAACCCTAAGTCACCGAATGCCATTGCACTTTGTACATCGCTTACAGATAAATACGGCGTGCCGGTTATTCCTGTCAACTGCCTTGAAATGACGCAGGAAGAAATTAATGATATTTTGTTGGATATTCTTTATGAATTTCCTGTGTGCTCGGTTGGTATTCATTATCCAAGTTGGATAAATAATCTAAGCCACGACAATTATTTAAAATCATCAATATACACTTCGATAAAAGAAAATGTTTCAACCGTGACAAATATAAGAAGTGTCGGCACATTCAGCAAAAAGCTTAAAGAAAACGAATATATTGAATCAATCAATATGAATTCGCTTGATTTATCAGCAGGCAAAATCAATATGAAAATTTATGTTGATAATAAATATTTTTATAAAATTCTCTCAGAAAGCTGTAATGTTGAGATTAATGACGAAAAAGAAATGATGTCCCAGTTTATTAATCTTATCAATATGAAAAGACAGTATGAAAGGTTTAGCAAGGCGCTTAGTGATGTTGATGAAACAGGTTACGGAATCGTTATGCCTGAAATGAATGAGTTAACGCTTGACGAACCTGAAATAATGAAACAGGGCGGAAGATACGGCGTTAAACTTAAAGCGCAGGCACCGTCAATTCATATGATTAAGTGTAATACCTATACCGAAGTTGCGCCGATAGTTGGCAGTGAAAGTCAAAGCCAAGAGCTTGTTATGTATCTTCTCAAAGAGTTTGAAGAGAACCCGTCTGAAATTTGGGGTACTAACATATTCGGTAAATCGCTTCACGAACTCGTTAGCGAGGGCTTAAACAACAAGCTTTACCGTATGCCGATTGATGCAAGAAATAAATTCAGAGAAACTATAGAGCGTGTAATTAATGAGGGATGTAACGGACTTATCTGTATAATTTTATAACAAAATAAGGTCGCACTAAATAATCTGTGCGACCTTTAAATATATAAGTATTAAAATTATAATATGGAGTACGATTTCAAGCGGTAAACCTATCATAAACTTTTTATGAAGTGTTTTGTGGTGAATGCTTTTCATAGTTAAATATTCACCGAGCGCACCGCCGAAAAGACCCAAAAGCATAAGGTTTTTTTCACTTATCCTCTGCTTATGTTTTATTGCTTTTTTCTTATCAATTACAACAGTAATCGAAGCAACAATATTTATCATCAAAATATAAGCAATTAAAATGTAAAGCTTAGTCATATTTCAGATTTAAACTCTTTAAGCGGCTTTAAATCAAAATTGCCAATGGCGAGCTTTTCACCTTTTTTGAATTCTTTGCCGCATCTTTCATCAACGGTATAAACGCTTGCACACTTAGGGCAAACGAGAAAATATACTGTTTGAGTGTCAAGAAGCGTTGGCTTAACAGCAAGTCTTCTTTCAAAATTTGAAAAAACACCGAAATTTACTTTTTCATTGCAAGCAGGGCAGGTAAGCTCAACTGTTTCGCCGCGCTGATGCACCCACTTTGAATTACCGAGTCTGTATTCCATTTATATCACCTTTTTCTATTTTACTATAAATTTAGGATGTGTTCAAGTGTATAAGAAAATTATTTTGTCATTATTGCTGATTATTTGCTTAGTCGGTTGCAGCGGCAACATTTCAAACAGCGGTGTTTCGCCGAAAAAAAGTGAAACACAAAGTATATATGTAAAAAGTGTATTCATTGCATACTACGAACTTGAAACTTTTACAAAAGATAATGATGAAAAGCAGTTTAAAAAGTTAATTTCAAAAGCTTTTAAAGAACTTGCGTCGAAAGGTTTTAACCGTGTCACAGTTCAAGTAAGACCGTGCGCCGACGCTTTTTACAAATCTTCATATTTCCCAACCAGTGAATATTGCTTTGGCTATCAAGGTGCCGAACTTATTTACGACCCGCTTGAAATAATAGTTGAAAGTGCGCACAAATATAATTTGTCAATCGAGGCTTGGATAAACCCTTATCGTGTATCGCAAAGAAACGATTTTTCGACTTTGTCTGAAAATAATGTTGCACTAAAATGGAAGGACAGCGAAAAATTGATAGTTACCGAAAGCGCAATTTATTTTAACCCGGCATATGAAGAAGTGACCGATTTAATCGTAAACGGAGTTAAAGAAATTGTTTCAAACTACAACATAGATTCTATTTGCTTTGATGATTATTTTTACCCTACAAAAGATAAAAATATCGATAAATCGGCTTATCAGTCTTATAAAGACAACGGCGGCAAAAAAAGTTTGCACGATTTCAGGCGAGATAATATCAGTAATATGATTAAATCAGTTTATTCTGCCGTTAAATCTGTAAAAAGCAATGTCACATTCGGCATAAGCCCGGCATCAAATATAGATTACGACTATTCAACAATTTATGCCGATGTTATAAAATGGTCAAGAAATGAGGGGTATGTTGACTACATTTGCCCTCAAATTTACTTTGGTTTCAAAAATGAAAATCAACCGTTTATGCAAACAACAAAACTTTGGTACGATAACGCTGCCTGCAAGCTTTATGTTGCTCTTCCAATGTACAAATCAGGACTGAAAGACGAGTTCGCTGGTGAAAGCGGTAAAAATGAATTTGTTAAAGAAAAAGATATAGTTTCACGGCAGGTGACTTATCTTTCAAAGCTTGACCAAGTCAGCGGCTTTTATATTTTTTCATACACTTCGCTTAAAGATAATGAGGAAACATCAAATCTTTATTCCGCAATGCAAAATTCATCGCAGTAATCTGTAATTTTAACTTCCATTTCTTCGCCAACAATATTTCTGTCATATTTCATACGAACAGGTAAGTAACTTCTTGTATATCCTTGGAATAAACCGGGTTCAATTTCATTTTCAAAAAGGACCGTTTTGTTTGTATTAACAAGATTTTGAAGATAAGTGTGCCTGATTTTTTCGGTTTCTTCAATCATAACAGCGGCTCTGCTTTCCTTTTCAGCTTTTGGCACATTGTCGCCACGCTTAGATGCGGCAGTGCCGACCCTTTCGCTGTAAGGAAACACATGAACTTTTTCAAATGCAATATCCTTTACAAATTCAAGGCTTTCGTTAAAATCTTCTTCTGTTTCGTCATTAAAGCCTACCATAACATCTGTAGTAAGGCTTGCGTCGTCAAAAGTGCTCCTTAGTTTGTAACATAACGCTTTATATTCTTCGGCAGTATAGTGCCTGTTCATACTTTTAAGTGTTTTGTTACATCCGCTTTGAAGCGAAATATGAAACTGTGGGCAAAGCTTTTCACATTCAGCAAGACCGTCAATAACTTCATCTGTTAAATGGTCAGGTTCAAGTGAGCCCAGCCTTATTCTTTTGATTTTTTCATTTTGATTGCAAATTTTTACTGCGTCAACAATATTAAAATCTTCACCCTTGCCGTAAGCCGAAAGGTTAATACCTACAAGTACAATTTCTTTTATTCCGCCGTTTGCAAGGTTTTCAACTTCATTTTTGAGCATATCAAGCGACTTTGAACGAACTCTACCGCGAGATTTAGGAATGATACAGTATGAGCAAAATCTGTCGCATCCGTCCTCGATTTTAACAAATGCTCTTATCCTTTCATAGAACTTGTCTATTGAGCAGTCCCAAAAATCATCGCCTGTTTTGTGCTCGTCAATTTTTACAAGCCTGTTTTTATTTATATTGTATTCATTGATAAGAGAAAGGATATCGCCGTCATTCTTATTAGAAAATACGATATCTGCTTCAATAAGCTCTCTTGCTTCTTCAGGGAAAGCCTGTGGCATACAACCTGTAAGAATTACAGTTGAATTTGGATGATTTCTTTTAAATTTTCTTATACTTTTTCTTGTCTTTTGGTCAGCCGTTGCAGTAACTGTACAAGAATTAACTATGTAATAATCGGCCTCGTCGTTCTCTTTGACAATTTCAAAACCGGCATTTTTGAGAAGTTCAGCCATATATTCAGTTTCGTATTGGTTAACTTTGCAACCGAGTGTATAAAAAGCAGCTTTCATTTCTGACTCCTGTAAAATTAATTTGAATAATTATAACAAAATATTGTTATTAAAACAAGATGTAGACAATAAATATTTATTAGGTGATTTTATGAAAAGAGTTATAAGCATAGTTTTAACCCTGTCAATCATATTTTCATGCCCGGTTATGGCAAGCGCAAAAGAGATTGAAAAGATTAATGTTAAATCAAGCATTTTAATGAGCTTAGATACGGGAGAGGTATTAAAAGAAGATAATGCATATGAGCACCTATCGCCGGCTTCAGTTACAAAATTGATGTCTATTCTTTTGATACTTGAAGCCATTGACAGCGGAAAAATAAAACTTAGCGATAAAGTGACCGCAAGCGAAACCGCGGCTTCAAAAGGCGGTTCGCAAATTTGGCTTGAAGTAGGCGAGCAAATGACAGTGAATGATTTATTTAAAGCTGTTGTTATAGCTTCTGCAAACGACGCCTGCACTCTTCTTGGCGAATATATCGCAGGCTGTGACAGCGCTTTTGTTGATATGATGAACAAAAGAGTTAAAACGCTCGGTTTAAAAGATTCTCATTTTGAAAATTGTACCGGACTTGATGATGAAATAACAAATCATTATTCTTGCGCATACGATTTAGCGGTTATTGCAAAAGAAATAATGAAGCATAAACTTATTTTAAAATATTCAACTGTTTGGCTTGACAGTTTAAGAAACGGAAAAACAGAACTTAATAACACAAATAAGCTGATTAATAAGTATGACGGTATGACAGGCTTAAAAACAGGTACAACATCAAATGCTGGCTTTTGCCTTTGCGCAACCGCAACAAGAAAAGATGTAAGCTTCGTTTCTGTTGTTCTCGGTGCTAAAAGCAGTGATGACAGGTTTAATCTTACAAGAGAACTTCTTGACTATGCATTTGCAAACTATAAGCTTGAAAAAATTAATATTGATAAGTCTAAGCTTGCAGATATAAAAGTTAAAGGCGGTGTGAAAAAGAGCATTAAACCATCGGTCAATGCAAATCAAACGATGCTTATTTCTAAAAATGCAGAAAAACTTACATACAACTATAAAATAAAAGACAAAATCAAAGCGCCGGTAAAAAAAGGCGATATTTTAGGCGAAATAGTTGTTAAAAGCGGTAAAGATAAAGTAGCAACGATTCAAATAAAATCTGACAAAAATATCAAATCTGTATCTTTTTTATATATTTTCAAGAAAATGTTGAATAATATATAAAAAGATGTTGAATATTTCGGCAAAATAGTGTATTATAAATCTTCTAAGGTTTATTACAAACTATTTTGAAACAGAGGCGATTATTTTGGCAATTAAATTTTTTAACGACCATGCAAAAAACATTGTATCAGATGAAGATATAAAAGCTATAGCTCCAAAAGCAGTTGAAGCTCTTAACACTCTTCACAACAAAACAGGTGAGGGAAATGACTTCCTCGGTTGGGTAGATTTGCCTACAAATTATGACAAGGAAGAATTTGACAGAATCAAGAAATCTGCCGAATTCATCAAGGAAAATGCGGATATCCTTGTAGTTATTGGTATCGGTGGCTCTTACCTTGGTGCGAGAGCCGTTATTGAAGCTCTCACTTCACCAAACTACAATTCACTTAACAAAAATACACCTGATATTTATTTTATCGGTAATTCAATCAGTCCTTCTGCTCTCAGCGAAGTTGTTTCAATTTGCGATGGTAAGGATATTTGCGTTAATGTAATCAGCAAGAGCGGCACAACTACCGAACCTGCTATTGCATTTCGTGTATTCCGTGACCTTATTAATAATAAGTATAGCAAAGAAGAAGCAGCTAAGAGAATTTTTGCTACTACAGACAAAGCTAAGGGCACACTTAAAGAACTTTCTGACGAAGAAGGTTATGAAACATTTGTTGTACCTGACGATGTAGGCGGCAGATATTCTGTTCTTACAGCTGTAGGTCTTCTTCCAATCGCTGTTGCCGGTATTGACATTGATGAACTTATGCTCGGCGCACAGAAAGCACAGAAAGAACTTTGCAGTGAAAACATTGAAGAAAACGATGTATTAAAATATTCCGCAGTAAGAAATGTATTTTATAACAAGGGTACAAAACTTGAATGTTTTGTTTCTTACGAGCCTTGTATGGCTATGTTTAACGAATGGCTCAAGCAGTTGTTTGCTGAAAGTGAGGGCAAGGACGGCAAAGGTCTTTTCCCTGTATCTTGCATTTTCTCAACCGACCTTCATTCACTTGGTCAGTATATTCAGGAAAGCGGCAGCAAGCTTATGTTTGAAACTGTAATTAAGTTTAACCATCCGCATAATGATTTCTTAATTACAGAGCAAGATGGAAATATTGACGGACTTAACTTCCTTGCTGGCAAGTCAATGAGCTTTGTAAACGAAAAGGCAAGAGAGGGTACACTTCTCGCTCATACAGACGGCGGTGTAGGCAATCTTGTTATTGAATGTGACACAATTACCCCAAGCGATATCGGTTATTTAATTTATTTCTTTGAAAAAACTTGTGCGGTTTCAGGTTATATGCTCGATGTAAATCCTTTTAATCAGCCGGGCGTTGAAAGTTATAAAAAGAATATGTTTGCACTTCTCGGCAAACCGGGTTACGAAAAGGAAAAAGAAACTCTTGAAAATCGTCTCGGTATATGCTAATATATAATTGAAATAAAACCTCGGAGGAATTTTAATATGATTAAACTCATAATCGGTAATAAAGGTTCAGGAAAAACAAAGAAGCTTATCGACCAAGTTAACATTTGCGTTGAAAACTCTGACGGCAATGTAGTTTGCATTGAAAAAGAGCCAAAGCTTACATACGATGTTTCATCTAAGGCTCGTCTTTTAGAAACTGAAACATATCTTGTCAACGGTCACAAGGCTTTCTACGGTTTCCTTGCAGGTATCTGTGCAGGTAACTATGATGTAACCGATATTCTTATTGATGCTACATTTAAAATTGTCGGCAGAGAGTATGAAAAGCTTCCTCAATTCTTTGAGATGCTTTCACAGCTTTCAGAAGCAACTGATGTTAACTTCTATTTCACAATCAGCTGTGACAAGGAAGATTTACCTGTTGAAATCTTTGACTATTGCGAAGAGTTATAATTCACAATAAATTTGTGAACAAGTCCGTAAAAAATGGACAATAGAAAAAAGGGACCTCCTATGGTAGAAT
>CAVKLC010000055.1:0-11879 GCA_963657005.1 bacterium | reverse complement strand
TTGAAGAGCAAGCGGAAAATATGTTTCTTCGGCTGGTAGATGAACTTGCCGAAAAGGAAAATGTAACAGAAGCTCTCAAAGCTGATAATGCTATGGAATGGGTAGGAAAGATGAATAATATCAGAAACCGTGCTAAGGAGATTGTGGACACAGAAGTGATTTATAGCTGATATTCAATCGAATATGAAGTTTAGGGCAAGTAGGGAGTGAATTCCTTGCTTGCCCTTTTCTTTTTATCATGCTTCGTTGAGAAATGAAATATTGAGTTGTGATATGTGGATTTGAGTTGAATTGCAATACTAATAATGGTATAATATCAGTTAATAGTTATAAATTGCAGTTATAAGACTTTTGGAGGCAGAAGAAAATGAATGTTTCATTTAACAAGCTTTGGAAGTTGTTAATTGATAAGAATACAACCAGAACGAAATTACGTACCGAAGCAAAAGTATCATCTAACGCTATGGCTAAGCTTGGCAAGAATGAAACCGTGCAGTTAGAGGTGCTTGTTAAGATATGCAATCACCTTGGCTGTACACTAGATGATATTGTGGAAATTTTACCTGAGAAAAATGAAAACAAGGGTGAGTAAATAAAACTATAGAAAAATAGGATATCTAATGGGAGTTAACTATGAATATAAATAATAGACGATATACAGGTAGCAAGTATAAACTTATGCCTTGGATAAAGAATTTAATACTTGAGAACTGTCCAGAACACCGTGTTTTATTTGACGTTTTTGGTGGTACCGGAGTGGTTACAGCAGAACTTTTAGATATTACAGAAGAATGTATAATTAATGATTTTTTGTTTTCAAATGAAGTGTTTTATAAGGCTTTTTTTAGTCAAGAAGCATACAATAAGCAGAAGTTACAATCCTATGTAGAAAAGTATTCTGTAGTAGATAGAGCATTACTAGAAGATAACTATATTTCTATAAATTATGGAGATAAATATTTTCGCTATGATGATGCAAAACTAATTGGTGAAATAAGAGAAGATGTAGAAAATGATTATCAAAAAGGTATGTTAAATGAACATGAATATAATATACTTTTAGCCTCCTTATTATATTCTTTTGATAGATGTGCCAATACAGTAGGGCATTATGAAGCTTATATAAAAGGCAAGGAAATTCGTTCTTGTTTTGTGTTTGAATTAGTAGAGCCAATTCAAACACATAATAAGATTTTTGTCTATAGAATGGATTCCAACGAATTAGCAAAAAAAGTTAAGGCAGATATAGCTTTTATTGACCCACCATATAATAGCAGACAATATTCCCGTTTTTATCATGTAATGGAAACTATAGTGAAATGGGAAAAACCGAAACTTGTTGGAACGGCAATGAAACCACCAGAAGAGAATATGTCTAACTATTGTAGGAATTCTGCCCCTGCTGTCTTTGAAGATTTAATTCAAAGTTTGAATGTTAAGTATATAGTTGTAACATATAACAATACTTATGATTCCAAAAGTTCTTCATCAAGAAATAAGATAACTCTAGAGCAAATCGAGAAAATTCTTGAAGCGAAAGGTGAGACAAAAATCTTTGAAACTGATTATCACAGATTTAATGCTGGAAAAACAGATGCATCTAATCATAAAGAATTAGTTTTCATTACAAAGGTTGGTGCTTAAATGAGTAAAGAAGTTGTGCGTTCTCCATTTTTTTATGTGGGAGACAAATATAAACTTATGCCTCAGTTGCAGAAATTGTTTCCAGAGAAGATAACGACATATATTGAACCGTTTGCAGGTGGCGGCAGTTCATTTTTGAACACGACTGCCAAAAATTATATTATTAATGATATTGATTATTATGTTATTGAGTTGCATAAATATTTATCTGGTTTTGCTGGGAAACAAGATGAATTTTTGCAATTATTATATGACTTGATTGATGAATATGGACTTTCCTGTTCTTTCCGTAACATAACAGTTCCGAAAGAATTGAAAAAGCAATATATAAAAACATATTACTCACACTACAATAAAAAAGCATATTTAAGATTAAGAGATGATTTTAACGAAAATCACGAAATGATTTACTTATATCTGCTGTTAATATATGGATTTAACCATATGATTCGATTTAATGGAGAGGGAAAATTCAATTTACCAGTTGGAAATGTGGACTTTAATAAAAATGTGTATAGTGCGATTTGTCATTATCTTACATTTGTAGAACAAAATAACATAAATTTTTATAATTTGGATTTTATGGATTTTCTAAATAAAATAAATCCTGATGAAAGCTCATACATATATCTTGACCCTCCATATTTAATATCTGGTTCAGAGTATAACAAGTATTGGAATGAGACAGAAGAACACCGTTTATGTGACTATTTGGATAGTTTAAATGCTAAAGGCATACGTTTTGGTATAACAAATCTTATTAATCACAAAGGAAAAGTTAATGAAACTTTTCTTGAGTGGTCAAAAAAATATTTAGTATATAGCATAGATAGCAATTATATTAGTTTTAATGATAATACAATCAAAGTTGATTCAAAGGAGGTATTTGTTACTAATTATGGCTGTAAGTAAAGCAAAACCATTATCTTTTTCAACAACAATTAGAAACCCAGAAAGGATACCGAATTTCATTCGATGTATTCTTCCGTTTGAGGGAAAAATATTAACTTCCGATATTATCCATGAGGTTGTAAAAAATGTAATACGTGAAAAAGAATATACTCCAATGTATGTAAGTCGTACTCCTAGTTTAAAGTCTATTGCCCAAAGTGAAGATTTATATTTTAGTGAGACTCAACTTGAGAGCATTATCGAAATGTCACCGCAGAAGCATAAAGAAGCGGGATTTGCGTATGGTTGGGATTCTCGGTTTGATACTTGGTATAAAATGATAAAAGAATTTGGCTTTATAAAGTATGCTATGGGAAAACCAATAATAATAACAGCAACTGGTCACATGCTAGTAGATGCATATATGGAGGTACCAAAGAACGATAAAAAAATACAAACAGTATTTTTAAATGCATTAATGCGATATCAGACAAATAATCCCTTAAGAAGAAATTTGAATGAGAATGTTCCACTTCCACTTCTTTTAAATGTAATTAAATATTTTCATGATGACCCAGATGAAAATGATGCAGGATTAGCTCGTCATGAGTTACCGATATTGATATGCTGGAGAGATAATAATGCTTTTGCAGCATATCAATACATAAAAAGGATTAGAAAAGCGGTTGGTTTCTCTTGTTCGGACGAGTTTATATATGAAAAATGTCTTTCGATTCTTGAGAGTGATAATAGAAACTATCTTAAGATGGAGAAAATTTGCCATGAATCAGTAGATGAGTATATTAGAAAAATGCGTATGTCTGGTCTGTTATCTCTTAGAGGGAATGGAAGATTTCTTGACATAAATAGTTTCGAAAAAGAATCTGCAGCGTATGTAATGGAAAATTACATGGAATATCCAAAATTTGAAGAAGAAAATGATTATATAGATTATATGGGTACCATTGATACAGAAATTCTTCAAATGGAAGTTGAACAAACAGTCGATTTCTCTGATGTGAGAAAAAGTACTCTTTATAAGTATGCAGCAGAAATGAGCAAAGAAACTGTTAACAAAGAATTAGTAACTGTTTGTGAAAAAAAGGAGAGCAAGGATGCTATTTTGCGATATATTAATGCTCCTACAAGATTAGAGTTTCTTACTAGTATAGCATTAGTGCAAAATTTCGAAGGATTAGACGTAAATCCGAACTATGCAGTAGATGATGAAGGATTACCAACATTTACTGCTTCTGGAGGATATGCAGATATCGAATGTTATGATTCTGATTATGATAGTTACTTTGAGGTTACTTTAATGTGTGGCAGGTCGGATCAAGTTAATAACGAAATCATTCCTATAAGCAGACATTTAAGAGAAGCAAAAGAGTTACGAAGGGAAGAATCGTTTTCTGTATTTGTTGCACCAGTTATCCATCCTGATACAAAGGAGGCAGCAGAATGGCAAAAAATGAAAAGTGGAGTGGATATTCTTACGTTTAATATTCATGAATTTATCGATTTGATTACTCAAAATGTAAAAGCTTCTCAACTGTTAACGGTATCTATGTAACAATTACTGGATAGAAATAAATCCTGCAAAGGCTATAGACTGTATTACAATAAGAACTAAGGGTGGTGGTAGATAATGAAGGTAAAATTCTGTAATAAAATATTATGGAGTAATTTTATAAAAATTCTGTCGGCAACTTCAGCAGCTTTATCCTTTTTTCTTGCTTTCTTTGACATAGCTCAGAAAGTAAAGTTTAAGATTTTCTTTGCGTTTATTATTGTGATGATTCTTATATTCTTGATAATGTGGATATTAGCAAATATGAAAAACGAGAAGAATCTGAAGATTAATTCAACCAATATCGTCATAAAATACGGTGACCTGTTTGAAGAAGAGGGATTAAAGGTAATTGCATTTAATGAATTTTTTGATACTCAGGTTGATGATAAAGTAATCACAATGATTTCAGAAAGATTATGCGAGAGCTTGGTTATGTGGTGAAGCTTAATCCCAACAGAACTTACTGGACAATACGCTCGCTTAACAGCAAGAAAAATGTGAGGATGTTTCGCCTTGGAGAGGACTACACCAACCGGAGAATTTTGGAGCGAATGCGTGCTGAGGGCAACCAAAGATTTCAAAGAGGCTATGAGTTTTGGGACGAAAGAAAAGCATACAGAAGATACCAGCCGAAGAAAATATATCTCAACGGCAGTCTTAAGGACAGCAGAAAGATATCAGGGCTGAAAGCATTCTATCTTCTTTTTGCTACTCTTCTCGGCTTGTATCCGAAGCAAAATCCGCACAAACCGCTATCGCCTGAAATGAAAGAAGCGTGGCTGAAGCTTGACCGATTCAGTGAAGAAATCCGCCTTGTGCATAAGGAAAATCTTAATGACCTTGGCGAAGTTATTAACTTCATTACTTCTGTTCTGACAGAGATTGAAAGCACGGAAAAGGCAAGGCAGAAAATATACAACAGACTTAGAAGATGCTCTGACCCAGATGAAACGGTCGTGGAACTTGCACAATTCATTATATCCGAGATGTGGTACTTGAAGCAATTGTTAAGGAAGCTATATCTGAACTTGCTGATTTTATCCGCTGTTACAACAGTGCTTTCCTCTATCTCATAGCCGAAAAGAAAGGTGCTGAAGCAGTAAATCAGGAGAAATCACTGCGAGTCAAAACAGAAAGTTCAAAGCAGAGAATATCCGATTTGGACAAGTTATTTTCAAGAATTTATGAGGATAATATTCTTGGCAGGTTATCCGATGAGCGTTACTCCCGCATGGCAAGTGAATATGAAATTGAACAAAAGCTACTGATGCAAGAGGTTCAAGAAAATGAAAAGACACTTATTGAACTGAAAAAGCAGACTGTCGATATGAAAATGCTCTATCAAGGTCTTATGGAATTCACAGAGATGAAGGAGCTTACTCCGAATGTTGTAAACAAGCTTATCGAGCGTATCGAAATTCACAACAACGAAAAGAAACATTCTCACGGTCATGTTAAAGTGGACATCTATTTTACCGCAGTCGGATTATTTGATGTTCCAACCGAACAACAGCTTTTCGAAACTATGGAAAAAGTAAAGCAGAAAAATGCGGAGAAATCTGCATAAATAAAGGAAAAGGTGTAACCCCATATCGGGATTACACCATAATTCCTAAAATACTGCCTTATTAGCCTGCGGCAAATTCCTCGGTGGTTTTTGTTATTTACTGAAATCAATTATTACATTGAGCGATTCGTCTGTTATGCCGGCTTGTTCCAATGCTTTCGATAAATCGTTTTGTGAATATTCATCGGTTATTATACTTTCTATGTCATATTTTTTAGATGCCATAATGTTCATAACATCATAAACATCCTCAGGCATATATCCTCCGCTTCCTATTATTGCGTGCTGAGAATATGTTAAATCTAATATATCAACACCTTTAATACCTTTGTTAACAGCAACAACTACAAGCCTGCTTTCGATTTTACCCATTTGCTGATATGTTTGCAAAATGCTGTCTGCTCCTGCGCAGTCAATAAATATGTCAACATCAGCCGTTTTGCCGTGAAGTGAATGAGCTGTGCCAAAATATTTTTGAGCTGTTTCTTTTAAATCATTATTATTACTGTTGCATATTTCAAACCCAAGTTTCTTGCATTTTTGAAGCCTGAAATCTGAAATGTCAACTATCATTACATTCTCAACACCAAAATATTTTAAACTTAAAGCGGCGGCAATTCCTATTGTTCCTGCGCCAAAAACGATTGCTTTTTCACCTTTCTTCGGATTGCTTCTTCTTGCCGCTCTGCAACCCACGGTAAACGGTTCAATCAGGCAACCTTCTTTAAGACTTATATTTCCTTTAAGTTTATAAACACTTTTGTTAAGCTTGCAGTTTGGTATCAGAATATATTGTGAAAAAGCACCGAGTGTACCTGCTCTTTTTGTGTCGTCTTTTGCAAACAGGGGATAGGGATACAAAATGTCGCCTGTATTTATGCCTTTAACATTTTTACCGACTTCAACCGCTTTTGAAATTGTTTCGTGACCGAATTCCTGCCCTATTTCAATTTTATGACCGGTTTTTTGCCGTGTTTATATACCGCAACATCTGTGCCGCAAATGCTTGAATAAATGTTTTTTTACAATGATATCATTATCACCGCATTTCGGCATTTCTTCTTCAATAAGTTTAATGTTTTCTTTTCCTTTATATATTGCTTTAATCATTTTTGCTCCTTTTTGTTTAGATTATTTAAAATGATAAATTTTTATTGTGGTTAATTGTGTTTGCCTTTTTCATTTTATAAAAAAGGGTACTGAAAATCAGCACCCTTAAAATCAATCTTTTTGAAGAAGCATACGGTCGTTGTCAAAATCTTTCATTTCTCTTTCACGGTAGAGTTTTAACAAATCGGCTACTTCCATTTCTTTTCTTGTGTCACTGTCAAGGTCAATGATGATTTCGCCCGAGTCCATCATAATTGTCCTTGTGCCGGTAACAAGCGCCTGCGACATATTGTGAGTAATCATCATAGTCGTAATATTGTTTTCTTTAACAATATCGTTGGTGATTTTCATAACCTTGTCGGCAGTAACGGGGTCAAGCGCCGCTGTGTGCTCGTCAAGAAGCAAAAGCTTAGGCGTAACTATTGTACACATCAAAAGGGTTACAACCTGCCTTTGACCGCCTGAAAGAAGACCTATTTTTGTTTTCATTCTGTCCTCAAGACCCATATCAAATCTTGCAAGGTGTTCTTGAAAATATGCTCTTTTTTTCTTTCCAACTGCTTGAGAAAAGAAGCTTGAACCTGCACGGGAGTAGGCGAGTGCAAGGTTTTCCTCGATAGTCATATTTGGTGCTGTACCTTTCATAGGGTCTTGGAAAACTCTGCCGATAAGCCTTGCTCTCTTATGCTCCGGCATAAAAGAGATATCTTTATCATCAAGAATAATCTTGCCCTTATCTTGCTCAAAAGTGCCGCAGATGAGATTGAAAAGCGTTGACTTGCCTGCGCCGTTTGAACCGACTATTGTTACAAATTCGCCGTCGTTAAGTGTAAGGTTAATATTGTTTAACGCCTTGTGCTCGTTAACAGTATCTTTAGCAAAAATTTTGGAGACATTTTTAATTTCAAGCATTTTTCCTTGCCTCCTTTTTAGCCTTCGCATTTTGAATTCTGTGCTTTAACTCAGGTACAACAAGAGTAACCGCAACAATTATTGCACAAGTGAGTTTCATAAGGTTTTCGCTGTTTTTGCCAAAGAGCGAAACATCAATAACAAATGCAACAATTATTTTGTAAATTACAGAACCTACAACAGCACTTACTAAGCCGAGTGCAACATTCCTTTTGCCGAATATTGCTTCACCTATAATTACTGCCGCAAGACCGTAAATAAGCGTTCCGTTTGCAAAACTCTGGTCACTCAAACCGAGATAATGCGAAATGAGCGCACCTGAAAGAGCAATAAGACCGTTGGCAAGAGCTAAGCCGAAAATAAGCGAAAAGTCAACATTAATTGACGACGCTCTAACCATATCAGGGTTGTCACCGGTGGCACGAATACATAAGCCGAGGTGAGTTCTGAAAAAGATAATGAGAAGAATTAAAACGACAATGCAAACAACTGCACCGATAATAAGACCTGCAATCTTTTTATCTGCGCCGGTAATGTCAAACCTTCTGAAAAATTTTGTAAATACCGAATTGTCGTTAAAATTCAAGTTTGACGAGCCCCTAACCATTAGGTTGACCGAGTACAGTCCGCTCATAGTGATTATGCCTGCCAAAACTGGGTGTACTTTAAGCTTTGTTTGAAGCAAACCTGTTATAATGCCTGCAAGCACACCGGCTAAAAAAGCAAAAACGAAGCTTAAAAAGCTAAGACCTTTGCTTGCAACTACTGCCGCAACAGCCGAGCCGAAGCCAAATGAACCCTCAGTTGTAAGGTCGGGTATGTTAAGTATTCTAAGTGAAATGTAAATACCAAGGGCGAGAAGTCCGTAAAGGAAACCCTCCTCGATAGCTGTAAAATAGACTTGCATAAAGTTAATGTCCTCAATATAGTTTGTAATGTTTTTATTCGTTAACTACCTGAATTTCGTAGCCGATTGTCTCTTTGTTTGGAGTTTCAAGACCGAGTGACTTTGCAACGCCACCGTTGAATGTGCAGTAGTCAATGCCGACTACCTCAGATGCAATGTCGCTTACTGCTTTGCCGTTCATATATTCAAGGCACTTGTCGGCAGTCTTGGCACCGATACCCTTATCGTCAATAGCAAGAGTAGCAAGGCAACCGCTGTTAACTGTTGTTGCAGATGAGCAGTAGGTAGGAATCTTAGCTTCCTCGCAAACCTGTGCAAGAGCGCTTACACCGTCCTGAACAATAGCGTCGTTAGGAACAAAGATAACATCACAGCCGTTTGAAATAAGTGTCTCTGTAGCTGACTTAACATCTGCCGATGTTTCAACTGTAGTCGAATCGTATTCAATACCCTTTGATTCAAGATATTTTTGAGCAGAAGTTACAGTGTCAACAGCGTTAACCTGAGATGTTGAATAAACAAAACCCCATTTTTTAACATCGGGAGTAATTTTGTAACCCATTTCAATAATATCAGATACAGGAATAGCATTTGATGTACCTGTTGCATTTTTGTCAGGCTTTGACATATCGGTGATTACCTTAGCTTCAACAGGAGCAGAAACTGCACAGAAGAAACAAGGAGTATCAGAAGCAAGGTTTACAAGAGTTTGAGTGCAAGCAGTACCGATAGTAAAGATTGCATCATATGTTCCGTCGTCCATTGAACTTACAATGGTAGTAAGTGTGGTAGCGTCGCCCTGAGCGTCTTTGTAGTCAAATGTAGCATTTTCATAGCCGTTTTGCTGCATTTCGTCAATGATACCGTCCTTCATATCGACGAAAGCGCCGTTAGCACCGTTTTGAACTACAATGCCGAATTTGGCTGTTTTTGAATTGTCACTTGTTTTGTTGTCCTCGACCTCTGCTTTTGAGCAACCGGTAAAGCAAGCGACCGCAATTACGATTGCAAACAAAACGCAAGCAATTCTTTTAATTGTTTTTTTCATGATAATACCTCTTTTTATTTATGTTTTTGTTATATTCTTCAAGCTTTTTAAAAGCTTCAAATACCATATCGTTTGTTATTTTGTATGGGTTGTGGTCAATGTCTTTCATTGCACAAACCATTGGCACGAGTTTGTCTAAATCATCCTCGTTCATTTCAATATCTGCAAGGCATGTCGGCAGCGAAATCGACTTGTTAAACTCAAACATAGTTTTAAACATTTCTTCGTTCTTGTCAACAAGCAAAAGAACGAGTACACCGTAGCCTACAACTTCGCCGTGAAGATGCCTTTCCTCAATATGAGGGTAAGAAGTAAGCGTATAAAATACTGCATGAGCAAGACCTGTGTTGTAGTCTATTATATGCTCAGCCGTCAAAAGGATAGATGCAATACCCGTTGTAACAATAATAGCAAGCAAAGCCTGTTCAACTTCAAAACTTGCAGTGCCCGATTTAAAATCATTAAGCGCTTTTTTGCCGTATTTGAGCAGGGGAGTTAAGCACATTTTACTTGTTGTAACACCAAGTGCGTGATAGTGTACCAAATCTTCGCCCCTCGAACTCATTTCCGACTCAAAATACTTTGCGTATGTATCGCCGATACCTGCCCACATAAACTTTGCCGGCGATTTTGCAATAACAGGCGTGTAAATAAAGCAGTGCCTTGGCGGAGCGGTGAAGAAAAACGGTTCTTTAAAACTTCCGTCGTCGTTATACATAATAGATACAGCGGTAGTTCCTGCGCAGTTAGAAGCGATGGTAGGAAATGTGAAAATATCTTTTTTAGTTCTGAAAGCAAGCGCTTTTGCCGTGTCAAGCGCTTTTCCGCCGCCGATACCAAAAATGATGTCGGCACTTTTAACAAGTTCGTTTTCTTCAAGCTTTTCAACATTTGCATATGTAGCGTCGCCGCCGTACCACAAAAAGCCTAAAATCTCAAGTTCACTGCCTTTGCAAGCGTCAATAATCAAATCTTTTACTTTGCTTACAGCAGTTTTACCGCCTATGCAAATTGCCTTTTTACCAAACGGTAAACAGATTTCACTTATTTTTTCATAAACATTATTGCCGATTGAATAATTCGGCAATGATATAGAATAGTTTTCCAAAATATCTACTTCCTATATATAAAATATATTTAATTATAACATTATATAACGCTAATGTCAATTATGCCAAAACCTGCTTTGCATTATTATTTAAAAATTTGAAAAAATAATACGGAATGTGTATGGTGGTGATTAGTTTGAACAGCAGATTTAAAGCGTTTATTATGAGCGTTCTTTTCTTCTTTTGTATATTTACTTCTCTCGGCTTTACAATTTGCAGTGTCAGAGTGATAAACGAAAACGGCGAAACGATAAAAAGCTATTATTCGACTGCCGATATTACAACCGCTTTGAGCCGAGCATTTGACTATACAAGCAAAAACGCAAACAAAAATAATATTTTAACTGTAAAAATTTCAAAGGGAACATATAATGTTAAATCGACTGTCCATCTTTCAAGCTATACTGTTGTTGATTTGAATTATTCTGTTATAAAAAATGCAAATTTTAAGCGTGGTAATATTTTTAAATCACCCGAAGATAAAATTTATCCGAGGTATTCCTCATTAACGCAGTGCTCAATAATTAACGGCACTTTGGACGGTAATTATAACCGTAATCGCTCCTGCATTTTGCGTCTTTGCCATTCAAATAACATGAAAATATATAATGTTACTTTCCTTAATAATTATTTTTCCCACCACGCGGAACTTGCCGCCTGCCAAAATGTTACTTTTTTAAACTGTACTTTTAACGGTCAGGTTTCCGACCTTAATATAAGTTCTTCCGAAGCTATACAAATTGATATTCTTGACAGAATTCATTTTTACGGCTTCACTTCTTACGACAATACAATGAATGACAATATAACTATCGAAAAGTGCACATTTAAAAATGTTTACAGAGGCGTCGGCACTCATAACTATTTTAAAGATATGTACCAAACAAATATTACCATAACCGATTGCATTTTTCAAAACATAACCGACTGTGCAATATCCGCCGTAAATTTTAAAAACATTAAATTTACAAACAATAAATTTCTAAATTGTAAATATTCGGCTTTTTACCGTGATAACGGCAAATAACACTTGTCTAATTTTTATTTTTGTTATATACTTATTTAGTGATGAGCAAAACGAAAGAAAAAAGTAAGAAAAAACAGTAAAGCAAGCAACT
>CAVKLC010000054.1:6007-11968 GCA_963657005.1 bacterium | reverse complement strand
ATCTGTGCCGAAAATACTCGGAGGGCAGCCTCCCGGAAAAATAGGTGATGCCGACTTTATAAACCACTTGATTTATTCAGGTGGTTTTTTTATTACATATAAATCGAACAAATGTATCGTTTTATTGACAATATTTTTCTTATATGCTATATTTTAATAAGAAATATGATTGTTTTCTAAATGGATAAGCTGATTATGCAGATTTATAATGACTTATTCGAGAATACTTTAAAAGATGCTTCAAATGATTATTATATGACTAAAATAGTAAATGATGTTTTTTAAAAGTTGCAACTCGTGATAATTTTCATTTTAAACCTTTGTGTAATGAAATTCATTTGGGCAATGTTAATTTTAACAGTCATTTTTTAAAACTAAAAATGATATTTACATATTGTTCTGAAAATGTTGCCGTTATGATAGAAGAAAAAGTCGATGCCATTCCACTTGGAAAAAAGAGAGATGACTTTTCAATTAAGATTAATTACAATGAAAGTGAGCTAATTAAAAGAATCAATCTGATTTCAAAGGTAAAATTAGATTCCGATATAGATTTATAATCGGAATGAAAAAATACTTAAATATATTGATGAATGTGAAGAATATATTGATGCCGCTCTTATTGAAAAATGTACAAAAATTGCAGAAAAATTTAGTGATTGTGAGTTGGTTTTAAGCCATGGTGATTTGATTCCCAGTAATATATTGGTCAATAACAATAAATATATTTTTGTTGATTGGGAATGGGCTGCGTATAGGAGTAAGACCTATGATCTTGTATTATTTTTGCTTTTTTCTAATATTCCTAATCATATTCTATTAGATTTTAATGCCTATTTTGATGTTGATTCTTTACTTTCTGCTTACTTAGATTCTATAATGATTTCATTACATGAAATTAAAAATTGGAAAAATGAAAAAATTTATATTGAAAACAAAGAAAACAAAATAAACATGTGGCTATTAACTTTAAAAGAAGCAGTTGAATTGATTGAAAATTTTAATAATGGTATTAAAAACGGTAAGATAGTATTATAAGTATGTCGCAACAACAAAGTATTGCGATTTTAAAGTTGAACTTTATTGGTATAAAATTCTTGGTGAAATTGATTTTGGATATTTGAAATTTAGAAGTTAGTGACTGATTAAAATGTTTGAAAAAAATTTATAAGGTAAGAATTTATGAGTTATATTTATAATATGCGCAAATTTATAGGTCATAAGCCTATGATTGCCGCAGGTGCAACGGTTGTTGTGATTAAAGATAATAAAATTTTATTGAATTTAAGGTCTGATACAAATACTTGGGGAATTCCGGGCGGCTCACTTGAGATTGGCGAAACATTAGAAGAAACAGCGAAAAGAGAATTAAAAGAAGAAACAAATCTTGATTGCGATGGTTTTACTTTGTTAAATGTTTTTTCCGGCAAAGACTTCTATTTTAAATATCCTAATCAAGATGAACTGTATTCGGTTATTGCTTTGTATTTGGCAAATGATTTTTATGGTCATTTGAAGATTACCGATGATGAAAGCTGTGATTTAAAATTCTTTTCTAAAACAGATTTACCAAATCTCGAAAGCAGAGCAAAGAAAATTATATCTTGGCTTGTAGAAAATAGATATTTGTAATAACATTGATAAAAAGTAAGGACGGTCAGGTTTATGTTTAACGGTTTTCAAAGGGAATTCGTTGATTTTTTTGTTCAGTTATCATTTGATAATACTGTTGAAAAACAAGCAGAAAATTTGAAATCTTATAAAAAGTTCATTTCAAGTCCATTGAATGATTTGTATAATGATTTGCTTCCTGTTGCGTGTGAAATTAATCAAACATTTGAAACCAAACCTGCACGATGCATTTCAACGCCTTATACCGATAGGCGCTTTTCGCCGAATACCCCACTTAAAGAATATATGTATCTGAGATTTAAGCAATCTAACAAAACTAAGGATATAGTTGGTTTGTATTTTGATATGGGCGCCGATATGTATTCTTATGGTTTAAGGGTATATAAGCAAACTGCCGGTGGATTTCAAAGTATGAAAGATAATATAATTGATAATCAAGATCAGTTTTTAAAAGAACTTAATATCATTATCAGTAATGGCTACAAAATAATCGGCGATACATATAAAAAAGACCATTATCCCGATATCAATAATGAGCAGCTTAAAGATTTTTTGAACAAAAAGAATTTTTATATATGTAAAGACCGTAGTTTAAACGATGCTGTGTTTACCCCTAAACTCGCAGAAGAAATATCCCAAGGCTTTTTACAGCTTAAAGATTTTATTAATTTGATTTTATAAAAATAATAGAGAAAAAATGCAAAATATTAAATACTTATTTTTTGATTTAGGTTCTACATTAATTGACGAAACAGAATGTATTAATGACAGAATTGAGCAAATTCATTTTTCCACTGATATTAGCAAGAATGATATACGAAATAAGATGTATGAATTGTCTAATGATTCGTTTATGCCGTTAAAATTAATTGCTAAGCAATACGGTGTCAGTAATATTGTTTGGAACAATTCTTTAGAAAAATTATATCCCGGTGTTTCAAACATTCTTAAGAAATTATCTAAAAATTATAAGCTTGGTATAATAGCTAATCAGTCTTTGGGCACGGCTGACAGATTAAAAGAGTGGAATATATATAAATATTTTGATGTTATTTGTGCTTCTGCTGAAGAAAAATGTTCTAAACCTGATTTAAAAATCTTCAAAATTGCATTAGCAAAAGCTGATTGCGCCCCTGAAAATACAGTGATGATTGGTGACAGAATTTATAATGATATCATTCCCGCCGTGCAATTAGGTATGAAAACTGCTTGGGTTAAACAAGGTCTGTCTAAATATTATCTTAATGATTCTAATATAAAACCAAATGTAACTGTAAATTCTATTGACGAATTACTTAATATAAATTATGAGAATTTATAATTAAGTATAATGTTTGATTAATCTCAGACAAAGTAATATAAATATTTTATTTGAAAGGATGATCATTATGACAAAAACAGAAATGGTTAATGAAATTTTAAAGGCTGAAAGTGCTTGCAAAGAACTTAAAGAGGCTGCGCAAAGCTACATTGATGCAGTCGGTACACCTGATGAACTTGCAAAAGCCGAAGCACTTGTTAAAGAATGTGAAGAAGATGTTTTAAGATGCGAAGATGTTTGCGCATTTATGAAAACAGACGATGCAAAGAAAATTCTCGGCGCAGAAGTTGCGGCAAATATTCTTGTTCACGAGGAAGAACTCCTTGAAAAGGGCATTGAATTTTGCGATTGTCCGGGTTGCACTGCGGGCAAGAGAGTGCTTGATAATAAGGAAATGTTTATAAAATAACTGTTAGGTGATTATATGAAAGAAAAAGTTAAAATCTTGCTTTCATTTTTTGTGTGTTGGTTGGTATCTTTTATAATAATCTATTTGTTTGTCTTTTTCGGTGGCCACAAGCTTTTTGAATCAAATGATGTTATTAAAATTGAAATCGGTGTTTCATTTATTTTGGCAATTTCTTTAAGCTTGAGTATGCTTGTTTTCAAAGTAAATAGTGATAAGATAGATGAATTGGAACAGAGAATAAAGGAACTTGAAGATAAAATAGAGTAGATTATAGTTTATAATCATTAAACCTATTAAGCCTCCCTTGTAAAGAATGATTCCCCTACCAGGGGAAATGTCACGCAGTGACAAAAGGGTAGCGTAGCAGGTGATTGCGAAAGCAATCGGAGGGATTTATATTGTAGGGGGCGAACTGCGTTCGCCATCCAATCCCTCAGTCAACAATTTGACAGCTCCCTTTGCAAGGGAGCCATAAATAATAATTTACATTACTAAGGATAAATATGACAGACATAGAATTTTTACAAAACAAAATCAACAAATCAATGAATCTCGGTTCGATTATTGAAGCGTTTTGCGGTTATTTTAAAAGCAAAAACAATTTCATTTTTGAAACAGGCTTATACGAATTTACCTGCGATGAAGAGTATTTATTTTCACTGATTTGCGACAATATAAGAGTAAATATCATCTATCCGCCAAGTGGTAAAATTTACGAATTATCATCTAAAATTGAATTTAGCAGTGTGGAAAAATTCAAAGAATTCGTTTTAAATTCAAGTGAATACAAAATTCTTCAAAACAAACCGATTTATAAATTATCAATAAGTGAAGTATGAAAATATTTGTTATGAGGCACGGACAGGAGATTGAAACTGTTCGCGGCGGGTGGAGTACGGTCGGTTTGACCGAAAAGGGGATAGTTCATGTCGAAACCACGACTAATTCCATCGTGAAAAATCAAAGAAAATTTAATATTAAAAAGATAATTTCGAGCGATTTGGAAAGAGCAAAGCAGAGCGCTTTTATCGTAGCCGACAGGCTTGAGCTTGATGTTGAATTTAATCCCGATTTTAGGGAAATCAATAACGGCGACCTTGCAGGTCTTGAAAACAAAGTTGCTGATAAACTTTATCCGAATTTGTATTATAAGTCGCTCGGTTTTGATGAACATTACCCAAACGGCGAAAGTCCTAAAGAGTTTTACAATCGTGTTAAATCTGCTTGGCTGAGTTTGGTTGAAAATGAATTTGACGGTAATATTCTGCTTGTCACCCAGGGCGGAGTGATAAATATTATTAAGTCAATTATTGACAGCAAAGATTATTCTAATAAATAGCAATATATTAAATCAACTTGCGGCGAAATTGCGTTTGCTTACGAGGTTTAAAATGATTAGAGAAATTAACAGCAATGATTTTGATAGGTTGAGTGATTTATATACACAGCTTCATCACAATATACCGATTGAAAAAAGCGAAACAAATATTGAAATTTTTAATGATATTTTAAATGATAAAAATCATCATATAATTGTTGCCGAAAAGGATGGAAAAATAGTATCTTCGTGCGTGTGCGTTATCGTTTTAAATCTTACTCATAATCAACAGCCTTATGCGATTATTGAAAATGTTATAACAGATAAAGAATATAGAAAACAGGGGCTTGCTTCGCAGTGCCTTGAATATGCGAAAAATATAGCAAAAGAACATAATTGCTATAAAATAATGCTTTTGACAGGTTCTAAGAAAAGAAGCACCCACCGCTTTTATCAAAAAAACGGCTATAACCGCTTTGAAAAAACAGGTTATATTCAAAGGTTGTGAATAAATAAAAATGGAGTTTTATTATGTAGATAACTTGTGTGAACGGCAGCGCAAGAAATAACGGTAGCTGTGCATATATTATTGATTCATTTGTAAGTGGAGTTTTGGAAAATAATGCAGATGTTGAGATAAAAAATACAGTATGGCGACTGCAAATGTCAACTTTTGCTACGGTTGTAAAGAATGTTATAAAAACGGAAAATGCGTTCAAAATGATGATGTTGAAATGATTGTCGATGATATTTTAACTTCCGATGTTGTGCTGATTGTAAGTCCGTCGTACTGGGCAGATGTTCCGGGTCAGCTTAAAACTTTTTTTGACAGAAATACGCCGTTTGGCAATACGAATGAGAAAAGAACAAAAACATCTAAAAAAGGTGCTAAGGGTATAGGCATAGCAATCAGAGCCGGCAAAACTGAAAGGGAAAATTCACTTATTCTCGATTATATCGACCATTATTACTCTCACCTTGAAATAAAACCTGCTTGCAGAATTTCAATTTGCGAAACCGATTCTTTGTCCGACTTGAAAGAAAAACATCTTGATAAAATTAATCAAGTGTATAATATTGGAAAAAATGTTAAATCATTATAAAAAACGCATAGGTTCACTTTTTGTGAATCTATGCGTTTTTGCTATATATAGTTTAGCAAAAGGAGCCTAAAATATTGAAATAGATATCAATACCGTGACACAGTCACGCACCTTGTAGAGGGGCTTATCAAGGGGACTTGATGCGCCAAGCATCACTCCCCTTGATTTGTTTTCTTGG
>CAVKLC010000054.1:0-5997 GCA_963657005.1 bacterium | reverse complement strand
AAAGAATGGTTGTGAGTAATAAAAAAGTTTTATCATTAAGAAACGAATCGTTGATGGTGTCAAGCATTGATATGGCTCCTTATTCACAACCGCAAACTATAATTTATCCTTTTATTCTATTTGTAACCTCTTGTGCTTTTTGGTAAATTTCTTTTTTATCAACGGTTAAGAATTCGTCGTTTTCATAAAGAACTTTGCCGTTTATCATAGTGAGTTTTACATTTTCTTTTGAGCCGCTGTAAACAAGATTTTTGGTGATATTATTAATCGGCTGCATATTAGGTCGGTCAAGGTCGATTACGATTAAATCGGCGCATTTGCCTGTCTTTATGCAGTCACAGTTGTCAAGCCCCATACATTTTGCAGAACCGACTGTTGCCGCTTTCAGTATTTCGTCTGCGTTCATTGCCGCCGCGTCGCTAAGCTTTAACTTTTGAAGAACTGAAATAAGGTACATTTCCCTAAACATATCAAGCGCATTGTTTGAACTCGGTCCGTCAGTGCCGACAGCAAGATTGATGCCCATATCACTCATTTTTTGAACGTCTGCTATGCCGGAAGCAAGCTTGGAATTTGACCCTGCGTTAAGTACTGCCCAAAGACCGCGCTTTTTGTAAATTTGCATATCTTCATCATTTAGCCAAACGCTGTGAAAACCTCCGCCGCCATAGTTCCATAAGCCGAGTTCTTCAAAAAGAGCGGTCGGTGTTTTTCCGTATCTTTCAATACACCCTTCAACTTCACTCTTGGTTTCACTTGAATGGGTAAAAACAGGCGCTTTATATTTCTCGGCAAGTTCGCTGATACCCTCTAAAATTTCTCTTTTTGTAGTATATTCTGCGTGAAAACCGAGCTTGTAGCTGATAAGTTCGTTATAATTATTATAGGTGTTATAATATTCTTCAAGCTTTTCAACCGATTCTTTGAAGTTGTTGACTGCACCGCACATAACAGTCCTGAAACCAAAGTCGACACTGCTTTTTGCCATAGCCTCAGGGAAGTAGTACATATCAAAGCAGGCGGTAATACCGCTTGTTAAATATTCAAGAAATGCAAGGCGAGATAAATCGTAAATATCCTCGCTTTCGAGCTTAGCTTCAAGCGGAAAAATCTTGTCATTGAGCCATTTGTCAAGCGGTAAATCGTCGCTGAAACTCCTGCCGAAAGTCATTGCGCTGTGGGTGTGAGCGTTTTTAAACGACGGCATAAGAAGATTGCCGTTAAGATTAATTTCACGCTCAAAATGAGGCATTTCTTCACGCTTTTTCTCTTTGCCGACATATTCGATTTTGCCGCCTTTTACCCAAACTTCGTCATTTGTTATTTTGAAATTTTCGTTAAGGCTTAATACTTTTCCACCGTAAAATCTAATCATAAAAGTAACTCCTTTAAACTTTTGTCATAAGGTGCTCTTGCAATTCCTTTGTCGGTAATGATTGCCGTTATGAGCGAATTGTCTGTAACATCAAATGCAGGGTTTAAACATTTTGTTTCCTCCAAAGCGGTCGGCTTTTCAAAATATTTTTTCTTGATTTCGTCGCCGTTTCTAAACTCGATTTCAATGTCGTCACCCGTTTTGCAGTTGAAATCAACTGTTGAATACGGACCTAAAACATAAAACGGAATACCGTAATATTTTGCAAGAACAGCAACGGAACTTGTACCTATTTTGTTTGCGACATCTCCGTTAGCCGCAACCCTGTCACAGCCTACCAAAACTGCGTTGATAAGTCCTTTTTTCATAACAAAGCCTGCCATATTGTCGCAAATTACCGTTACATCAATTCCTGCTTTTTCAAGCTCATATGAAGTTAATCGTGCACCTTGCAAAAGCGGTCTTGTTTCGTCTGAAAATACTTTGAAATTATATCCTTTTTCCTTGCCTAAAATAAGCGGACCGAGACCTGTTCCGTACTTGCTTGTGGCAAGCTCGCCTGCGTTGCAGTGAGTGAGAATACCGTCACCGTCATTTAAAAGGAATAAGCCGTATTTGCTTATTTTTTTGCACATTTCAATGTCTTCTTCGTTAATTGCTTTTGCTTCATCTAAAAGATTTTTACCGCTTTCATATGCATTTACAATTCTTTTTGTTGCCCAGCTCAAGTTGACTGCGGTCGGGCGGGAAGAATCAAGAAAATTTTTAAGCTCGTAAATATTATTCTCTTTTGAAAAAATTGCCATACTGTACCCTGCAAAAATGCCGATGGCAGGCGCACCTCTTACAGCAAGGGTTTTGATTGCGTTATAAGCGTCTTCCTTGTTTTTTATCTCAACCCACTTTTCTTCATTTGGTAAAAGCCTTTGGTCAAGAATTGTTAATTTGCCGTTTTCATATCTTAAATTTTCCATAATCAAACCTACTGTTCTCAGTTTTATAAAATTATTATAATGTTTTTTAGCTATTAAATCAACATTGCTATTGCATTATTATTTTATTTTTGCTATTATATTTAAGAACATTTTTTCTTTTTTGGAGGAAAGCTATGAAAAAGGCGATTTCAGTGCTCCTTTGCATTGTGCTTGTTGTAAGCTCAGTATTTGCAATGGCAGGATGCACTAAACAAAAACAAATTACTAACGATATCGTTCTTATTACCGACGGCGGTACCGTTACCGATAAGAGCTATAACCAAAGCGCTTGGGACGGCGTTACTTCTTTTGCAAATGAAAACGGTATGTCTTCCCGTTATTATCAGCCTGTGCTTGATGAAAAAGGCGAGCTTACTGCTGAGAATGTAGAAAAGTATGTTTCGCTCGCTAAGGATAACGGTGCTTCGTATATCGTTTTCCCGGGTGAAAAGTTTGAAGTTTGCGCTTATGAAATTGCTAGCTCTTATCCTGATGTTAACTTTATTTTGGTTGACGGTATTCCTCATTCAGCCGATGATGAAACAGACCATTATGTTGATAATGTTATGTGCGTAAGCTTTGACAATCTTCAAAGCGGTTACCTTGCAGGTTATATTGCAGTTGCAAGCGGCAATACAAAGCTTGGCTTCTTCGGTCAGTATAACAGCAAAGATTCTGCCAACTACGGCGCAGGTTTTGCTCAGGGTGCTGCAGCTGCCGCTGATGAACTCGGTATCCCTGTTACTCTTGACTGGGCAGACTATGATTCGCCGCTTCTTAACTACGACTATAGCTTCAATCTTGTTGCTTGTTATGACAAGATTTCCGACATTAAAGACAAAACATTTACCGTTAAGGTTGAAAACGGTATCGGTAGCGGTACTTATACCGAGGGTTCAAATGTAACCATTACTGCTGACCCGGCACCGCAGGGCAAAGTTTTTGACAAGTGGGAAGTTAAAAGTGACACTGAGGGTGTTAAGGATAAAAAGGTTAACATTTCTTCAAAAACTAAGTCAAGTATGAACTTGCTTGTTGAAAAGTGCGATTGCACAATTACAGCTACATATAAGGATGCTGAGGGTAAGCAGTATGATGTTAAGGTTCTTAACGAGGACGGTTCTGTTTATTCACAGCAGTATGTTGGCGAAAACTCATCTGTTGATGTTAAAGCTCCTGTTGCTAAGGCAGGTTTTGTATTTGACCGTTGGGAAACTAATATCGAAGATGCAGTTGAAGATGTTAACGCAAAAGAAACTAAAGTTAATGTAACCGATAAAGATATTGAACTTACTCCTGTATTTAAAGCTAGTGACGAACCGACATTTACCGTTAATGTTTTAACCGGTGAAGGCGGCAACGGCGAATCAACCGGCTCAGGCGCTTATGTTGAGGGCGACACAGTTGAACTTTCAGCCGCTATTCCTGCTGATGGTTATATGTTCTCACACTGGGAAAATAAGGATAGTTACGGTATCGGCGCAGGTGTTGCGCTTGAAAACGAATATTATTGGAACACTTCATTTACTATGGTTGACCGTTTTGCATCAATCGCTGAAAAAATGTTTGACGATGGTGTAACCCTTGCTTTTGCAGGCGGAAACGAAAGAAGCGAATCGGTTTACACCGCTAAGTATAAGTTTGATGACAGTCCGAGTGTTATTGCGGCAGGTACTAACCATAATGATGAGTACTGCGCTGTTGTTAAAAATTACGGTGAGGCTGTTAAGGACTGCTTAAAAGATTTCAACGGCGGAACTGTATTTAATGCAAACTGCTCAACCGACGGTATTTATGTTGATGCGCTTCCTGAAAATACTAAGGAAGAAAAGGCTGTTAAGGAAAAGGTTGACGCCGTTTATAAATCGCTTGCCGACGGTAAAATCGCACCTGTTCGTGCCGAGGGCGGTGCAGGTTATGATTTCTGCAAGTCATTTGTTGAAAAGAAAGCTTCAAAGTGCTTAACTCTTAACGGTTGGTTTGTTGAAGCAACAACAAAAGCAAAATAATAAATTGTTTTTAGCAAGGTCGGTTTTCCGACCTTGCTTTTTTATGTAAATGTGACTTTTTAACTCAGTCAGTCGTGTTATGTGTGAAAGGGGGCAAAGAAGTGGACAAAGAAAACGAATTTTCAACCACCTATGATATGTATGCCGATATGCTTTATAAAATTGCATACTTACACACAAACAGCAAAGAAGAAAGCGAGGACATACTTCAGGAAGTTTTTATAAAGCTTCTTTACAAAAGTCCTGCTTTCGCCGACAGTGAACATAAAAAAGCGTGGCTAATCAGAACTACTGTCAATGCCTGCAAAGATTTTTTAAAATCGTCAAGACATAAAAATCTGCCGTTAAATGATGAAATTTTGGGCGAAGATGTTGAAAACGATAAAAAGCTTGATGTAAGGCGAAAACTTCTGAAGCTTGACAGTAAATACAAAACGGTAATTTTTCTTTATTACTATGAAGATTATACCGTTGAAATGATTGCAAGCACGCTTTCCCTTTCTAAGTCTGCTGTTAAAATGAGGCTTAAAAGGGGCCGGGAACTGTTAAAAATCGAATTGGAGGAATATAGCAATGACTGACGAAAAAAAGATTATAAAAGAAGCCATAGACGACATTAAGCCTGACGCTTATATGAAAACAAGACTTATGGCAAAAATTGACGAGCCGAAGAAGAAATTACGCAAAAATATCCTTAAACCTATTGTCAGCTGTGCTCTTGCACTTGCCGTTCTTGCCGGCGTCGGCACTTACGGTATGACAAGGGATAAAACACCGACAACTACACAAACTTCAACTGCAAAATCTTCGAGCTATAATTTTAATATAGTAGCTTATGCACAGGAAGATGATAAGGTCAAAGAAAAAGCAACCCTTTCAAATGACATAATAAGTCTTCCGTTGTATAAAATTAAGGTTGAAAAGGTAAACGGTGATGTGCAGGTTTCATATGATAATATAGTAGGATTTAATATTGATAAAAATGCAAATATAAAGAAAGTTACTTTTGAAAGTGAAAAAGGTTATTTTCAATTTATAAATCAAGATTTGTACTTTTCACAAATGAAAAGTGGCAATTATTATGTTGATATTGAACTTACAAAAGAAGAACAGGATAAATATGTATCTACCCTTGAAGATGCGAATGAGGGTGAAGTAAAAGCAATTTATAACGAAATTGCAAAAAGCCGTGATTTATCAAAATATTTTGGCGATAAATCACAAAATATAGAGCTTTACTCAATTGCTTATGGCACAAGAAAAGATAAAACGGTGCTTATTCTTACTAATAAAAAACTTCACGATGAAATATTTAAGTATGATAGAAAAATAACCGTTAATGTTGATGATTTGCAAAAAGAAATGAACGAAAATTCGTTAAGCTATGACAATCAAAATGCGATTGAAACATTTCTCAGAAATCCTGATATGCCGTTTGAAAAACTTGAAGGAGATACCATTACCGTTACTGCCGAATTTAAAGACGGACAGCAGGCAACTAAAAAAATCAAAACTTCCTTTAACTCAAAAGGCGAACTACAGCTTCAATATGTAAAATAAATTATAGTTTAGCGGGCGAACGCAGTTCGCCATTCTCTCCTATCGACGGCGAAGCCGCCACTTCCCTCGTCAGAGGGAA
>CAVKLC010000053.1:0-12062 GCA_963657005.1 bacterium | reverse complement strand
GATAGTCTTATCATTTTAGGCTATCTAAAATAGAAAAATCACCGTAGGGGCGAATTGCGTTCACCCGCTAAACTATAATTTATGGCAATTAAAATTCTGATAAATGTAAATTCAAAATTTATTTATAAATTTTAAAAAATGTTAACTAAAACAACAAAAAATCATCACTATGCAGTGATAAAATAATATCAACAAAGCAAAGGAGAAATATTATGGGAACAAAAATTTTAGTCGTAGATGACGACCGCAATATTTGCGAGCTTTTAAAACTCTATTTGGAAAATGATGGATATTCTGTTTTTGTTGCTAATGACGGACAGGAAGCGGTTGAAATGTTCCAGTCAAAAGCGCCTGAACTTGTCCTTCTTGATATTATGCTTCCTAAGATGGACGGCTGGCAGGTTTGCCGTGAAATCAGGAAAACTTCTAACGCACCTATCATTATGCTTACTGCTAAGGGCGAAACTTTTGATAAGGTGCTTGGTCTTGAACTCGGCGCGGATGACTATGTAACAAAGCCGTTTGACGCAAAAGAGGTTATGGCAAGAGTTAAGGCTGTACTTAGAAGAAGCAGCGGCAATTCTGAAGCAGAGGAAAACAGCAAGAAGATTGTTACTTACGATAATCTTGAAATCAATATTGTTAACTATGAGCTTAAAGTTAAAGGTGTGCCTGTTGATACACCGCCTAAAGAACTTGAATTAATCTATCATTTTGCTTCAAACCCTAACAGAGTTTATACCCGTGACCAACTTCTTGATGAGGTTTGGGGTTTTGATTACTACGGCGACTCAAGAACAGTCGATGTTCATGTTAAAAGACTTCGTGAAAAACTTGAAGGTGTATCCGATAAATGGTCGCTTAAAACTGTTTGGGGTGTAGGATACAAATTTGAAACAAAAGAATAATCAGGGAACAAAGTTATGACAAAAATGGATTTGCCTCCAAAAAAGACATTGAAGGATAATATTTTTGCTAAATACTTTTTGTTGTTCTCGGCAATTATGCTTGTTGTGTTCACTATTCTCGGCACTACGCTTACTGTTTTGGTTGGCGCATATACTCAAAAGCAGACTACCGATTTGCTTATGGAAAATGCGCAGTCGATTGCAAACAGCGTTAATTCAAATCTTCTTGTTTCCGATATGAATGACACATATTCTAATGAGAAAGAAATGATTTGCCGTGCGCTTAAAATCGTTTCAAACTCGGTTGATGCGGATATCTTTGTTTGCGATGTTGAGGGAAATGTGATTTTGTGTAAAGAAAGAGCCGACTCGCTCCCGTTTTTCGGCAAATTCGGCACTTGCTCGTATCATACTAATTATAATATAAGCGACTCTATTTTGCAGCAGGTGTACGAAAGCAGTTATGTGGGCAGCGGCGTGATAAGCAATCAGCGTTCGTATATTGTCGGTTGCCCGATTTACAGCAGTAATCAAATTATCGGTTCTGTTTTCGCAACAAGTGCAACGAGTTCGGCATCTTTGGTTCACGCAGTGTTCAGGATGTTTATGGCAAGTGCGATTTTGTGTTTGCTTTTAGGTTTCGTTTGCATTTGGCAGCTTACAAGAAGCTTTGTTTCGCCGCTTCGTGATATGAGTAAAGCGGCAAAGCAGTTTGCAATCGGTGACTTTTCATACAGGGTTAAGGTTAAGGGTTGCGACGAACTTGCTGAGCTTGGCAAAGCGTTTAACGATATGGCGGATGCTCTTGATACGCTTGAATCATCGAGGCGAAGCTTCGTTTCTAATGTATCGCACGAGCTCAGAACTCCGATGACTTCAATCGGTGGCTTTATTGACGGCATACTTGACGGAACAATACCTAAAGAAAAGGAAGACTATTATCTCGAAATTGTCAGCGGCGAAATAAAAAGACTTACCCGACTTGTAGTAACAATGCTTAATATGAGCAAAATAGAATCGGGCAGTTTTGAAATGAAACCGCAAAAATACGATATTTCAGACCAAATAATACATATTCTTTTAACCTTTGAGCAAAAGATTGAGGAAAAGAATATAGAAATTACAGGTCTTGAAGAATTAAACCCTACCTTTATCACAGCGGATAGGGATATGATTTATCAGGTTATCTATAATATTTTTGACAATGCAGTTAAGTTTACAAACGAAAAAGGATATATAAATGTCAAAATGTTTGAAGACGAGCAAAGCGTTGAAGTGCACATCAAAAACAGCGGTATAGGTATTCAAAAGGAAGAACTTTCAAAAGTATTCCAAAGATTTTATAAGGTTGATAAATCGAGAGGACTTGACGCCAAGGGTGCAGGTTTGGGATTATATATTGTAAAGATGATGGTTGAAATGCACAGCGGTACAATTTATGCGCAAAGTGAAGATGAAAATTCGGCAGAATTTGTGTTTAAACTTCCAAAGGCATACAACCCGGTCTATAAAAAAGGAGATAAACAATAATGAGTGATTTTGACGAAGAAAAAAAGAATGAGCAGGCAAGACCTGACTATTATCAGCCAAATCAAGGCGGAACATATTATAACCCTCCGCAAAATGATAACACCGATAACAATTCAACTTATCACTATTCTTATGTAAACAATAATCAGCAAAATTCATCAAACAGCGGTAATTACTATCAGCCGCCTAAAAACGAAAATACAAATACTCAAGCAGAGTATAACAGCGAACCGAGCAATAATGACAATTCGCCAAAGCCACCAAAAAAAGGCAAGGCAGGCAAAGTTGTTGCAATCATTCTTGTTATTTGCGCTTTCGTAGCTATTGTGGGTGTTGTGCTTGGTGTTACCGGAGTTATTGACACAAACAAAAATACAAGCAACAGTGATTCAACAACTCAGTCGCAAAGTTCAAGCAGTGATGTTAAAACAAATGACAGCGGTGCAGTTGAAACTAAGGACAGCAACGGTAATTTAACTGTTGCGGGCGTAGCTGAAAAGGTTATGGACTCCTGCGTTGGTATTACTGTTTATTCACAGCAGCAGGACGCATACAACTATTTTTATAATTACGGTAACGGCAGTTCGGGTTCAAGCAGTTCGGAGCCTGAGGAATCGGGCGAGGGCTCAGGCGTAATTATGTCGGAGAGTAACGGTAAAACTTATATTCTTACCTGTGCTCATGTTATCAGTGACGGTACTAAATTTACCGTAACTCTTAACAATAAAAAGGAATATGACGCAACAATGGTTGCTTATGACAGCCAAACAGATATAGGCGTTCTTTCAATCAATGCAACCGGTTTGCAGGTTGCAGAATTTGCAAACAGCGACAACCTTGCAGTAGGCGAACAGGTTATTGCAATCGGTTGCCCTGGCGGTCTTGAATTTATGAACTCGCTTACAAGCGGTTATATCTCAGCTCTTGACAGACCTATTTCTTCAAATATCGGTTACGATAACAAATGTATCCAGGTTGACGCGGCTATCAACCCGGGCAACAGCGGCGGCGCACTCTTTAATATGCAGGGTCAGGTTATCGGTATCAATTCTTCAAAAATTGCCGCAACAGAATATGAGGGTATGGGTTTTGCCGTACCGTCTGAAACCGCAGTTGCAACCGCAAACAGCCTTATTAAATCAGGCTATGTTGAGGGCAGGGCAAAGATTGGTGTAACTTATGTTCCTCTTACAAAGTACAGCAACTATTCGGCTATCATTTCAGCTCTTGAACAAAAGGGTTATAAGGACGCAGAGGGCACAATGGTTATCAACTCTGTTGACGGCTCGTCAGACCTTGCAAGCAAGGATGTTAAGCAGTATGATATGATTGTTGCAATCAACGGCAAAACTATGACTTCAACCGATGTTATGACTTCTATTTTGTCAGATTCAAAGCCTGGCGATACAGTTAAACTTACTATTGCAAGAATCGAAAATAACGAAATCAAAATCAGTGAAGTTGATTGTAAACTTATGGAATCTAAGGGCGACAGTTCTTCTGAAACCACAACAAATTCAAATAATTGATTTTTATGAAGGCTAAAATGACAAAAATATTGTAGGTGAAACTGTGTTCGCCTGCTAAACTGCAATTATTTACACAACTAAAAGGACTGCTTTTTGCGACAGTCCTTTTGTCTTTAATATGAAAGGAGAGTATATGCTATTTATAAAAAATCTGAAAATCAAAAATTTTATTGTTCTCTTTTTTGCAGGAATAATAAACAGCATTGGGGTCACAATTTTTCTTCAACCCGTCGGTTTGTTTGACAGCGGAATATCGGGCACTTCAATGTTTTTGTCACAAATCACACCGGAAAAGCTCACTTTGTCTGTTTTTCTTGTGATTTTAAATTTGCCGATATTTATTTTCGGCGCAAAAAAGCAGGGAATAGAATTTACGATTTATTCTCTTTTTGTTGTCGGTATATATTCTCTGTCGGCTTTTCTTATAACAGATGTTCTTCCTATTGATGTGGCAACTTTTTCACCGCTTGCAAAGGATGATTTGTTTTTGTGCGCAATTTTCGGCGGACTTATTTCGGGTATCGGCAGTGGTCTTGCAATTCGTTTCGGTGGCGCTATGGACGGCATTGAAGTTCTTGCCGTTATTTTTGCAAAAAAGCTTTCTGTTACGGTCGGCACTTTCGTTATGATATATAATGTGATATTATATGTAATATGCGGTATCGTGTTTAGCAGTTGGATATTGCCGCTTTATTCAATCGTGGCGTATGTTGTTGCGCTCAAAACTGTTGACTATTTTATCGAAGGCTTTGACCGTTCAAAATCTGCAATGATTATAACAAATAAGCAAGAAGAAATTTGCCAAAAGCTTTCCGCTCAGTTTGAAAACGGTATTACATTTTATGACGCCAAGGGCTATTATTCAAATGAAAACAAAAGCGTTATTTACTTTGTGCTTAACCGTTTCCAAATAGGTAAAATGAGAGAAATTGTTCATAGCGTAGACCCAAAGGCTTACATATCAATCACCGATGTTGCCGATATTTTTCCTGCAAATAACGAGGCGGAGAGCGAAAAAGCAAAAAAATGATGAAGAAAATGAAATATAAATATATTATTTGGGACTGGAACGGAACGCTTTTTGACGATGTTCAAATAAGCGTTGACGCCGTCAACTATATGCTTGAAAAAACGGGATATGAAAACAGAGTGGATGTAAAACTTTATAAAGAAATATTCCGCTTTCCCGTGAGCGATTATTACGTATCTGCAGGCTTTGATTTTACAAAGCACAGCTTTGACGAACTTGCAAAAATCTATGTTTACATCTATACAAAACTTCAGTTTACGGCAAATCTTAACAAAGAAACCGAAGATGTGCTAAAAAGGCTTAATTCTTTCGGTATTAAGCAAATTATCGTTTCCGCCTGCGAAAAAAACAGGCTTAAAAATCAGATTGAAAAATTCCAAATTGCCGATGAGTTTGCAGAAATTCTCGGAATAGATGACGACTATGCAAACGGTAAAGTCGATATTGCAAAAAAATGGTTTGCTCAAAATAGTATTGACACAAGCGAAGTTTTGTTTGTCGGCGATACGGACCACGATTTAGAGGTGGCAAATGCCGTTGGGTGCGACTGCGTGCTTGTAAGTTTCGGCCACCAAAGTAAAGAAAGGCTGAGTAAACTTGAAGTTCCGATTTTAGACAGTTTAAACGAAGTTGCTGATTATATTCTCTCCTAATTATTACTAATCATTTACAAAATCGCTAAACGGTTGAGTTTTGTACTATATTATGATACAATTAAAATAATGTGGTAAAACATAAGCATATTTGATTTTTTAAGGAGAGAATTTTTATGTTACAGTTGATACCGCTTGCATACTACGCTCAGGAAAAGAACGGTGTGTTTGCGATAGAATCTGATTTAAGGGTTGAATCTGATTTTAATCTTGAACTTTTAAAACTTGAAAGGGGTCAAGACGCAAAGCTCAAAATAAAAAAAGATTCTTCGCTTGACAATGAGGAATATAAGCTTGAGGTAAACGAAAATGAAATTTTAATCAAAGCTTCAAGCGAGGTTGGTGCTTATTATGCGCTTCAAACGCTTCGTCAGCTCAGTCATGCCGAGCTTGACGGAAAGGAAATTCCTTGTTGCGTTATCAATGATAAGCCGAGGTTTTCTTGGCGCGGTCTTCAGCTTGATGAAAGCCGTCATTTCTTTGGAAAAGAATATGTCAAAAAAATGCTTGATATGATGTTTATGATGAAACTTAATGTTTTTCACTGGCATTTGACCGACGACCAAGGCTGGAGAGTTGAAATAAAGAAATATCCGCTTTTGAATGAAATCGGTTCAAAGCGTGCATATACTCAGATTCACGGTTGGGGAAGTACAGATATTATTAATGAAGAATATTACGGCTTCTATACTCAGGATGATATTAAAGAAATTGTTGAATATGCCACTAAAAGAGGTATTACCGTAGTGCCGGAGATTGACTTTCCTGCTCACTGCGCTGCTGCCATTGCCGCTTATCCGTGGCTTGCGTGCCGTGAACTTAATAGGGATGTTCCGGGTTACTTCGGCGGTGCTATTCCTACAAGGAAACTTAAAATTCGCGATTGGAACAGACCTATTTGCCCCGGCAAAGACAAAACTATTGAGTTTGTTAAAGATGTTATAGAAGAACTTTGTGAGCTTTTCCCTGCGCCATATTTCCATATCGGCGGCGACGAAGCGCCAAAGGACGAGTGGAAAAAGTGCCCTTGCTGTCAAAAGAGAATTGAAGAAAATAATCTTAAAGACGAGGAAGATTTGCAGGGTTGGTTTAATAATCAAATTCTTGCTTTGCTCAAATCGAAGGGCAAAAGGCTTATCGGTTGGAACGAGATACTCAAAGCAAAGAGCCTTGACAAGTCAACGGTTTGTCAGTATTGGACGCCTAAAAAAGATTCAAGAGCGAGAGATTGGGTAAATAAGGGCAACAATATTATTTTGTCAAACCATCAGTCATTCTATTTTGATATGACTTATGCTCAGTATTCGCTTAAAAATACATATAATTATTCTTATGAGCATTTTGGTATCAAGCCTGAAAGCGAAAAGAACATTCTCGGCGTTGAGGCTGAAAACTGGACCGAGTGGACAGATTGCCCTGAGAAGCTTGAAGTGTTTATGTATCCGAGAACTCAGGCACTTGCCGAAGTTGCTTGGTCGCCAAAGGATAAGCGTGGCTTTGATTCATTTATGGCAAGGCTTGAAAAGTTTAAGCCGTATTTTGAATATTTAGGTTTGAGTTATGCGGTTGACAGCGTAGCTATGCCTAAAAAATGGCTCTTGAAGTCAAAAATCAAAAAAGAGTTTAAATTCGGTGATACTCACCTTGAAGTTAAACTCAACAAAAAATATATCAGTCAAGGAGAAAAATAATGAAGTTTGCAAATTTTCCACAGGCAGTTATCAAGGAAAATGTTGACTACTCTGTAAAAGAAATTACAAATGTAATCAAAAAGTACGGCCCTCGTGAATCGGGCAGTGATAATTGTTATTCTGCTCAAAAACATCTTAAAAAGGAACTTGACACATTTTGTGACGAATCTCATTTTGAATCTTACAAAATGGCGCCAAAGGCATTTTTACACTTTACAAAGTTTGTGTCTGCAGCAATTTTTCTTGCTGTAGTCGTTTTTGGAATTTTAACATATGTCAGCGTTATTCCGGCATTTGTTGCACAGGCTGTTGTTTGCGGCGTTACTTTTGTCAGTCTTTTTATTACTGTAATGGAGTTCCTCCTTTACAAGCAATTTATGGACCCTTTTTACAAAAAAGTTGAAGGTCATAATCTTGTCGGCGTAAGAAAGCCAAGGGGAGATGTTAAAAGAAGAATCGTTATCAGCGGTCATATTGATGCGGCTTATGAATGGCGCCATATTCTTTACGGTAAAAAATTCCCTCTTATGGGTATATTTATGGGCTGGGCAATCGGCGGCGCCGTTATTTCGTTTATTTTAAGCGTAATTGCCATTGTTGCCAACTTTGTTGATATGGGCTCTTTCGGCGATTTTATGGTAAATTACAGCTATATTTTCCATTATGTAACCGCCCTCGGTATGGTTCCTCTTTTCTTGTTTGTTGATTTCAAAACTATTTCACCGGGCGCTAACGACAACCTTACAGGTACTTATGCCGCTGTGTGCGCACTTCGTATGCTCGATATGGCAGGTATTGATTTTGAAAATACAGAAGTTTGTGCAATGATTACCGACGGTGAGGAAGCCGGTCTTCGCGGTTGCAAGCAGTGGGCAAAAGATCACCTTGACGAATATACTAAAGACGGTGTAGAAACTGCCGTTCTTTGTGTTGACACTCTTACGGACCTTGAATATCTTAATGTTTATAATAAAGATATGACAAGCACGGTTAAAAACAGTCCTAAGTTCAGTAAGCTTGTTATGGACTCTGCTAAAGAAGCAGGTCACGAAGACCTCAAATATGCAAGCGTGTTCTTCGGCTCTTCCGACGCTGCCGCTTTCTCTCAGGCAGGTATTGAGGCAACTTGCCTTGCCGCTATGGACCCGGCACCGGCTGATTACTACCACAACCGCCGCGATACAGCCGGCCGCCTTAACCCTGAGGCAATCAAAACAGGTTTTGAAGTTATCCTTTCAACCATTCTCAATTTTGATGAAAATGGTTTGGGTGAGTGAATTATTGCTTATTGCCTTCCCCTCAAGGGGAAGCCTTAATTAATACAAATAATAATTTATATTGTATCTATAAAAAATAAGGACCGCTTGAATTTCAAGCGGTCCTTACTTATGCAAATCTTAATTATTTACTTTTGAAAATACTTTTTTATCAAGCTTCCTGCCGACGATTACATAATAGAATATAGTGCCGAGTACAAGCATAACGCCGAGTTCACCGAGCGCAACGAAACCGCCTTGAGTAAGAAAACTTGAAAAATGGAACTTGCCCTCAATAAAAAATACTTCGATTTCCCAGCCGATAATTACACCGTTAAAAAGCGCAGGCATAAGAAGCGAAAGAAGCGGGAAAGTTTTAATTTTAACATTTTTGAGCAAATACATAGCCGTTGTTGCGCCTAATGTTGCAAGCGAGCCGAATATCATATCAAGCGGCAAGCCTGAACCGATATTGTAAATGTTTGAAAGCACGCAGCCGAGAGTTAAACCCGGAATAGCAGCAGGGGTAAAGAGCGCCAAAACATTTAATGCTTCACTTACTCTAAACTGAATTGCCGCCGAAGTAGTACCCGGAAGCAAAAAGTTTTGAGCATAAGTAAGTGCCGCATAAAGTGCCGCAATAATCGCCGTTTGCACAATGAATGTAACTTTTTTGTTCATCTTTTTCATATTCTGTTTTCTCCTTAGTTTTGTTTTTAGAAGCGTCGCCGGTTGCGACACTGGTCAGGATTTTGCGAACTGACAGGAAATATTATATTCTTTTTGTGTTAAAAATGCAAGAGTAAAAGTTTACACAGTCAAAATAATAGACATCAAGCGAATTACAACTTGAAATTTAAAGCGCGCAATAGTATAATATTTTATTATTATCATAGAAACAGGAGAAAGAATTTGGCTGATTTTAACGAAGTATTAAGGGAAAATATTGAAATAAGCGGTTATTCTATCACAAGTTTTGCCGAAAAGTGCAATATCAATCGTTCTTGGCTGAGTAATGTCCTTTCCGGCAAAAAGAATCTTTCAAAAGCAAAGTTTGAAAATATTATTGATTCGGGCGTTTTCAATGCAAGCCAAGTTGAAACATTAAAATCGCTTTATAATAAGAAGAATTTTTCGGATGACGCAATAAAAAGAATCAAACATATTATTTCTCTTGTTGAAAGAAAAACAAGACGAAATGAATGTATCGTACCTATTGAAATTGATGAAGAAAAAAGAATGCATTTCGGCAAACTGAGCGTTCTTTCACTTATTTATAATATGCTTTCAAACAGTGCTGATTTTTCGTTTGTTTATGCAAATATTCCTGCGACAAGTGAAGAAGCGATAGATGTGCTCTATCATTTTATGAGCCTTGACTGCAATAAAAACAAAGACTACAAGCACATCTTTTTTACCGACGATGGCGAAGATACACGCAATATCAGTACATTTTTTACAATGTTTAATTTGGCTGAACTCGGTTATACAAATATTTCCGTTATTGAAAATGTTGACATTGACAGTATGGAAACGGGAAATCTTTTTTCATACTTTTTAATCACGGATAAAATGTTGATTCTTTTTGATTCACTCTTTAATAACGCTGTGGTTACAACGGATGAAGATATAATCAATATTCACATTCAAAAGTTTATGAAGCTTTATGATTCCGGTGTAAAATCTGCTTTTCGCTGTAATGACGCAGTTGATTTAATGCGCGTTTTCACAACTTTTCACGATGATGTACCTATTCTTTGCTTTACTCCTTATTTTTGTGTAACTCCGCTTCTCGATTATGATGTTCTTTCAAAAAATGCTGCACCCAATTTGCCAAATAAAGAAGCGCTTATTCAAGCTGTAATCAATCATTATAATGTAGGTTTTACAAAATATACAAATTTCCTTGATATGGAAGCTTTGAATTCGTTTGCTTCTAACGGATGTATTCACGAAATTCCTCAAACTTATCTTTTGCCTATTAATATTGAGGGCAGAATAAAAATTTTGAAAAAAATTAAAGCTAATTTTGAATCAAAAAAATATTTTGCTTCCTTAATGTTTAACCCGGTTAAACTTAAATATAACAGCTATGATATTCAAATTGAACGAAACGGCACTGTAAATGCATGTGGATACTTATTGGGCAATGAAGGTAAACCGGAAAGTTTTGTCGGCGAATGGTTTTGCATTATTAAAAACAGAGAATTTCATAATGATTTACTCAATTTAAGAGATTATTTGATTGAAAATTCTTACATTTACAATAATGATTTTGCCGAAACATATGTCGGAAATATTATCAAGGAATTTGAGGCGCAAGTGAGAGGCGGCAGAATATGACGCTTCATACTATTTCTCCCGTTTACGACAGTAATTCAAAAGTGCTAATTTTAGGCTCGTTTCCAAGTGTTAAGTCGAGGGAAGAAGGCTTCTTTTACGGTCATCCCCAAAACAGGTTCTGGAAAGTTTTGGCTTTCGTTTTACACTGTGATATTCCAAAAACGATTGAGGACAAAAAGAAAATGCTTCTTCAAAATAATATTGCGCTTTGGGATGTTATTTTCAGTTGCGATATAGTTGGCTCGTCTGACAGCAGTATAAAAAATGTTGTGCCAAACGATATTTGCAAAATTATCGCTGAAACCAAAATTACAAAAATAATAACGAACGGCAAAAAAGCAGACTCTTTATACAAAAAATATATTGAAGAAAAAACAGGTATTAAAGCCGTTTGCCTGCCGTCAACAAGCCCTGCGAATGCAAGTTGGAGCTTTAACAGGCTTTGCAGTGAATGGCAGGTTGTAAAAAGATAAAAAATAAGAACCACGAGGTGTAAACTTCGTGGTTCTTTTGCGTGAATGTTATTTTTCCTTAACTGCTGTGTTTTCGCTTCCTCTGAAAACAACAAATTTGTCATAAAGAAATTCGGTAATCATATTGCAAGCCATTGTGCAGCCCAAAACTATGTAGTTGATGGCTGAAATGTCGGCGAATTTTGCAGTGAAATGGTTGCCGAGAAGCGTTGAAATAGGAGTAAATACAAGATAAAATGCAAATACTTTTAACATTGCAACAGGCACATTGGTTGCCGATTTGAATGTGAATTTGCGGTTAAAAGTGAAATTCCATAAGACTGAAAGAATAAGAGCAATAAGGTACATCGGTCCGTATTCGTTGCTCATAATTTTTGCAAAAGTAGCATTTGTGTCCATAAGATTTTGCAAAGCCGGAAGTTTAATAATAACTTCGCTCAAAAGTGTAAAACTGAGCACCTGAATAATACCTGCGGAAGCTGAAAAAAGTGCAAATTTTATAAATTGCCAAACTCCGCCTTTTGTTTTCTTTTCTTCACTCATAATATGAAATCTCCTTGATTATTATGCTTTCATTGTAGCACAATAAGAATAACAATGCAATAAATTATTGTTTATAATCATTAAACCGATTAAGCCTCCCTTGTAA
>CAVKLC010000052.1:0-13292 GCA_963657005.1 bacterium | reverse complement strand
TTAAATTTTGAAAAGGAGGAGCAACGCAGCGAATGAGGGATGAATTTCAAATTAAATATTAAAGAAATTCATCACGAGTGATACGGAGTTTGTGACAATGCAAACTATAATTTACCTGCTTTATTTTTGGTCTGTTCTATGTTATACTTATTATAAAGGCAGGTGATTATGTGACTGAAAAAGAACTTAGAAAAAAAGCAATGGCGCTTCCGCTTCATCCCGGCGTATATATAATGAAAAATAAGGACAAGAAGATTATATATATCGGCAAGGCGAAGAAACTTAAAAACCGTGTTTCGCAATATTTCGGCAGTCACACTAATCATTCGCTTAAAGTAATAAGAATGGTTGAAAATGTTGACGATTTTGATTATATTCTTTGTAACAGCGAGTTTGAAGCGCTCGTGCTTGAATGTTCGCTCATTAAACAACATCAGCCAAAATATAATATTTTGCTTAAAGATGACAAAGGATATAACTATATCAAGATTACAAAAGAGCAGTATCCTAAAATCAGCGAATGTAAGCAAATGACGGACGACGGCGCGCAGTATGTCGGTCCGTATATTTCAAATTTCTCGGTTAAGCAAGCGGTTGACGAAACGCTCAGGATATTTAAGCTTCCGAGGTGCAACAAAAAATTTCCTAAAGATTATAAATCGAGCAGACCTTGCTTGAATGGGTTTATGGCTATTTGCTGTGCTCCGTGCGCGGGCAGAGTAACTCTTGACGAATATAAAAATAATATTGATGAAGCAATAGCTTTCCTTAAAGGCGGAAGCGTTAAAGCCGTTAAGCAAATGGAAGAACAGATGATTAAATACAGCGAGAATCTTCAGTTTGAAGAAGCGGCGAAGCTTAGGGACAGGATAAGAGCAATCAAAAATCTTGAGGAAAAGCAGAAAGTCGTTTCAATCAATGTGCCTGAGGAGGATGTTTTCGCTCTCGTTAACGGCAAAAAGAAAGCATGTTTTGAAGTTATCCGCTTTGAACACGGCAAGCTTACCGATTCCGAGTTTTGGCTTATTGATTCGGTTGAAAATTTGGCAAGTGCAAGATTTGAACTTATTGAGCGATATTATTCTATGCGAAATCGTGTTGCTTCAAGAATTGCGGTTGACGGCGAGATTGAAGATGAAGAACTTTTAAAAGAGTTTCTTGAAGATAAAAAGGGCAAAAAGGTTGAGTTTATCCACCCGCAAAAAGGCGAGCATTTGTCTATTGTCAATATGTGTATTCAAAATGCAAACGAGCATTTGGCGCAGCAGCAGGGCAGGCTCGGCAGGGAGATTGCAACGCTTGAGGAACTTAAAAATCTTCTCGGTCTTGATAAAATGCCCGAGTATATCGAATCATACGATATTTCGCATACTTTCGGTGCGGACAATGTTGCAGGTATGGTAGTTTTCCACAACGGCAGACCAATGAAAAGCGCGTATAAACGATTTGCCATCAAGGGCTTTGACGGTCAAAACGATGTCGGCTCTATGCAGGAAGTTTTAACAAGGCGCTTTAATCATTATTATAATGACGAGGAAGGCAGTACATTCAAGATTTTACCCGATTTGATTTTGCTTGACGGCGGGGAACCGCAGGTTAGGGCAGTGCTACCGGTTATCGCTTCAATGGGGCTTAATGTGCCCGTTTTCGGTATGGTTAAGGATAATAAGCACAGGACCCGTGCGATAGCAGTCACAAGCGGTGAGATTGAGATTAACTCCCACCGTCAGGTGTTTACTCTTGTTTCAAATATTCAGGAGGAAGTCCACCGTTTCGCAATTTCTTACCACCACAATAAGCATAAAAAGAGTACTCTTTCAACTTCGCTTACAAAAATTAACGGTATCGGCGACACAAAGGCCAAAGCTTTGATGAAGCATTTTAAAACGATAACTGCAATTAAATCGGCAAGTGTTGAAGAATTGTCGCAGGCAGACGGTATTTCTTTAAAAAATGCCGAAGAAATTTATGATTTTTATCATAATTTGTAAAAATAATTTTAATTGACTTGACTATTATTTTTGTTATTTGTATAATATTAGCTAACCTATAGAAATAGATGTTTTTAAGGAAACGATATTATGATGAGAGTAATTACCGGCATTGCCCGTGGCAGGAGGCTTGAAACCTTGCTGGGCGAGGATGTCACAAGACCTACAACAGAATCAGTTAAAGAAGCTATTTTTTCTATGATTCAGTTTGAAATTGAAGATAAAAATGTGCTTGACTTGTTTGCAGGCTCGGGTCAGCTCGGTATTGAGGCTCTCTCAAGAGGCGCAAAAAAGTGCATTTTTGTTGAAAACAACAGGCAGGCTTACAAAGTTGTTGAGGACAATGTTAAGCATTGCAAACTTGAAACAGGCGCAAGAATAGTTATGAGCGACGCGTATTCTTTCCTTTCAAGGAGGGATAGCTTTGATATCGCTTTTCTTGACCCTCCGTACAAGCAGAGCATTATTGAAAAGTGTTTGCCGCTTCTTCTTCCTATGATGAGCGATGACGGAATTGTTGTTTGCGAAACTTCAAGGGATGAATCGTTACCTGAAAAAATAGGCGGTTTTTATGCCGACAGAGTAAGAAATTACGGCAAAACCAAGATTACCCTTTATCGAAGGGAGCTATAATATGAAAATTGCGATTTGTCCGGGCAGTTTTGACCCGATAACATTGGGGCATAAAGATGTTATTGAAAGGGCGGCTCAGCTTTTTGACAAGGTTATAGTTTTGGTGCTCAATAACAGCTCAAAAAAGCCGATGTTCACTCTTGAAGAAAGAATGGAATTTATTAAGCGCTGTGTTAATCTTGACAATGTTGAGATTGATACATATTCAGGTCTTTTGGTTGACTATGCAAAGATGCATAATGCAAGCGCAATTATTAAAGGGCTTCGTGCAGTGTCTGATTTTGACTATGAATTTCAGCTTGCACTTATAAATAAAAGCCTTTATCCAAAGATTGAAACCCTGTTTTTACCTGCCAAGGGCGAAAATATGTTTTTGTCCTCAAGTATGGTTAAAGAGGTGTGCACTCTCGGTGGTGACATATCATCGTTTGTGCCTAATGAAATATTAAACGATATTTATAAAAGATGTAAAGGAGACGGCAAAAATGACTAATACAGATATTTTACTTGAAGATTTAGAGGATGTGCTTGACAGTGCTTCTTCAATTCCGCTTAGCAAAAAGTACGCAGTAGATGTTGATAAGATTAAGACTATTATTGAAGATATTCGTCTTAACACACCGCAGGAAACAAAGCAGGCTAAGGCTATCGTTGATTCAAGAAACAACATTCTTGAAGAAGCTAAGAAAGAAGCTGCCGATATTATCGCCAAGGCTCAGGAGGAAGCAAGGGAACTTGTTGCCCGTGACCAAATTACTCAGACTGCTCAGGCTGAAGCTGCTGACATTATCGCTAAGGCTAAAGAGCAGGGTGACTCATATATCGCCGACGCTCAAAATCAGGCTTCCGATATCCTCGGCAATGCAACAAACCAGGCTAATGAGATGGTAACTACCGCTCAAAACAAGTCAAGGGAAATGCTCACCGCTGTTAACAATTATGCAGATGACACTCTTCTTGCTATCGATGATTCACTTTATAAGGCTCTTGCCGATGTTCGTCGTATTCGTCAGGGTATCGAAAATACTCAAAATAAGAATAAATAATTGTAAAATATATGTGCTTTCGTAGGGTCTGACATTGTCAGACCGATAAGGCATATATTTAATTATTGTTATTTAACCGTCAGGCTTTGCTTGGCGGTTTATTTTTTGCCTTATTTTGTTGACATAAAAATAATGTTGTACTATAATCGAGTTAGATAAAACTAACTAATATGCTTATATAAGATATAATTAGGAGGCAGTTATGAAACATATTCATTTTGATATAGAAACCGACGGTTTTTACGGTGCATATTGGCAGAATGAAAAAGGGTCAAACTGCGTAATAATCGCAATGCTCGGCGATGACCCTGAAGATTATATGGCTCGCTCGGCAGTTAAATGGCTTCTCAAATTCGGCATAAATGTTATGACAATGTCGCCGGACAAAAAAGACTACGGTCACCACAATTACCCTTTGGAAAGAATTGAAACGGCTATCTCTTGGCTTACCTCGCACGGCAATGAAAAAATCGGAATTGCAGGTGCGTCAACCACGGGTACGCTCGCTCTTGTGTCGGCTTCAATGTTTACGAAAATTACGCTTACAATCGCAATGACGCCGAGCGACTTTGTTTGGCAAGGCTTTATGCAGGGCAAAAAAGACGGCTGCAAGGAATGGCCTGTCGAGGGCGAATCGCTCTTTTCATACGGCGGAAAACCGCTTGCCTATATGCCGTTTTGCTATCAGCATCCAAAGTATTGGCAGGTAATTGCCGAGGAAACCAAAAAAACGCACAGTATGCTTGCTTCACGCAAAGTTTTTGCAGACAGCGAAGCGGCGCACCCTATTAAGGAAGAAGAATTTATCAAGATTGAAAATATCAAAGGCAAGCTTATGCTTTTAGGTGCGGCTGACGATATTTTGTGGGAAGTTGAAAAATATATAAGCCGTATGCAAAAGAGACTTGAAAACAAACCTCATGACTGCGAAGTTGAAGCAGTTATTTATGACCACGGCACTCACTTCGTTTTTCCTGAAGGAATGATAAAAACAATGCTTCATGTAGGCTCATCACTCTTTGTTAAAATGGCATTTCCAAACGCTAAAAAATATTCAAAAGAATGTAAGCAAACAAGAATTGATATAGACCGCCGAGTTACAAAAGCAATCAACGATTGGAAAAAATAACAAAAAAGGCAACCTTTGCGGGTTGCCTTAATTTTTATCTATTTAAGAAGCTTTGTCATACTTCTGAGTGTGAAGTAAAGAGTGGACATATTGTGCATAAATGCCGAACTTGTAGGCGGAATGATACCCAAAACACCGAAAACGATTAATGTTGTGTTAAACGACATAATCGAGCGGTAGTTTGCCCTTATTCGCTTCATCAAAAGGTTGCTTATTTCTTTAAGCGTAACAAGCGATTGCAAATCGTTGCTTGAAACGGTGATGTCAGCAATTTCTCTCGCTATCGCCGCACCTGTGTTCATCGCAATTCCTACATCTGCTTCGCTTAAAGCAGGGGAATCGTTAATTCCGTCGCCTACCATTATTACCGAGTTGCCCTCTTTGTGCATACGCTTAATAAATTCAGCCTTGTCCTCCGGCATAACCTCGGCATAATATTCGTCAATGCCAAGCTCATTGGCAACCGCTTTGGTTGTTCTTTCGCTGTCGCCCGTCATCATAACGATTTTTTCTATTCCGTTTTTCCTCAAATCGTTAAGCGTGTTTTGAACATTATCCTTAATCGGGTCTTCAATGCAAATTACTGCAACAAGCTGTTTGTTAATCGCCATATAAAGGTGAGAGTATTCGTTTGAAATGGAGTTGAATTTATTAATCTCATCCTTTGGCTCTTCACAGTTTTCATCATCAAAAATAAAGTGTGAACTGCCGATAACTACTTTTTCACCGTCAACAATGCTTGAAATTCCGTGAGCCACAATGTATTCAACTTTTGAGTGGCGTTCCTCGTGGTTGAGGTTTTGCGCCTTTGCTTCGTTAACAACGGCGTTTGCCACCGAGTGAGGAAAATGCTCCTCAAGGCAGGCGGCAAGGCGAAGCATTTCGGTCTTGTTCTTGTTCGCAAAAGTTATTATGTCGGCAACTTTCGGCTGAGCGTTAGTAAGCGTACCTGTTTTGTCAAACACAATTACATTCGCTTTCGACATAGCTTCAAGGTATTTTCCACCTTTAACCGTTGAGTTATAATTACTGCACTCGTTAATCGCAGAAAGTACTGCGACCGGCATAGTGAGTTTCAGTGCGCAAGAGTAGTCAACCATAAGAATGGAGAGCGCTTTTGTTACATTTTGTGTTACAAGATAAGTGAACACTGTTCCAAACAGACTAAACGGAACGAGCCTGTCTGCAAGGTTTGACGCTTTGCTTTCAAGCGATGATTTAAGCTTTTCCGAATCTTCAATCATCTTCACAATTCTGTCGTACTTGCCCTGTCCGTTGACCTGCGTAACTTTAACCACACATTCGCCGCTTTCAACCACTGTTCCCGCATATACAAGCGAACCCTCGGTCTTGTTAACCGCAACGCTTTCGCCCGTTATTGCCGCCTGATTAACGCAAGCGCCGCCCGATACTATTTTGCCGTCAAGCGGTATCATATTGCCCGTGCGAAGTATAATTTCATCTTCCGCTTGAATTTGAGAAGTAGGAACGAGAACTTCACTTCCGTCCTTTGCCTTGAGCCAAACTTTTTCAACTCCGAGCGACATAGTGTTTGCAAGGTCGCTTACAGACTTTTTATGCGTCCATTCTTCAAGTATTTCGCCAATCTTGAGAAGGAACATAACGCTTGAAGCAGTTTCAAAATCACCCCTGATGAGCGAAACGGTAATTGCAACTGCGTCAAGAACGCTTACATTAAGCTTGCCGTGAGCCAAAGACTTGAGCGCTTTTAATATGTATTTTATCGATTTAATATATGCAAGTGCCATCCTGAGCGGTGCAGGGTAAAAGATTTTCCTTACAAAACGCATAAATACGGTCATAACAAGCTTTTCTTCGTATTCACGCTCAATCTCCCTTGTGTTGCCAACCGTTTCAATACGCTTAACATCTTCATTTTCAAAGCTGAATTTTGCAAGAATTTCAACAAGCTCACTTCTGTCAAATGAATAATATATAATCAAATCTTGCGTTCTTTCATATACTTTTATGTCATCAATTCCGCAAATTGATTTAAAATAAGCTTCAACGATATCCGCTTCTTTAATACTCATTGAATTTTTGCAAAAGTGCACTCTCATTCTGTTTTTGCTTTCGTGCAAAATGTGACATCTCATACCAAATACCTCAAAAATTTAAGGCTGCCATAAAGACAGCCTCTTTTTTAATTAAGCCTTATGCGTTTGCAACTGCTGCGTCTTCAATAACGCTCTGCTCTGCTTTTTCCTGTGCCTCGGCTGCTCTTTTTTCGTTTATTTCCTTAGCCTCCGCCAAAATGTCGTTAGCGTTTTCCTTAATTGATGTTACGCTTTCCATAATAGAATCTTTAATTCTTAAGCCGAGCGCTGTGGTTTGAGCGTAAGCTTTCTTTGCTTCCTTGCTGCCTAATGCTTTAACACCGGCTGTGCCAAACAATACACCGCCTGCAAATGCTGCTAATTCACTGATCATAATATGTACTTCCTTTCTCATTAATAATATATAAATTATAGTTTGCGGGCAAATGATATTCGCCCCTACGATAGTCTTATTGTTTTAGATTTCTGTAGGGAGGGGTCGGCGTCCCCGACGACCCATAATATAATTAATATTTATCTTTCTTTCATTATATCAAATCAATTTATGCTGTCAATAAATTATGATTATATATTGCAAAATTTTACAATATATTCGATTTTTGTTAAAAAGCACTAACTGTATAAATTTTGAAAAAATGATTGACAAGAAAATATAACAGTGTTATACTAAACACGATATAACAGTGTTATATGAGGTGGCAAAATGTCAAATGAAGAATCTACAACCCTGCAAAACATATTGGCGGCAGGCAAGGAAGAATTTTTGCAAAAAGGTTTCAAGTCTGCATCTCTTCGCAATATTGTAAAAACGGCAGGGGTTACAACCGGTGCGTTTTACGGCTATTTTTCAGGCAAAGAGGCGCTGTTTGCCGCTCTTGTTGAGGAGCACGCAAAGGCTATAATGAACATATTTATGTCCGCTCAGGAAGATTTTGAAAAGCTTCCCGAAAAGGAAAAGGCAAACCATATGGGCGTTGAAAGCAGAACGAGCCTTGACAAAATAGTTGACTATATTTATGAGCATTTTGACGAGTTTAAGCTTCTTGTTTGCAAGAGCGAGGGCACTTGTTATGAAAACTTTGTGCACAATATGGTTGAAATTGAAGTTGACGAAACTTTTGCTTTTATTGATGTTTTAAGGGCGCAGGGAATGGATGTTCCGTATATGGAAAAAGCAGTGTGCCATATGATTGTAAGCGGAATGTTTACAGGCATATTTGAACTGATTAAGCACGATATGAAAAAGGAAAACGCTAAAAAATATGTAGCCGAGTTTCAAAATTTTTATATCGCAGGTTGGTCGAAAATTTTAGGGATATAACTTCCTTTAATTTTTATATAATGGTTAGTCATTACTAACTAAAGTATATTTATTAGGAGGAATCAAATTGAAAGAAAAAAAGGAATCGAGTTTTTCAAGGCTTATGGGCTTTGCGGGAAATTATAAGAGTTTCACTTATGTTTCGCTCGTTTTAAGTGCTGTCAGCAGTGCGCTTGCACTTCTTCCGTTTTACTATATTTGGAAAATTATTAAAGAAGTGCTCGATGTTATGCCGAATTTTGAAAACGCTGCGGGAATTGTAAAAAACGGTGTGCTCGCCGTTGTGTTTGCGATTTTGTCTATGTTCATTTATATTGCCGCTTTGATGTGTTCGCATACGAGTGCGTTTAGGGTTCAGGCAAATATGCGCAAACAAATGATGCATAAAATAGTGACTTTGCCGCTCGGCGAAATTGAAAAAATCGGCAGCGGTAAGCTTCGCAAAACGGTAAACGACTGTTCTGCCGCAACCGAAACTTATCTTGCTCACCAGCTTCCCGATATGGTAGGTTCAATAATTACACCTATCGGTCTTTTGGTGTTTTTACTCGCATTTGACTGGCGTTTCGGTCTTATTTCGCTTATTCCGGTTGTGCTCTCATTCGTAATTATGATGGCATTTATGACCGGCAAAACGCTTCAAAAAAAGATGGCTGAATACCAAAACGCACTCGACGATATGTCTAACGAAGCCGTTGAATATGTAAGGGGTATTCCGGTTGTTAAGGCTTTCGGTCAAAGCGTGTTCAGCTTCGGAAAGTTTAAAAAGTCGATTGATTCATACAGCGAATGGGCGATTGATTATACAAAAAATCTTCGTGTTCCTATGGCTCTTTTTACAACGCTTATTAACGGCATTTTCGCCTTTATCATTTTCGGCGGCTTGATTTTTACAAAAGGCGGAGTTACAAACGAACTTATTTTAAACATTCTCTTTTATGTAATTATCACTCCGGTTTTGACCGTAACAATGACAAAGGTTATGTTCCAAAGCGAAAACAAAATGATTGTTGAAGACGCATTTAAGCGTATCGACAGTATTATGAATATTGAACCGCTCGAAACAAGCAATACTAAAAATGTTAATGATTCAAGCGTTGAACTTAAAAATGTAAGCTATAGCTACGACGGTGAAGTTAAAGCGATAGACAATGTTTCACTCAAAATAAAGTCGGGTCAAACGGTCGCTTTCGTCGGTCCGTCGGGCGGCGGTAAAACAACGCTTGCAAATCTTATTTCAAGATTTTTTGACCCTCAAAGCGGTGAGGTTCTTATCGGCGGAGTTAATGTTAAAAATATTGAAAAGGAAGAACTTAACAATACCGTTTCGTTCGTCTTCCAAAACAGCAAGCTTATAAACGCAAGCATTTGCGACAATGTTCGCCTTGCAAAGCCGGATGCAAGTACCGGGGAGGTTATGTCTGCTCTTGAAAAGGCACAGTGCCTTGATATTATTGGCAAATTTGACACGGGTATTGATACGGTTATCGGTTCAAACGGCGTTTACCTTTCAAGTGGTGAGGCTCAGCGAATTGCCATTGCAAGAGCAATTTTAAAAAATTCGCCTGTTGTAATTCTTGACGAAGCAACAGCTTTTGCTGACCCGGACAATGAAGTTAAAATTCAAAAAGCACTTGATGAACTTTCAAAAGATAAAACAGTTATTATGATTGCTCACCGTCTTTCAACCGTTAAAAATGCCGACTGTATTTTCGTTCTTCAAAATGGTAAACTTGTTGAAAAAGGAACAGCAAAAGAACTGAGAGACCAAAACGGCATTTTTGCTTCGATGCTTAAAAATTATATTACTTCGATAAAATGGAAAGTAGCAAAGGAGGAGTTGAAATGATTGAAAAACTTATGCACAGATACGCACTTTCAAGGCAGGGTGCAAAAGATTTAATAAAAGGCGTTGCCGTCTGCACTTTGCAGGATATTGCGTTTATGTTTCCTGTTATGCTCCTTTATCTTTTCGTTAAAGATTTGCTTGCAAACAGTTTAAAGGGTAGAGCACTGTTTTATATAATCGGCGCAGTCGTTTGTATGCTTCTCGTTTTTGTTATAACCTTGTGGCAGTATAATTCAACTTTCCTTGCAACTTATGTTGAAACGGGAACAAGAAGAATATCACTCGCCGAAAAGCTTCGTAAAATTCCGCTTTCTTACTTTTCAAAAAAAGACTTGGCAGATTTAACAAGCACAATTATGGCAGACTGCACATATCTTGAAACTGCGTTTTCCCATTTCATTCCGCCTTTCGCAGGCTCAATGATTTCAACAGTTCTTATCGCAATCAGCCTGTTTTTCTTCAATGCAAAAATGGCGCTCGCTTCTCTTTGGGTGCTTCCTGTTGCGCTTATTATTGTCGCTTCTTCGGCAAAAGTTCAGCAAAAGCTTTCTCAAAAATCAATGAAAGCAAAAATGGACTGTGCAAACGGTATTCAGGAATGTATCGACACACTTGCCGATTTGAAATCTAATAACGCAGAAAAAAGATACCTCGTTTCGCTTGATAAAAAGATTGACAGCGTTGAAACAAGAGCGCTAAAGAGCGAATTCGGCACGGCTGTTTTCGTATCGGGTGCTCAAATGGTGCTCAAACTCGGCATTGCCACAACTGCTCTTGCAGGCTCGGCGCTTCTTATTAAAGGTGAACTTGATGTGCTCACTTTCTTTGTATTTCTTCTTTTGGTTTCCCGCCTTTATGACCCAATGCAAGCCGCACTTCAAAACCTCGCCGCTATTATCAGCACAAAAACAAATGTAAACAGAATGAATGAAATACTCGACCACGATGTACAGTCCGGTGAAAGTAAACTTACAAATGACGGCTGTGATATCGTTTTTGACGATGTCAGCTTTGCCTATAACGATAATACAAAAGTGCTCGATAATATTTCATTTACCGCAAAGCAGGGTGAAATTACCGCTCTTGTAGGTCCGTCCGGCGGTGGCAAAACTACAGTTTCCCGCCTTGCCACAAGATTTTGGGATGCTTCAAGCGGAAAAATCACCGTAGGCGGTATGGATATTTCAAATGTTGAACCCGAAACGCTTTTGAGCCTTTATTCAATCGTATTTCAGGATGTTATATTATTTAATACTTCGATTATGGAAAATATCCGTCTCGGTAAAAAGGACGCAACCGACGAGGAAGTGCTCGCCGCCGCAAAGCTTGCAAACTGCGACGAATTCGCAACCAAGCTCCCAAATGGATATAATACCGAAATCGGTGAAAACGGTTGTAACCTTTCAGGCGGTGAACGCCAAAGAATTTCTATCGCCCGTGCATTTTTGAAAAATGCTCCGATTATCCTCCTTGACGAGGCTACGGCTTCGCTTGATGTTGAAAACGAAACGCTTATTCAAACCGCACTTTCAAGGCTTATTAAGGATAAGACTGTTATCGTTATCGCCCACAGAATGAGAACGGTTGAAAATGCGGACAAAATCGTTGTCCTTTCAAACAGCAAAATCGCCGAAAGCGATACACCGAATAATCTTATGCAAAAAAACAGCATCTTTAAGCATATGACCGAACTCCAAACAGCAAGCCAAAACTGGACGATTTAACATAACAAAATAACAAAAAGCTCGGGTTTTTCCTGAGCTTTCTTGCTTTATATTTATGGTATTACTATTACATTACCAAGATTTCACTTAAACACTTTGCTGTAAAGTTTTGAAATAGCTGTTCTTACATTTCTACTTGCTTTTTCTTTAAAAGTGAGCGGTGTGTCGGCATAGCAAACTGTTTTGCCACTTGCATTTACATCAAGAATATCGCCAAGCCTCGGCACAAGTTTTACTGCATTAAATGTAAACATAGCGTCTTTTTCGTTTTTGCTCATACCAGATACCCTTTCAAGTCCACCGGTTTGAGCAATGCAGGCAATGTTTGGAGTGTATGGCATATCCGAACCGTAAAGAAGATTGTCAACCTTAACATCAAGAAGCAAATCGTGAAGCTGTTTGTTAACCGGAAAACCTGCAACATCAAAATAAACATGTTTCATATCGCCCTTAAAATCAAGCGGAGCGGGAACAGCCATATTTCCCCTAAACTGCATGGCAAAGCCACTCATTCTGTCAGAAAGAATTGAAAGAAACGCACCGGCGTGAGGGAATATCCATTTTATATTAGGATATCTGCCAAATATATTGTGCATAACCATATGGGTAAAAGTCCTCGTTGTGTCCATAAAAAATTCCATTGCCGGAATAGGGAGTTCGCCGTTCATACTCTTTGGCAGAGCAGACGGTTTAACAGGATGAACTGCAACAACAGCACCTATAGAATCAAAATATTCCATAAGTTCGTCATACCTTGCGTCACCAAGATAAACGCCTGCATAATTTGTAGAAAGACCGAAACCGTCAGCATGAAGTTTGTTTATCGCAAACTTTGCTTCTTCTACTGCTTCTTTAGTGTTAGGTAGAGGGAGATTTGCAAAAAGGCCTAATCTTTCAGGATGATTTTTAACAATTTCTGCGCCCTCAAGATTTATTTTATGAACCATTTCAACCTCAGTTTCTTTGTCAGCTTTTGACAAATTCGGCGATGAAACCGAGATAAACGCAAATGCTATTCCAAGTTTATCCATAAGTTCCAAGTGGCTTTCTTCACTCCATTTTGGAGTAGGAAAATCATCCGGTGTCGCACCCTCATACTTGTCTAAATATTCATAATATGTAGGTGAAAGATAATGCGAGTGAAAATCAACTTTTTGATTGTAATACATAACTTCTCTCCTTTTTATTCCCAATATGCTTAAATTATATAAAAATTATTTTGTTAAGTCAAACGAATAGTTGAAAACTCGGCGAAAATATAAAATCAAAAAATATTTTGTTTACAAAAAATAACAATTCGCCCTTGGTATTAAATCTAAATAATTGTGCAAAATATTACAGAAAAAATTACAATTTTTAATAGGAGAATTGATATGAAAGCAACAGGGATAGTAAGAAGAATTGACGACCTCGGCAGAATTGTTATTCCAAAAGAAATTCGCCGTTCATTCAGAATTAAAGAGGGCGACCCCTCCTTAACAACATTGAAAGCGTCCGAGCATTTTCTCTCATCTCTCTTCA
>CAVKLC010000051.1:0-13563 GCA_963657005.1 bacterium | reverse complement strand
CTACAACTCCTGCTCAATTACTTATGCAAATGTGGCCGAAAATTCAAGAGCAATGTCCTGATATAAAATTTGAGATTGTTCCTTTTGAGAACACACCCGAAAACGCTAAAGAAATACTTGCGAATATGGGCAAAAATATTGATATTATCGGCGGAATATTTGACGACACAATGCTTAAACTCAGAAAATGTGAGGGTTTGCAATTATCCCGTGAACCGTTTTGCTGTGCCGTGTCCATTCACCACAGACTTGCACAAAAGGATAAGCTTCAAATAAGTGATTTGTACGGCGAAAATTTAATGCTTATGCACCGTGGCTGGAGCAATTATGTTGACCGATTGCGTGACGATATTTGGCAAAATCATACGCAGATACATATTGTTGACTTCGATTTTTACAGCATGAGCATATTTAACAGATGTGAAAATACGAACGATGTTTTGCTTGCAATTCCGGGTTGGGCAAATATTCATCCGCTATTGAAAGTGATTCCTGTTGAGTGGGAATACAGTGTTCCGTACGGTCTTTTGCATTCACCGAACCCGAGCGAAAATGTCAAACGAGTTTTAGATGCGGCGAAAAATACAGTTAAAACCAAATAGATAGTTATAACCTAAAGGTATATACTGAATAACAAAACGAGACTTCATATGAGGTCTCGTTTTTCTTATAATACAGTTGAAAAGATAAACAAGAGCAGAGCAAATGAAGGGAAAAGCATGGTATTTTATTTCACCGCAACGGGCAACAGCCTTTATGTTGTAAAGCGTATTGACGAGTATCCTGTCAGCATACCGCAGGTTATTAAAAATTTGTCAAACTATTCAGACAACCAAATCGGTATCGTTTGTCCTGTTTATTGCGGCGAAATACCGAATACGGTAAAAGAGTTTTTAAAGAAGTTGAAGTTTGATACAAAATATATGTATCTCATATTAACCTACGGCAACAGTGCAAGCGACTGCCCCGAGTTTACATATAACGAGTTCAAGGCGCTCGGCATCAATTTTGATTATATAGATACTGTTCACTGCGTTGATAATTACCTGCCGGTTTTTGATATGGCAGTGGAAAAGAAAATCGACAAAGATACAGATATTCAAATTGCACATATCATCAAGAATATTCGACTGATGAAAAAAGGTGTTTCAACTGCAACAGATGCAGACAGAAAACTCCACAAGCAAGTGGCAACGCTGAATAAAATCATACCGTCATTTAATAACGGCAAGATGATAAAAATAACCGATAAATGTATCGGCTGTAAGGTGTGCGAAAAGGTTTGTCCGACAGGCAATATAATTGTGCTGACAGATTATGCACAAAGGCGAAGCAAAAAATGCGAATACTGCCTTGCCAGTGTTCACGCTTGCCCGCAAAAGGCAGTTATTATAAAGCACGAGAAAAACAAAAACGAGCGATACAGAAACGAAAATGTATCACTCGATGAAATAATAAAATCAAATTTTCAGGATAGGAGAAAAAGCTATGAATAATTTTATTTTTGAAAATTCGTCAAAAGTATATTTCGGCGAAGGCTGTGTAAAGGAGTATCTTTCAAATATTCTTTCAGCTTACGGCGACACGGTTATGCTCTGCTACGGCGGTGGCTCGATTAAGAAAAACGGCATTTATGACGAGGTTATAACCGTACTCAAAAAAGAAAACAAGGCAGTTGTTGAGTTTAGCGGTATTGAGTCAAACCCAACCTACAGCAAGGTGCTTGAAGGTGTTAAGCTTGCCAAAGAAAGTGGTGCCGATTTGATTCTTGCAGTAGGCGGCGGAAGTGTTATGGACTGCTGTAAAGCAATTTCACTCGGTGCAAAATATGACGGCGATATTTGGGCAGACTTTTGGGCAAGACCGGGCGTAATTGATTTTGAGCCATTGCTGCTCGGTATTATTGTCACCGTTTCAGGCACGGGCAGTGAATGTAACGGCGGTGCAGTAATTACAAATGAGCAGTTTAAAATCAAAACCGGCAGAGATTATCCTCAGCTTAATGCAAAATTCGTTATGCTTGACCCAACATATACTTACAGCGTGCCTAAATTCCAAATGGTATCGGGTGCTTTTGATACTCTTTCACATATTATGGAAATCTATTTCAGCGAACCGAACGAGAGCAATGTATCGGACGATATATCCGAGGCTCTTATGAAAAATGTTATCGAAAATTTGCGTGCCGCAATCAAAAATTCCGAAGACTACACAGCAAGAAGTAACCTGATGTGGGACGCTACAATGGCAGAAAACCGTATTATCAAGCTTGGTAAAAAGACAGATTTTGAATGTCACCAAATGGAGCATCAGCTTGGTGCATACACTAACTGCAATCACGGTGCAGGTCTTGCCGTTCTTCACCCTGTTTATTATAGGCATATTTGCAAGGCAGGCGAAAAGAAATTCGCTCAGTTTGCGACTAATGTTTGGGACATTTCAAAAATCGGTAAAACAAATGAGGAGCTTGCAAAGGCAGGCATCGAGGCTCTTGCTGATTTCATTAAGGAAATCAGTATGCCAACAACCTTTAAGGAACTTGGCATTGATGAAAACATCAATCTTAAAGAAATTGCGGACTCATGTGGCATTGTACCGGGTGCTTATAAAAAGATGACGCATGAAGAAATATTAAAAATTTTTGAAGAATGCAAGTAAACTCTTGACCTAAAGTCAACTTTAGATGTTACAATAAAATTATCAAAAAGAAAAGGAGTAACTACTATGGAATTTACAAAGTTAAATAACGGTGTTCAAATGCCGATGCAGGGTATCGGAACATATTTGCTGTCCCCCGCCGAGGCAGAGACATCGGCAACCTACGCACTTAAAAACGGTTGTCAGCTTATTGATACGGCGAACGCTTACTGCAACGAAAAGGCAGTGGGCAGAGCTATGAAAAACGCGGGCATTGACCGTAAAGATATTTTTCTTGAAACAAAGCTTTGGCCGTCATTTTACGAACAGGACGACGCAGTAGACAAAACTCTTGAAAGACTTCAAACAGATTATATTGATTTGCTTTTAATTCATCAGCCTGCCGGTAACTACATTGCAGGATATAAGCAAATGGAAAAGGCATATAAGGACGGCAAGGTTCGTGCAATCGGTCTTTCAAACTTTAAAGAAAAGCTGATTTGCGAAATCTTGAATATCTGCGAGGTTAAGCCGTCGGTTCTTCAAACCGAGGTGCACCCGTATTATCAGGAAAAGGAACTTAAAAAATTCCTTTTTCACGAGGATATTAAAATTCAGGCTTGGTATCCGATCGGTCACGGTGACAGTGCACTTCTTAACGAGCCACTCTTTAAGGGCCTTGCAGAAAAATACGGCAAGTCGACGGCTCAAATCATTCTTCGTTGGCATATTCAAGACGGAAATATTGTCATTCCGGGTTCAAAGAACAGCGACCATATCAAGGCTAATTTTGATATTTTTGATTTTTCACTTACAGATGAAGAAATGGCGGAAATATCATCACTTGATAAGTGTGTCAGATATTACACTTCAACACCTGAAATGCTTAAAAAATATCCCGAGATGATACCGCCTGTTGACGAACAAAAATAATTAAACTAAAGGAGATTAACATTATGAAAAAATTAACCTCAATTCTTTTAGCACTCGTGCTTGTGTTTTCTTTTGCCGCTTGCTCTAATAATTCCGATAAAGGTGCAAGCACTGCAAATTCTACCACTTCTGCTTCGGCGGACGCACAATCTACCGATGAGTCCTCCGATAATAATACAAACAGTTCTTTAAACAGCAAAATCCTTGTTGTTTACTATTCCGCAACAGGTAGCACAAAAGGCGTTGCTGAAACTATCGCAAACACCGCCGGAGCGGATTTGTTTGAGATTACACCCGTTGATCCTTACACAAGCGATGACCTTAATTGGACGAATGACAACAGCCGTGTAAGCGTTGAGCACAACGACGAAAGCAAGCGTGATGTACCTCTTACAAAGACTACACCCGATAATTGGGCAGATTATGATACAGTATTTATCGGCTATCCGATTTGGTGGGGCATTGCCGCATGGCCTGTAAACAATTTTGTTACGGTCAATGATTTCAACGGCAAAACCGTTATTCCGTTTTGCACATCCGCCTCATCAGGTTTAGGTCAAAGCGGCGAGCTTTTAGCCGAAATGGCAGGTACAGGAAATTGGCTCGACGGAGAAAGATTTTCTTCAGGTGCTTCATCAAGCAATGTTGAATCTTGGGTAAACGGTCTTGACCTTAAATAATTTTATCAAATCTAAGGCTGTGCTTTTGACGGTTACTGTTACGGTAATTATGCTTTCGGCTTGTTCAATTAAAAGCAATTCTCCGAGCAGTTATACAACAAATACAACAGCCGAAAGCTCGCCAAAAGCACAAGCCACTCAGCCTGCCAAACAAAATTATTCCGTCACAAACGGTACTGACACTTACCGTGGTTTCAGCGTTGACAATGTTTTGCACAGCAATAATAACGGCGATATTCATTTCAATCTTTATGTTCCAAAGAGCTATGACGGCAGTAAGGCTTATGCTCTTTTCATCACCTTGTCGGGTTATGAGGGCTTGTATTTTCAGGGTGTCGGGGTAAATATCCGTCAGGAAAACTTTGGCTTTGAAGCTCAAAAATATAACAGAAATATGATTATCGCCGCACCTCAACTAAACGGCTGGGACGAAGAATCAGCAAATGAAACTATTGCTCTTGTTGAATATCTCTTGTCTGCCTACAATATAGACAGAACTAAGGTTTATATTGAAGGCTATTTGGGTGGCGGCGAAACTGCGTCGCAAGCAGTCAGCAAGAGACCCTATTTGTTCACGGCATATTTGCAGGTCAGTTCTCAATGGGACGGAGAATATGAAAGCGTTGCAAAAGCGAAACTTCCCGTTTATATGGCTATCGGAAGAGATGATGAATACTACGGCTCGAAAAAATCTCAAAATGCCTACGATACGCTTTATAATCTCTATAAAAAGCAAGGCTTGACCGATGACGAAATCGATAAAATTCTTGTTCTTGATATTAAGGAAAGAGATTATTTCACAAGCCGAAATGCCCCAAATGAACACGGTGGCGGAGGACTTTTCGCAGAAGATGAAGCCATTATGTCTTGGCTTTTCGGAGAACATTAAATTATTAAGAGAGGTAACGTTATGAAAATTCTTTTTATTAACGGCAGTCCGAACGAAAACGGAAATACTGCTCATCTTGCTTCAATTCTTTTGAACGGCAAGGAATACGAAACATTTAATTTAACTAACTTCACAATCGGCTTATACGGTCAAACTTTGCCGTATGACGGACTTGACAAAGTGATTAAAAAAATGAAAGAGGCTGACACAATCGTTATCGGCTCACCGCTTTATTGGCACAATATTTGTGGCTCTGTTCGTAATGTTTTAGAACGTTTTTACGGCAAGGTTGACGAGAGCGAACTTTCAGGCAGAAAACTTTATTTTGTATTTCAAGGTGCGGCACCCGAAAAATGGATGCTTGATGCAGGCGAATACACAATGAAACGCTTTGCCTCTCTTTACGGTATGGAATATATAGGAATGGCAACGAACAGCAAAGAGGCTAAAAACTTAAACAAAACCGTATGAACTCAAAAACAAAATTAAAGCTAAAGCCGATAATTGATATTTTAATGATATTTGCTCTGCTTCTTTTGATGTCTTACGAACTTTTGGGCTCGACAGCACACGAGATCGTCGGGGTTGTTATGTTTATGCTTTTTGTCGTTCATCACGCACTCAATATAAATTGGGTAAAGCATTTAGCAAAAGGCAGGCAAACACCTATAAGAATTTTTCAAAATGTTCTTGCCCTGCTTGTACTTATATCATTTGTCGGCTCAATCGTCAGCGGTGTGGTTGTTTCAAGGCATCTGTTTACATTTTTGAATATAAAATCAACCTATTTGGCGAACAGAATCCATATGCTCTCGGCATATTGGGGCTTTGTGTTTATGTCGCTTCACCTCGGACTTCATTTTAATATGATTTTGCTGATGATAAAAAAGAAAAAGCAATTCTCACCAAAAGTGAAAACTGCTTTCAAAATAATATTAACACTCATTTTTGCATACGGAATTTGCGCATTTTTCAAACGAGATATAGCAAGTTATTTGTTTCTAAAAAATCAGTTTTTCCTCCTCGGCGATAACGAACACCTACCGCTTTATCTCTTTGATTATATGTCAATAATGTTTTCCTTTGCAACATTGAGCCACTTTGTTTCCTCAAGATTAAAGTCAAATACAAAAAGCGGGTCTTAGGGTGTCCCCTAACGAGAAAATTACCATTTGGATAACCAAATGGTCTGCTCGCTAAGATTATACATTCTAATCTTACAAATAAAATTAAGGCACACCCTACAGGAGTTTTCTCTGTAAGCTGTGCCTTTTTCTTTTATAGATCACTTGTTCATTAACAATTTCTGTTGCTCGGTTACGGATATTATTCATTTTTTGTACCCACAACATCATATTTTCTGCTTTGAGTTTTTCTGTAACTTGCTCCTGCTCGACAAGTAATTTTACTGTCTGTTCAAATAAATTCTCTCCTTGTCGCTCGACATCGGCAAGGTAATCATATAACTTTTCGCTCGTCAGAAGATTGTAATATCGTACCTTATGGCTCTGTTTCAGATATTGTTTGTGGCGGTTCGCCCACACGCCGATATGTATTTCTCTCTGCTTCTTGGTTCTCACGCAAGGGATAAGATAATCGCTTTGCTGTTCATACTGCACATTCATAATCAAACCTCCAAAATTTATTGTAATCATATTGTAGCGTGATTTTAAGCAGATTGCGAATGTGCGGATTTTCAGGACGCAGAAAAAAGGCTCTGACCTTTTACAGTCAAAGCCTTAATCGCCTCTTTACTATGCCCTATAAAGAGTTTCATTTATTGATTTTCAATTACTGCTTTATGTGGCGTTAGCAAATTGAAAACCTCTTTTTTATGTCATCTGTAAACGCTTATTTTACTTTAACTTTAATTGTATCGCTCCAAGAATAGTATGTATATTTTTTGCCGTTCTTTCTATATGCTCTTATTCTTACATAGTAATTCTTTTTGCTTCTTGCCGTTTTTAATGTGGTTGAATTCTTTTTTGCGCCGCTTACTTTTACGCTCAAAAAGTTCTTTTTAAAATTCTTACTTGTTGACCACATTACTTCATAACCAGATATTGCGCTTCGCTTTTTCCATTTAACATTAATTCTTTTACTCTTGGTTGATTTTGCGCTTGAAATCGTTACCGGTTTGTTTTTTGTTTTTGCTGATACCGGGTTGCTTCTCTTGCCGTTAAATTGCGAAGAATTAACTGAAATGTATGCGCATACTTTAATTTTGTATGTTTTGTTCGGCTTCAAATTTGTGAGCTTTGTTGATGAGGTAAGTGGGTTTTCAACAGTTTTGTAAAGCTTATTTTTGCCCGTTGAAGAATTAAAAATATAAATTTTGTATCCGCTTGCATTTGCTACATAATTCCATTTAACTTTCATTGTTGAGTCGCCCGCGACTAAAGTTACATTTTGAACTTTTTTCGGCTTTGTTGCCAAATCAATTTGATAAAACGGACCCCAAACGATTTGGTTACCGTTTTGATAATAACCTCTTACTCTTACGCAGAAAACAAAGCCCGGTTGCAAATTTGAAATGTTCAAACTTGTTTGCTGAGTGTAAGTGTAGTCAAACCAATTTCCGTTTGCATCCGTCATTTGTACTTGGTATGCCGCCGCATTAAACGCATTGCTCCAAGAGAGTGAAACGCCGTTTTCACTGTAACCGTTTATATTTATTTGAGTGGCTCCCACATCGTTTGGCATATTGTCAAAAACAGGTATGTAGAATGTTCTTGCGCTTTCCAAAATGCCTGCAGAGGAATAGCCTTTATAGGTTTGCTTTGCTTCAGCTGCCGCACCTTTTATGTTTTTCATAAACTCGTTTGTATATTTTTTGTTTGAAGAAGGGGATACATTAAATTTTTGAAGATATCCCGTGTTTTGAGTTGAAAACGATTTTGCAATATACTGCGCACCGTAATAAATTGATTTGTAAGGGTTTGTCCACGGTCTGCCATAAGCTGAAGCGCTGTTTCCTATATAAGTTGTTGAGCAGTCGGCGGTGTAAATATATCCGCTTGTGCCCTCAACATATTTGCCCATAACTTCGTTATAAAGCCTTACATAATAGCAGTTTCCTTTGTTTGCACGCCAGGTCATATATTGCTCGGATGAAATAGGTGCTTGCGTTCCTGTCGGAGTTGATGTTTTACTGTCATAATCACTGTAAAGAATTGTGTTCTTATTACTCTTTAAATAGCCTGCCGCCCACGCCAAGCCGTCGTTAGAGCTTGAATATGCACCGATATTAAAATAATTGTAAATGCCCTCAAACGGAGCTGTAGAGCCGTTAACCGAAACTGCCGAGGCTGTGCTTGCACCGTTTTCCTGCTTAATCTTTGAAGCAAGGTAATATGCGCTTATGTTAAAGTCGCTTGCCGCTTTCAAAATAACATCCGAATATTTTGTACTTGAATCGTATATTTTAACATTTTGAGCAGTTGTACGATATGATATGAGCGAATCATACATCCAAGTTCCTTTAAGTATCGCTTCGACGCCCGATTTTGTTTGGCTTGAATCATAAGCAGTTGATTCAAATTGAAAAATCTGTTCCTCATCAAGAAAATTACGGGGGTCCATATAATATTCAACTGCGCTTTGTGATGCGCTCACCCAATCTTTGCCTTCTTTAATAATATAGTTTCCGTCGGCAAAACATTCACTGCTGCTGCAAAACATAGACTTATCATCTGTTGAAGATAAAGAAATAAGCTGATTTGAATGTTTGCTTCTTTCACCGTTTACCGCACTCTGAAATTCAAGACCTGTCTTTAATGGTGTAAATACCCAGTTCGGATATTTGTTATGAAGCGCTTCAAGCTTTTCCGCATAGCTTTGGGGAAAGCCTGCTTCAATCAAACTTTCCTGATAAGTTTTTGCAGACGCAGCGAAAGGTATTGAAGATATAATAAGTATTATTGATAATATAATTGAAAATGTTTTCTTCATATAAATCACCGAATTTGTTTTATATTGTCATAATTTATAATAATGATAGCACTTTTATCGATAAAATGTCAATAATTATTAAAAATAGTAACAAAAGTGTGAATAAACTTGACAAAACCTTGTTGGTGTTGTATTATGTAGATAAAGAAAAACGCTATAGGAGGTAGACTAATGAATCACGCATCTTTAGCAACAACGCTAAAATATTTTAGAAAAAAAGCAGGTCTTACGCAGGAACAAATTTCTAAGACCTTAGGTGTAACACGCAGTTCGTATGCGTATTACGAAAACGGCAAGAGCGAGCCTAAGCTTGAAGTATTGCAAAAAATTGCAGCACTTTACAATATCAGCTTGGAAACACTCGTTAACGGTGAAGTAGACATTGATGTTTGTCAGGACACTGATTTTCTCGTTGACCTTCAAGGTTTCAATGACGCTTTTTATGACTTGTCAGATTTGGAAAAGTCTGTGGTTTTAAAACTCAGAATTATGGAAAAGGGCAAAAGAGCCGATATTCTTGAGCGAATTTTCAATTAAATTAAAGCAAAAAATGCGATTGGTATTTTACCAATCGCATTTTTTATATCATATTATTTTTTATTTTGCAAGGTAAAGAGCAGATGTGTCAATATTTGTGTTATCAACATACCAAGTATTGCCAATCTTAACAACAAAAACTTCTTGTGTTGCTACGCTCTTGCCGTCGGCAAGAGTAACATCAACAGTACATTTAGCAACAGATTTGATATCGTTTGAACAATCAAGATTTTCAAATGCGCCAATCATATCTGATTTAGGAGTGTTTTTGTCCTCATCTTTAAGACCGAATGAATCAGCCTTTGATTCGCCTGAAGCGGCAACAGGAGTAATTCTTTCTTTATACTCTGCAATGTAAGCGTCTTTGTCAGCATCGTCAAGTTCAACAGCTTCTTTAACTGTAGCTGTGAATTTGTAATCGTCGCCGAACATTTCCTGATACTTACCTGTAGAAGCTTCCTGAACTACGGTTTTGCCGTCGGCACCGAGTTCTTCTTCAGTACCGGTGAGTGACTTACCGTAGTTGCTTACATTTGATTCAAATACGGAAAACATAAAGTCTGTATCCATATATTCGTCGCCGTAAACTGCTTTTCTTACTTCACTAAGCTTAGCGAAATAATCGTTAAATACAGCGTCAATATCGTCAAGACCGTACTTTTGAACAAGCTCAACATAGTAATCATACATTGTGTCGTAAACTTCGTCGGTCTTTTTAATTTCTTCGTCTGTACCTGTACCGACAAATGAAGCTTTTTCGGCGTCCTCATTAATATAAGGAAGCATATAAGCGTTTGTTACAAATTTGCCGAACTTCTGATTCTTTGATACAAGTGTGTTTTTATAAGCGTTGTAGCCGTCACCTGTTTGAACGATAGTGTCAACATAAGCCTGAGCTACTTTGTCGGCAGAAAAGCCGGTGTATCTTGTTGTAAATGCAAAAATTGTGATAAGTACAAGCATAACTGCTACCACAACACCTGCAACAACTGCATAAAGAGCGGCGTTAAAGCCTTTCTTTTCTTTTGTTTCAGCCATAACTAATCCCTCCTTACTCTGAAGCTTCTTCGCTTAATTCTTCGTATTCTTTTTCTACTTCTTCAGCCTCAGCTTCTTCCTTGCTCTGAGCCTCTCTCTTTTCAGCGAGTGCCTGAGTAATTCTTGCTTTCTTTTCGCCGGTCATATCATAGAATAAGATAGGAATAAACTGAAGAATAACAAAGATAGCAGGGATGATTGTGTAAATCATTAAGAAACGAGAAAGTACAGCGTCGTCCTGTGATGCGTAAGCAACATTAGGGTCGGTTGAAATTTTGTACTGGCTCCAAGTGTAAACAAGCCAAGGACCGAGGAACTTTGTAAATGCAGAAGCAATCTTTGAGAAAAGACCGTAGCCTGCATAAGCAAGACCTTCCTGCCTTTTGCCTGTCTTGTATTCCATTTCGTCAACGCAGTCTGCAATCATAATGTTAGGTGTAACATTTGTGTTACCGTGCTGAATACCGCAGAAGAAGTTGAGGATAAGGAACGGAACGATAAGAGTTGAGTTAAAGCCGATACCCTTAGATACTAAGTAAAGTATAGCGAGTGCAGATGCACCGTAGCAGCAGAAGATGATAAATGTCTTCTTAGTTGAGAACTTTTTAAGAACGAAGTTAACAAGGAGAGTACCTACTGCAGTACCGATACCCATAGGAAGCATAAGAGCAAGCTTTAAGCCTTTAGAACCGAGAAGGTAAATAGCGATGTAAAGTGAAACAGTACCGTAAACGCCGCGACCGAAGCCGAATACCTTGGTAAGAGAAACCATAAGGAGGTTCTTGTTTGTAAATACAAGCTTGATTGATTCCAAAAGTGAAACCTTTTCAGATGTGTAAGGTACACGCTCTTTGTTGTTTGCAAAGAAAATCATAACAAAGATAATCATACCGAGTGCGCAAATAGCAGTTGAAATAATAAGGTCGATACCTTGACCTTCGGCATTCTTAAACTGCTGCTGACCCATAAGAGCCTTCATAAGAGCGCCTACTACGATGATAACAACCTGTCCGCCTGACTGACCTACCGAACGAAGGAAAGAAGCGATTGAAATAGCACTGCTTCTTTCAGCAGGGTTAGGTGAGCAAAGAGCACCGAAACAGTTTGACGGTGATTCAACAGCGCACGATACTGCGGTGTAAAGACAATAAATAACTATCATCCAAACAGAAGCAAGACCGAATGATGTTGTGTTAGGCGCAACGAATACAAGCATAGAAATGATAGCAAGCGGAATTGCACCGAAGCCAACCCAAGGCTTAACTTTACCGAGTCTTGTTTTAGTTCTGTCAACAAGAACACCGATAACAAGTTCGCAGATAGCGCCTACAAAACCTGCAATGAGGAATACAACCTCAACAATGTGAGAAAGTGAAGCTGAGTCAAAGCCCTTTCCCTTAAATGCGAAGTCAGCAAAGAAGGTTGTGGTATAGTCCGGCATCCAGCCTGTTAAAAGAGCTACGCCGAAAAGACCGATACCGAAAGTAGCAACCTCTGATGGCTTCATGTACTTTTTGGATGCTGCCGTTGTTTTTTCTTTGGCAGCTTTGGTTTTAGCCATTTAAAAACCCCTTTTCGTAAAAATTTTTCAACTTATTATAGCACCATATTTTAATAAACACAAGACTATTTTTTACTTTTATTTAACTTATTTTTAACAAAATTAATTAATTATTAAATATATATAAAATAATGAACACAAATCAAAAATGTGTATGTTGACTTTGGCACTTTTGCGAATATAATGTATCTTATACATACAGGAAAAAATATATACAAAAGGGAATGATATTACGCTCATAAAATTTATAGTATGCCTTGTTGCAGGTCTCGGCGCAGGTTTTTGTACGGGTTTTGCAGGTATGAGCGTCGCCGCTGTAATCAGCCCTATGCTTATCACATTTTTGGGTGTTGACCCTTATATGGCTGTAGGCGTTGCTCTCCTATCGACGGCGAAAACGCCACCTTCTAAGAAAGCCGTCCCTTTTGTCACTGCGTGACATTTCCCCACACTGTGGGGAATCACCCTCGTCAGAGGGAAGCAAGAAAAGGTTAAGAAAATGAAGGCTGCTTATTCACGACCGCAAACTATGTTTTGTTAATAATTATTTCACTAAACATTAACCGTTTGTTTTTTGCATATTCTTAACTGTGTGATACTGTTACTATAGCAAATAAAATTGCAAAATATTTTTAAAGGGGTATCTATTATGGTAGAGTATATTACAGGTATTAACGGAATAGGCAAAACGAGAGTGCTAAGTGAAGCTTGTGTTCAAACAGCGAAAGAAAGCACCGGAAATGTAATTTTTGTTGACAATTCAAATAAACTTTCAACCGTTCTTCCAAGCAATATCAGGCTTATAAATATTAACGATTTTGCTATCCAAGGTGCTAATGTGCTTTGCGGTTTTCTTGTCGGTCTTTGCGCAAGCGATTATGACTTGACTGATGTATTTGTTGATTCAACCGTCGATATTATTAATAATAGCAATACCAATATGGATGACTTTTTTGAAGTTTTAACAATTATATCCGAGCAAACAGGCGTCAACTTCCACTTCGCTGTTTGCGACAAATATGTGCCGGAGCTTTCATACCAATCAAATTGAAAAAGGGGCGAACAATTGAACCGCCCAGATTGTGCAGACAGTACAAAAAAGGGAGCCTAAGGTAGAATAATTAAATTTTAAGCAACAAACTGATTTCGTTTTTCAAGCGGAGTCAGTTTTGTTTTAGTTTGAATACGGTAGTTGTTGTAGAAGTTGATGTATTCGGATATGATGAGGCGAGCCTCATCATATCCGGAAAGTTTTACTCTGTGGATACATTCCGTTTTGAGTATTGAAAAGAAATTTTCGGCTAAAGCGTTGTCATATGGATTACCACGCCTTGACA